>JALZOK010000042.1 GCA_030857225.1 Actinomycetota bacterium
CACCGGGAGTGTCTACTTGCCTGCCCGCGTAGCGTCTCTTGCGATACTGCCGTCTCAGACGCCGAATTTTCAGCGAAGGGAGAAACATGGGAAGATTGAAGGTGCCGCTTCTCGCGGGCATCGTGGCTGTTTTCGCGTTCGTCGCGGTCAGTTGCGGTGGCAGCGGCAGTGGCGATGAGAACACGCTTGTCTACGGAACGGCCGCCGATCCGACCGCGCTCGATGGCGCGCTGATCTCGGACGGCGAATCGATCCGGATCCTGTACCAGATGACGGAGGGCCTCACCGCGCTCAAGCCGGGCACCTCAGAGGTCATTCCCTCGCTCGCGACCGACTGGACGACGAGCGACGACGGTCTTGCCTGGACGTTCAACCTCCGCGAGGACGTGACGTTCCACGACGGCGAGCCGTTCAACGCCGAGGCCGTCTGCTTCAACTTCGAACGTTGGTTCAACTTCCCAGCCGCGCTGCAGGGCGAAGGGACGACGTACTACTGGCAGTTCGGATTCGGGGGCGGTTTCAAGAATCCGACCGAAGGCAGCATTGGCCCCGAAGACAGCTTGTACAAGAGCTGTGAGGCGGTCGACGAATCAACCGTTACGCTGAACCTCACCAAGCCCTCAGCGACGATCCTCTCGACGCTGACCCTGCCCAGCATTCACATCGTGAGTCCCGCCGCACTCGAGGAGTTCGAGGCGGACGCAGGCGCACAGAACGACGACGGAATCTTCACGCCGGATGGGACGTACTCCACCGAGCACCCGACGGGCACGGGCCCGTACAAGTTCGAGTCCTGGACTGTCGGCGAGCAGCTGGTCCTCGTCCGCAACGACGACTACTGGGGCGAGCAGGCGCTGACCGAGAAGGTCATCTTCCGGCCGATCGGCGACAACGCGGCCCGCCTCCAGGCATTGCAGACGGGCGAGATCCAGGGCTATGACCTGGTCGAGCCCCAGGACGTGTCCACGATCGAGGGCGACGGCAACCTTCAGCTGCTCGAGCGTCCGCCGTTCAACGTGGGCTGGGTCACGATCAACCATGCCAAGCCGCCCATGGACAAGCTCGAGGTGCGGCAAGCCGTCTCGCATGCCATCAACCGCGAAGAGATCGTCAACTCCTTCTACGGAGGACGCGGCGTGGTCGCGACGCAGTTCATGCCCAAGGAGATCGTGGGCTACGCCGATGACGTGCAGATCTACGAGTACAGTCCGCAGAAGGCTCGGCAGCTGCTACAGCAAGCCGGCTTGACGCTGCCCGTCGAAGTCGAGTTCTGGTACCCAACGGACATCAGCCGTGACTACATGCCGGATCCGAAGCGCAACTTCGAGGCGATGGCGGCCGACCTGAACGCCGCCGGGTTCAAGGTGACGGCTCGAACCGCTCCCTGGCGCCCCGATTACGTGAGTCGGGTCAATGCCGGCACGGCCGGCCACCTCAACCTGATCGGCTGGATCGCCGACTTCGCAGATGCCGACAACTTCATCGGCACGTTCTTCCAGGCGCCCAGCGATTCGTGGGGCTTCGAGAACCCGGAGATCCACGATCTGCTGAACCAGGCCGAGGAAGAGTCCGATCCGGCGCAACGCGAGCAGCTCTACCAGGAGGCCAACCGTAAGATCATGGCCTTCGCCGCCGGCGTTCCCTACGCACACAACAAGGCTGCTCTCGCGTTCTCGAGCGACGTCCAGGGCTTCATCCCGAGCCCGGTCGGGGTCGGCGGCGAGTCCTTCGCCACGGTCGAGGCAGGTGGGGCAACGGACGACGAGGAAACGGAAACCAGCGAGACCGAAACTACGGAAACCGAGGAAACCGAGACCGAGGAAACCGAGGAGTAGTGCCATAGCGGACAGCCGGCGGGTGACGGTCTAAGTGCTGCGTTTCGTCGCCCGCCGGCTGCTGTTGCTCGTCCCGATCCTGCTCGGGCTCTCGATCCTCCTCTTTCTCTGGATCCGCGCGCTACCAGGAGGCCCTGCAGAGTCGCTGCTCGGTGAGCGCGCGACTCCTGAAGCGGTCGAGCAGATCGAGCGCATCTACGGTCTCGATCGGCCGATCTACGTCCAGTACCTGAAGTACCTCGAGAAGCTCGCAAGCGGGGATCTCGGCACGAGCATCGCCTCCCGGCGCCCCGTGACCGAGGAAATCGAGCGGCGCTTTCCGGCGACGATCGAACTCGCGCTCGCTGCGATGATTTTCGCCATGGCCCTCGGCGTGCCGCTCGGTTTCTTCGCGGCAAAACGCCACGGCAGTGTCTTCGACCACGGGAGCCTCGTAACGTCCCTGATCGGGATCTCGATTCCGGTCTTCTTCTTGGCGATCCTGCTCAAGTACTTGTTCGCGGTGGAGCTCGGCTGGTTACCGACGATCGGCCGGCAAGACGTTCTCATCAGCGCCGACCACCCGACCGGCTTCTACGTTCTCGACGGGATCATCACGTTGAACCCCCAAGCCGCTTGGGACGCAGCCGCTCACCTGATCCTGCCGGCGATCGCGCTCGGCTCCATCCCCCTCGCCATCGTGGCGCGCATCACGCGGGCCGCCGTGCTCGACGTCCAGAACGAGGACTATGTCCGCACGGCACGCGCCAAGGGCGTCAGCTCGAGCATCGTCGACCGACGTCATGTCTTCCGCAACGCAATGCTCCCCGTCGTCACGATCATCGGCCTGCAGACGGGCCTGCTCCTCTCCGGCGCGATCCTCACCGAGACGGTGTTCGCGATCCCAGGCATGGGCACCTGGCTCGCCGGGGCGATCGAGAGCCGCGACTATCCGGTGCTGCAGGGCGGTATTCTCTTCGTCGCGCTCGTCTTCGTGATCGTCAACCTGCTCGTTGACGTCTCCTACGCTCTTCTTGACCCTCGCATCCGGGTGAGCTAGCCGTGTCGGTAGCCCAGCTCGAGAGCGCAGAGATCCAGCTAGAGGCCCCGAGCGGGCTCTGGAGCGAGGCTTGGCGTCGACTCGTCCGCAACCCGGGCGCGATCGTCGGCTTCGTGCTCGTCGCATTGTTCGTCCTAACCGCGGCATTCGCGCCTTTGATCGCGCCCTACGATCCGCGCGAGCAGGATTTGAGCCTATTGCGGGAGGGCTGCTGTCCGGGACCGTCCGCCGATCATTGGTTTGGCGTCGACCAGCTCGGCCGGGACGAGTTCTCGCGCGTCGTCTACGGGGCGCGCTTCTCGCTCCTCATCGGGGTCGTCGCGGTCAGCGTCGGAGTCTCGATCGGGATCGCTTTAGGAGCCTTTTCGGGCTTCTTCGGGGGCAAGACCGACACCGTGATCATGCGGCTGATGGACATCATGCTCTCGATCCCCGGCCTGCTCATGGCCATCGGCATCGCGGCGATGCTGGGGCCGGGCCTCTTCTCGATCATGATCGCCATCGGGGTCGTCAACGTCCCGATCTTCGCGCGGCTGCTGCGTGGCTCGGTGCTAGGGCAGAAGGAAAACGACTTCGTCCTCGCGGCGAGAGCGATCGGCGTCCCGCGCCGAACGATTCTCGTTTCGCACATCCTCCCGAACGCCATCTCACCGATCATCGTCGCGGCGACACTCGCGCTGGCCACCGCGATCATCGACGCCGCCGGGCTCGGCTTCCTCGGCCTCGGGCCCCAGGATCCGTCCACGCCCGAATGGGGAACGATGCTCACCGACACCGTGCGGTACCTGCAGACGGCTCCGCACCTGGCGATCATCCCCGGTGTCGCGATCGTGATCTCCGTTCTCGGCTTCAACCTGATCGGGGACGGGCTGCGCGAGGGTCTTGACCCAAAGCTCAGAGGGCGCTGACGGTGCGTGAGCCATTGCTGTCGGTGGAGGACCTGCAGGTGGAGTTCTGGACGAGCCGTGGCACCGTCTACGCCGTCAACGGCATCTCGTTCGAGGTGGCAGCCGGCGAGACCCTCGGCATCGTCGGCGAGTCGGGTTGCGGGAAGAGCGTGACCTCGCTGGCCCTACTCGGCATCCTCTCCCGCGCGGGGAGAGTCACAAGCGGCAGCGCAATGTTCGGCGGGCGCGACCTGCTGAAGCTCGACGACCAGCAGCTGCGAAAGATTCGCGGGCGAGAGATCGCCATGATCTTTCAGGACCCGATGAGCTCGCTGAACCCGGTCCTCACGGTCGGGCGCCAGATTCGGGAGGCTCTGGAGACCCACTTCGACATGGAGCGACGGCCGGCCGATCAGCGCTCGGCAGAGCTTCTCGACCAGGTCGGCATTCCGAGCGCACGGCAGCGTCTCGGCGACTACCCGCATCAGTTCTCGGGTGGGATGCGCCAGCGGGCGATGATCGCGATGGCGCTCGCCTGCGAGCCGAAGTTGCTCATCGCCGACGAGCCGACGACGGCGCTCGATGTCACGATCCAAGCTCAAATCCTCGATCTTCTGCGCGAGCTCGTCTCCGACCGCGAAACCTCGATGATCCTCATTACGCACGACCTCGGGGTCGTCGCGGGGATCTGCGAGCGCGTCCATGTGATGTACGCGGGCACCTTCGTCGAGACCGGCTCAGTCGACCAAGTATTCGCGGCGCCTCAGCACCCGTACACCTACGGCCTGCTGCGAAGCGTGCCGCGGCTCGATACGGCGCGACGGCAAGCGCTGCAGCCGATCGCCGGCTCGCCGCGGAACATGCTCAGTCCGCCCCACTCGTGCCCGTTCGCGCCAAGGTGCCCGAACCGCATCCAGGTGTGCACCGACGTGCTCCCTGAGCTCGAGCCGGTCGAGCCTGGGCACCGGATCGCCTGCTTCAACCCTGTTCCTGCGGATCTCTGGAGGCAGCAGCTCGAGGGCGCAGCGTGAGCCCGCTCCTCGAGGTCGACTCGCTCAAGGTCTACTTCCCGATCACGAGCGGGATCGTGCTCGATCGCCACGTCGGCGACATCAAGGCGGTCGACGATGTCTCCTTCACCATCGAGCAAGGGGACACGCTCGGGCTCGTCGGCGAGTCCGGCTGCGGAAAGTCGACCCTCGGCCGGGCGATCCTGCGCCTCTACGAGCCGACCTCCGGCCGCGTGATCTTCGACGGACAGGACATCACGCACTTGAAGGAGAGCGCTCTGCGTCCACTGCGGCGGCGGATGCAGATGGTCTTCCAGGATCCCTTTGCATCGCTCAATCCTCGACATTCGGTCGGGCGCATCGTGGGCGAACCGCTTCGCATCCACTCGATCTCAGGCGGGCGCTCGGAGACGGGAGCCCGCGTTCGTGAGCTGCTCTCCCTCGTCGGTCTGCCGCCAGATGCCGTCGGCCGGTACCCGCATGAGTTCTCAGGTGGCCAGAGGCAGCGCATCGGCGTGGCGCGAGCGCTCGCGCTCAACCCGGAGTTCCTCGTCTGCGACGAGCCGGTCTCGGCGCTCGATGTCTCGATCCAAGCGCAGATCATCAACCTCATGGAAGAGCTCCAGACGGAGTTCGGGCTGACCTACCTCTTCATTGCACACGACCTTGCCGTCGTCCGCCACATCTCAGACCGGATCGCGGTGATGTATCTCGGAAAGATCGTCGAGGTCGCTCCGGCCGACGACCTCTACATAAACCCGCTCCATCCATACACGATCACATTGCTCTCTTCGATCCCCATCCCTGACCCTCGCGTGGAGAGACGCCGCACGGCGATTCGGGTCGAGGGCGACCTACCCAGCCCGGCGAACCCGCCGGACGCATGTCGCTTCCACACGCGCTGCCCGTTCGTCCAGCCGACGCGCTGCGCCGAGGACGAGCCGTTGCTCCGTGCGCTCGATGGACATCTTGTCGCCTGCCATTACGCGGAGGACATCAAGGCAGGGCGGATCCTGCCCACCTCCCCTGCTTCGGTGCCCACCGACTCCCCCATTCGAGCGAATACGAACGGCACGTCCTAAAGCGGGTCGGCGGCACCGCCGATACCGGAAGCGTGGACGCCGCTGAGCGCAAGGAGATCCTTGACCGCTACCGGGACCACAGCCGCCGCTTCGAGGCGGCTGCGGCACGCCGTAGCTCGCGCCGGCACGGCTCGGTCATCCCGTTCACATCGCCCTCCACCCGCGAGGTCGGTCAGGATCCCACCGCGCGTGAGATCGAGGTTCTTCAGCTTGTTGCAGACGGACTGGTGAATCGAGAGATCGGTGAGCGCCTCTTCCTCTCGGAGGAGACGGTCAAGTCACACGTCCGCCATCTACTCGCGAAACTGCAATCGCGCAGTAGAGCCCACGCCGTAGCGGTCGGCTTCCGGCGTGGGCTCATTGCGTAGCTACACAACGACCCGTCTCATTTGTCTCTCCGCAGGGTTGGTACCTGGGCAGCTACCCCGAAAGAGGGATGCCCGACCCTGTTGGAGAACTGAGGATGAGACGGCCCTACCAGGTCTTAGGTCCACAAACCATGACGACTCCTCGATTGGGAACTGACGGCACCCGGATGGTATACCCCTTTCGAGGGATGCTGCAAGGCTTCCGTCAGACGCCTCACGTCCAACTAAGGACGGTGGCCTACGTCGCAGCACTGATCACTACAGCGATTCTTGTCGGCGCGGCACTCCTCTACGCGGGCTACGGGTTAGAAGCCCCGATTTCCGTGCTGGCACTCGCCGTGGCCGCCGCAGTTCTTGAGAGAACGAGCGTCCGGCTCACAAAGAGCATCGAGCTCTCGACCAGCGCCCTGCCTACCCTGTTAGCGGCTGTACTCCTTGGCCCCCTGGCGGCGGCCGTCGTGGGCGGGACATCAATGCTGGGCGATCCCGAACTAATGTCCCGCAATGCAAGCCGAGCACCTCGCCTAAAATGGGCGACGTATACGAGCACTCGATTCTTGGGGGGCGCAGCCACTGGGTTGGCAGCGCAGGGGACGCTGATGCTCGTGCCATCCCAGTTGGGCGGCATCATTGCGGCAACTTTAGTCGGCGCGTTCGTGGCGGAAACTCTCGAAATCGTGTTCTCCTTCCTCACGATTGCAATTCGCGGGGGGTCCGTCTCCGACACGGCGCGCGCAGTCATTCCACTGCTCGTACTTGTACCTCCTCTTTACGCGCCGGTCGTGGCCCTTCTCGCCGTCATGTATGTCGAGGTCTCGCCGTGGACAATCGCCTTTTTCCTCGTACCAGGAATGGCAGCCCAGCGCCTCTATGGACTTTACCAAGAGGAGCGACGCTTGGCCGCCGATCTCTCGACCGTGAATGAAACTCTCGAGCGTGCCAACCTTCAGTTTGCTGCTGCCTTGATCGCCACACTTGATGCACGCGATCGCTACACGGCAGGCCATTCCGCAACGGTCGCTATCTACTCACGCGATATCGCCGCGCGGATGGGTCTTTCTGTTGAAATCCAAGAGCACGCGTACCTCTGCGGGCTTGTGCACGACATCGGCAAGATTGGGCTTCCCCCTGGGCTGCTCGAGAAGCCCGGCGCGCTGACGCTGGAGGAGCGGCGACAAATGCAGGAGCACTCCGCAATCGGAGAGCGCATCCTCGCGCACGTTGACGACTATTCGGAGATTGCCACAGTCGTACGTTTCCATCACGAGCGGATCGATGGCCAGGGTTACCCAGACGGCCTTAGCGGAGAAACAATTCCGCTCGTTTCTCGCATCATCGCCGTCGCCGATGCGTATAACGCGATGACGTCTGATCGGCCGTATCGCGATGCTATGCCAAGTCGCGTGGCGCGGCTGCGATTAGCTCAGGCCGTCCACAGCCAGTTTGACACCGCTGTCGTCGCAGCCTTCGAGGCCATCCTCGCTGGTGCGGACGACGATTACCGCGTCGCGAAACGGCAGGACTTCCTCAAGTTTGCACAGAGCGGCGTCTACGAGTCGCCCACAGCTGGCTTGCCTTCAATTGCCGAAGTTGCCTGATTCGCGAGCAAGCGCGGCTTGCACTGCCACCGCCGTCCTTGACCGAACCCCAACCTTGTCGTAGATGCGATGAACGTGAGCTTTCACGGTTCCCTCGCTGATGAAGAGGAGTCCGGCAATCTGAAGGTTGGTAAGACCCTGGCCAAGCAGCTCGTAGACCTCGCGTTCACGCGCCGATAGACGCGCCACGGGATCGTGATCGTCAGTGATGCGGTGACCAGCCGCAGCGGCCAAGTCGTCATCGCCCACTCGCTTAAGAAGTCGACCAAGGCGTTCGCGCTCTTGAGTGGCCTTCAAGAGGAGCGGTAGAAGCGCGGGTGTTGACCTGTACGTAGTGACGAGCAGATCGAGGGCTCCGGTTGCGAACGCAGCTTCCTCAAGCGTGAGAATCCGCTCAATCGCGTTGGGATCGCACTGCTTTACTGCGGAGACAGCTCCGACAGCCGCCACGAGCACCGTCGGCAGGATGGCGTGGGACAAGAACTGCACTCCACGCGCGACTTGTCGAGCTTCTTCGACTCTACCGGCAGATGCGAGAACGAGAGCGCGACACAAGACCACTTCCGCGCGCGCAGCCGGCAACGCGTTACGGAGCGACGGCATTTCAAGCTCCAGCGCTTCTTGCTGGTGTCCTTGCTGAGCCAGAACTCGCGAACACACCGAAAATGCGTTCTGCTCCGCGGATACGTCTCGTGTCCTTCGCGACCGCACAAGAGCTTCGGTTGCGAACTCCCGTGCCTGCTGCCATTGTCGTTTGCCGGCCCATGAAGCAGCAGCCGTGGACAGAGCATAAGGAACCGCGAAGTCAAGTCTATAACGCGTTGTTGTGTCTAGAAGTTCCTGAACAACCTGGATCGAGCTGTCATATCGAGCTGTGAGTTCAAGCACCCACGAATACATAGCCTGGAATGAAGAGACCACAAGTGGATCGTCAAGAGTAGGGAGTAGCCCGTAGGCCGCGCGAGCATCCGTCAGATCGATGCGTCCGAATCGAGTTCCATACGCCATTCCATATGCCACAGACTGCACAACGCCCCTTGGATCTGTGCGTGAGACACTCGAAACCAGAGCGTGCAAATCCGCGGCGGTTCCCGGCAACTCGAGCTCTATACCGCACATTAGTTGACCCCAGAGCGCGTCACGACGTGCGACATGGTTGGGAGCTAGCGTCTCTGCCCGCCGATACAGCTCGAGCGCTTCCTCCTCTCGTGAAGCGATGTGAGCAGCACGCCCAGCAACATAAAGAGCTCGAAACTTCAACTCGGTATCGCCCTCGGCCGCTACCTCGGCATGCAGCTGCGCCTCCGACAGCTGTCCTTGACGGAGAGCGACTTCCGCATGCGCTAGAGAGAACGCCGGGGTTTGTACTCCTAAGCTCGCGCCCAGATCACACCACGCTTCGACGGTCTGAAGTCGCGCTGTGCCCAGCATGTCGTCGAGCGCATCGAGAACGAGTCGCTCTAGCTCTTCGCCGAGGCGATTGCGGGCGATGACTTCGAACGCTGCGTCCCAATCTCGATGGCTTTGGTAGTGGCCGAGGGAAATGGCGACGCTGTGCGACCCGGGCGTAAAGCCCAGCTGAGCGCATCGGTCTTCGATGAAAGATCGCGCGAGAGGGTGTAGCTCGAGAAATCCACCTCGCTCTACGAGGATTCCTACGTCGAGCGCTCCCGAGCATACGATCTCAGAGTTATCCTGCCCGAGAAGCGCGATCGCGAGACCCCTATCGAGCACAGGCGCAACGGCGAGCGTCGCCAGCCCGGACTTCACTTCGTCGTCCAACGACGCGAACACCTCTTCGGCGAAGAAGCGATAGAGCGACTCGGGTAGTTGATCCGGATCATGAAGCTCGGCGCTCGAGACGCCAGCGAGACCTATCACTGCGGGCCACCCGTTGGCAATCGCAACGAGGCCCGATGCTGATGGAGGGCTGCGTCCGGCCAACACCTCCGATGCCTCAACTGCGTTCATAGCCAACGACGTCTGACTCAGCTCAAACACTTCGTCGTAGAGAATTGCGCGCGAGGTCACCCATGACGGTCTTTGACGGGATCCGACGAGCAGCTGGAGCGGAGCCGCCGCCACGAGAGCCGAGACGAAGCGCTCCGCATCCTCTGCCCCGACGATCTCTTGGTAGTCGTCGATGACGAGCCAGCCGTCGCTCGGCCAGTTCGCCAGGTCCTCGCCCAAGATTTCGGCGAGCACGTCGACCTGCGCCGTCGAGCCGGAGAGCGCGCGAAGGTGCTCGCGCAGCCGCTCGTCGCAATCCGGTACGAGGACCGTCGATGCGCGCGCGATCCCGAGAGCCAACGCAGCGACATCCGTGGACGAACGGCGCGCGGTGAACCAGGCTCCGCGACGGCCTTCCGCCTGGACCCATTGCTCGGCGAGCGTCGTCTTGCCGTATCCCGCCGGCGCCACGAGCGTCCTGATACGAGCCTTCGACTCGTCGAGCAGTGCAACCAGACGGGGCCGCTGGATTACTCGGCGGCGCTGCCGGACGCCTCCTGTCGCAGTGCTTGTCATAGCCCGAAGTCCCTGCTCCCAGCACCGACCCTAACACCGTTCCGGGGAAGCCTGGGCGCCCGCGACGGCGGGAGTCGTCGCGGCCGGGGCGCCCAGTCAGCGGCGGGATTGCTTCGCCAGCGCCCAGCCGTACTCCGGGGACAGTGGATCCTCTCCGGTCAAGAGTCGGTAGGCGATCGGGATCTGGCGTCGGCGCCTGACGCCGAGCTTCTGGCGCAGCACGTCGCAGTGCGCCTTGGCGGTTCTGGGGGAGATTCCGAGACGCTCGCCGACCTCCTCGTTGGAACAGCCGGCAGCAAGAAGCATCACGACCTCGCGCTGGCGCTCGGTGATCGGCGGCGACTCCTTACGTGTGGCGACCTCGATCATGGCCGGGACGCTACTCCCTCGTTCGAGGGACGGCCATTGATCACGGGATGTAATCCGAGATGTATTTCGGCGGAAAGCGCTATGTCATCGGAACTTGCCGGAGAACCCTCGACGCGACGCGATCAAGGATCTCCGAGAGGCTGTCGCCCGTGCAGGTGAGCCCGTGGTTTCGCAGGCCGATAACGGCGTGCGCCGGATCCGGCTCGAGCGCAACCAGGTCGGCGACGGCGACCGCGAGCTCCTGCGTGCCACAGGGGTAGTTCACGTCGGTCGCCGGAATGCCCTCCATCCAGGCGTGCACGTGCAGGATGGCGCCGACCTCGGGGTGCGCCTGGTAGATCGTCCAGTGCTCGATCGCATCCACTGATACGCGCTTGGGCTCGATGCCCGGCGGGACGCTGAGCACGATCATCCCGCGTTCGTCGTCGAAGTCCTTGACCATCAGGATGTCACGCCCGACGTCTTCCAGCTTCGACTTGTCGACCCCTGACGCGCTCATCCAGAAGCGCGTCTCGTCCTTCCTCGCAGACAGGTTCCCGTACGAGAGCCCGCCCACCGAGTAGAGGCGCATGACGTGACGGAGGTCGCGACCGGAGAGGTACTCCTCCACCGGGAAAGGTGAGGGCAGAAGGTCGAGCTCGTCCAGCCGGCGGCCGGCGGACTCGATGTCTGCGGTCATCTCGTCCCCGTCCCAAAGTTCAGGCTCGAGGTCCGGAATCCATTCGTTGTCGATGACGAGCCGCGAGGTCGCGAGCGGCTCGAGCCGCTCGTATATCTCCGCCGGGTCGTCCGCGACGTAATACGTGCCACGCTCCATCGTCGTGAACCAGACCCCCTTGCCCGGGACTCGCAGGAGGACGACATTGGAGAGGGTGCGGACGAGCATCGGGTAACTCTCCTTGAGCGCATCTTCGGGCGCCTCGGCGAGTTCGTAGAACGCCGCCGAGTACGTGCCGCGCGATGAGCGCCTGAATGCCTTCGGGTCGGCCGGATCGAACATGTTGAGGACGAAGTCCGCGTCGGCGACATCGTCGACCTGAACGAAGTCGTCGTGTTCGAACTGCTTGCCGACCATGGCGACCCATTCCTCGTGGGCCGGGGAAGTCGAAGTCCCCCAAATCGCGTACCTGCGCACGGGTCGAGTCTAGTCGACTCGCTAGCGGAAGAGATCGCGCTCGCTGGGCATGAGCAGATCCTGTCCGCTACCGTCACCGCGTAGCTCGAGGCCACGCACGATCGCCGCCGGAACCCCGTCCGTCTTTCCCATCACGAGCTCGGCCGCGCCTGCGATCTCGTCGGCGACTGCGATCTCAGTGGCGTGCAGCTCGTACCCCGTCGAGTCTCGCGTTCCTCTGAGATCGAGGAGCGGGCGAAGTCCAGCCACCCCCAGGGCGATGTCGGTCGTGCCGCGCCTGAAAGGACGTCCGAAGGAGTCGCTGACGACGACGCCCACGTCGACTCTCGCGAGCTGTCGGATGCGGTCCCGAAGGAGGTGAGCCGACGCGTCTGGATCGAGTGGAAGCAAGATCAGCGTGCTTGGCCCTTTCGCGTTCGACCGGTCGACCCCAGCCGAGGCGCAGACGAACCCGTGACGCGTCTCGGCGATGATCAGCGTCGGCGGTCTCATGCGGACGATCCGACGGCTCTCCTGGAGGATCGCCTCGATGCGGCGTGCGTCTTCGTCTCCCGCTAGCTCGCGCGCTCGGTACGAGGGCCGGACCTGGTCGAGGTGCAGCACGCGGCCCTCGACCTTCGAGACTGCCTTCTGCGCGACGACGACGACGTCGCCGGACTCCAGCCCCGCCGCGCTCTTCGCCGACTCGACGAGGAGCGCACCGAGGTCGTCTCCCTCGTCGAGCTCTGGAATTCCGCGCAGCGGGATGACGCGGAGCTCGCCGCTCAAGGGAGGCCGGTCACGCGGATGCCGGCATGGCCGCGGTAACGCTTGTTCAGGTTCACGGCCACCGCGATCATGCCCTCGAGAGCGCGCGCGCTCGCGAGCGGGCCGGCATCGAAAGCCCGCCCGGCAATGAGCCGCCCGGCGAGCTCGAGCACGCGCGTCTTCACGTCGGGGTCGTCGCCGCAGACGAAGGCGTCCTCGTCGGGAGGCTCGTCTTTGCCGAGGGTCGAGGCGGCGAGCGAGTGCAGGCCGGCGACGACCGGCGTGTCGAGGTGCGCCTGGACGCGCTCTGCCAGGGACGCGGCCTCGGGGGACGGTAGAACGCCGGAAGGCGTGAAACGAAGCTCGGATGCGACGCACAGGATGGGCGTCGAGCCGATGTCCGCTCGAAGGAGTTGTGCGGTGTCGAGCACGGCTTCCGCATTGGTGGCCAAGACGACGAGATCTGCGTCGCGGACGGCTTCGGCGTTCGTCGCTCCCTCGACCCCGAGCTCGGCGGCCGCGGCTTTCGCGCGGGCAGCGTCTCGCGAGCCGAGCACGACTTCGTACGCGGCTTCCCGCAGGCGGGTGGCGAGCGCGACTCCGAATGGTCCCGTGCCGCCGACGATCGCTATCCGCACGCGACCTCCAGAGCCTTCTCCGCCAGCCGGCGTGCGGCATCTCGGTCGCGCATGAGTGTCGTCGTTGCCACGAGCTCGACCTTTGCCGCGGCCGGCGCGTCCGCCCGGTCGATGACCAGCGCGTCGATCACGCCCAAGTAACAGTCTGTTACATGGGCGGGTGTGGTGCCCCCCGCCATGCGCGAGAGCATACGGTCGAGCGGGCCCGAGACGGCTTTGCCCCCGACGAGCGGACTGACTGCAACGCAGCGGGCACGCCGGGACTCGAGTGCGCTGCGAATCTCGTTCACGGCGAGGATCGGTCCGATCGAGAGATATGGGTTGCTGGGCGCGACGAGAATTGCCGCCGCGTCCGCGATGGCTTCGAGAACACCCGGCGCGGGGCTCGCGTCGTCGGCGCCTTCGCAGCGAACGGCGTACACATCGTCTTCGTGAGCACGCCCCACGAACCACTCCTGAAAGGGAAAGTCGCCGGCGGAGGTTTGAACATGGGTTCGCAGCCGGTCGTCCGTGGCCGGGAGGATGTGCGTGTTGAGACTTGCCTTCTCGGCGAGCTGAGCGGTCACTTGGGATAGCGGCACACCGGCGCGAAGCATCTCGGTGCGGACGAGCTGGAGTCCGATGTCCAGATCGCCGAGCCGAAACCAATCCTCGCCCCCCCAGCGCGCCGCGGACACGAGCGCGGTCCAGGTCTCCCCGGCGCGGCCCCAACCACGCTCCACATCGATGAAGCCTGCAAGCGTGTAGAGGAGGCTGTCGAGATCGGGCGAGACATGCAATCCCAGGATCTCGAGGTCATCGCCGACATTTCCGACGATCGTGAGGTCATCCTCTGAGAGCGCGTCGGCTAGGCCGCGGGCGAAGCGGGCTCCCCCGCCGCCGCCCGACAGGAGGACGACCTTCACGCCGTGACAGCGAGGAGCGAGCGCGTACGAGGGCCGAGCAATCGCGCGTAGCGCTCGAGATCGTCTCCGGTATCGACGTCATCCTCGAGCTCAGGGATGACCACCGTCGCGAACGACGCATGGGCGCGAAAACGAGCCGCGCTTCCAGGTCCATAGAGCGGAGCGAACACGGACGGGTCGGGAAGCGACAGCGCGTTTGTGGTCCCGTCCCCGGCCTCGACCAGCGCGAGTCCGGCCGCGGCCAGCCGCGCGATCGCAGCCGGCGTGGCGCAGGGAAGGTCGGCGTTGATGACCAGGGCATGTCCTTCGACGCGAGCCAATCCGGCCGAGACGGCGGCTCCCAGGCCGTCCCCTGGCTCGGGCACAACTTCGACACCGGACGGAACAACTGCCGGATCGCCGGTGACGACAAGCACTCTCCCGACCTCGACCGCCGCGGAGACGACGTCACCGAGCATTGCAATCGCGACCGCGGCTCGGACGGGAGCTGGGAGCCTCCGCTTAGCGTCGCCGCGGTAGGGGATCACAATCGTCGGCACGCGCGCAGTGTAGGGCGACGTTGCGTCGCCCTCGGCGCCGCCGTCTTAACAGTGCCTGTCCCTGTAAGCGTGGAAAGCCTGCGACGATCCTTCCACAGTCGGCTCGGCGCTTTTCGTCAGGCCGCGTTCGAGGTCGTGCCATCCGCGCCAGGGCCGGACGTCGCCCACTCGTGGACGTCGAACCAGTGCGTCTCGTGCAGCGCCTTGCACACCTGAGGGTCGGTATGGGCCGGATTGAAGACGTGATGCTCGACGTCGCAACAGATCTCGATCTCACCGAGGGAGACGTGCGAGATGCGCGTCAGTGACTCGGACGGAAGCCCGACCTCGGAAACCATGTAGTGCTTGAACTGGAGGTCGGGATCGAGCTCCATGAGCTCGGGCCAGTCGGGGCAGGTGCGAGCGCTCACGCGCGGCCTACTTCTCCTCCAGTGCCCAGCTCCCTGCAAAGCGGACGAATCCACGCTCGTCGCCGCCGGGATAGACGACGAATGCGAGGGCGTCGTCGAGCTGGTGGTAGAGATGCTCGCCGCTCTCATCCGTCAGACCGAGCCGGAGGTGGAAGCGTCCGTCCGCGAGCGGCAGGGAGCCGATCTCGAAGCGGAGAGCCCGTTCGCCGTTACCCGCGGCCCAGCCGAGCTCACCGAGATCGACGGCCTGCCCGGCGACGAGCGTCCCCGCATCGTCGCGCAGTTCGAGCTGGAGCCGAGGAGCGGGAACACCGTCGGTGGAGACGGTGACACGGAGCGCGAACGGCTCGCCGGAGAGGAACTGCAGCCGGCTCGCCCCCTCCTGTCCGACCAGCTGAGCCGACGCGATTGTCGCCTCCCCGGAGCCCCACTCCCGCAGACCCGCGCTGCGCTCGGCCGGATCGATGTCGTCGGCCAAGGTTCGCCGATAGCGCGAGATCGCCTCGCGCGTAGGCCCGTCGAACGCGACGCTGCCCGAGTCGAGGAGCACCGCGCGCTCGCACAGCCGCTCGACCGCCGACGCGTCGTGCGAGACAAAGACGATCGTCCCGCCCTCCTGCTTGAACCGCGCGATCCGGCCGAAGCATTTCCGCTGAAACGACTCGTCGCCGACCGCGAAGACCTCGTCGAGCAGCAGCACATCCGCGTCCAGGAACGCGGCGATGGCGAAGCCGAGCCGAACGGTCATCCCCGAGGAGTACGTCCGCACAGGCCGGTCGATGGCGTGCTCGAGCTCCGCGAAGGCGACGATCTCGTCGAAGCGCTGACGGATGTCTGCTCGGCGCAGCCCGTAGATCGCGCCGTTCAGAAAGACGTTCTCGCGCCCGGTGAAATCGGGGTGAAATCCAGCTCCGAGCTCGAGCAGGGAGCCGATCCGTCCCTCGGCGCGAACGCGTCCAGCCGTGGGCTTGATGATCCCTGAGACGATGCGGAGCAGGGTCGTCTTGCCCGACCCGTTCCGTCCGATGAGCCCTACCGCCTCGCCGCGGGCGACATCGAGCGAAACGTCTCGAAGCGCCCAGACGTCGGTCGCTTCGGTCTGCCCGCGCTGGACGAACAGATCCTTGAGCGTGCGAGCCTCTCGTGCGCGTATGCGGAACCGCCGCGAGACGCCTTCGACGCTGATCTCGCCGGTGTCCATCCTGCGACCTAGACTAGCCTCGGGATGGAACGAGTCGGCGAGCACGCCGTGCCCGTGGGGCCGCTCGCCGTCCGCTGGCTGGCCTACGAGCTCGCTGGGGCACGCGCAGGTGTCGAGGGACGGGCGCGCGTTCGACTCGAGAACGCCGGGTCGGCCGCGTGGCGCTCGCGCGGACAGGAGGGGATCCAGCTCGCGTACCACTGGCTCGACCCGCTCGGGAACCCGATCGTGTGGGATGGCGTGCGGGCGCCGCTGCCTCGCGTCGTCGAGCCGGGCGAGGAGGTGGAGCTCGACGTGTCGGTCGCCGCGCCGCGACCGCAGGGGAGCTATCGACTCGCGTTCGATCTCGTGGAGGAGTACCGCTTCTGGTTCGAGGAGGTGGGATCGATGCCGCTCGACATCCCGGTCGAGGTGGCGCCTCGGATCGCGGAGCGGCGACTCCAGGTCGTACTCCATGGTTCGGCGGATGCGGAGACGGATGCGGCTCTGGCCGCGCAGGAGGAGCCCCTCGTCTCAGAGAGCGCCCTCGCGTTCGCGCACCTCGTCCCCGGAGCCTTGCCCGAGGCCGACTGGTCGCGGGTGCTGCTCGATGCGCACGAGGAGGGATACGCGGCGATCGGCCCTGCGCTCGAGGTGTCGCGCGGCGAGCGACGCCGATTCGCGCCCTGGGCTCCCGGCGGAGGCCGGAACCCACGCTTTTCGGAGCCCCTCCTCCTCCCCTCGCTCCTGGCGGGCCTCGAGCCGCAGACCCACGAGGGGCTGCCGTCGTTCGCCGGCCCGGACGCGCTCTTCGAGGGTCGAGCGGTGGTCAGACTTCGACGGCGATCCGATCGTCCGAGCGGCTGAAGACGAACGCACCCGCCGCGAGCGCGACGACCGCGGCCACGACGACGTAGATCGTCTCGGAGAGCGCGGGAAGCTCACCGTAGAAGAGCACGTCCCGCATCGCCTCTATGGGTGGGGTGAGGAAGTTCACCCAGTGGATGGCGAACTCGGCTACGGGATAGTCGGCGACGCCGGGAAGCTGGTCGAGGCTGTACAGGATCGGGGTCAGGAAGAACCACGGCAGGAGCAGCGCCGTCAAGAGGTGCTCGACGTCCCGGAAGAGCGCGTTCAGCGAGGCGATCGCAAGCGAGACACCGGCGACCATGCACGCGAAGAGCGCCCCCAGCGGGAACGCGAGCCATACGGTGTCTCGTGCCTCGGGGATCCGAAGCAGGCTCAACGCAACGACTACCACGAGCATCACGGCGAAGCCGACGAGATGCGTGGCGACGATCGAGAGCGGCACGAGCTGCCGCGGGAAGCGCACTTTCCGGATGAGGTTCGCGTTCTCGAGCAGGCTCCGCGACGACGCCTGCGCCGCGGTCGCGAAGAACACCCAAGCCGGCAGGCCGCAGAGCAGGAAGAGCCAGTAGTCGCCGCTCCCCACCTCGGCGACCCGCCAAAGGAGCGAGAACACGAGCAGATAGACCGCCATAAGGACGAGCGGGTGCACGAGCGACCAGGCGAGCCCGAGCACCGAGCCGCGGTACTTCGCCCGGAGATCGCGCCGGAAAAGGCTGCCAAAGAGCTCGCGGTAGCGGATTAGGTCGGCAAAGACGCTCATCGACGCCGAGTGTACGAGGCCCGTACCACGTCTCTCACTCAGAGTGCAATGCAAAGATCGCGTACTCGCTTGTACGCGCAACTTCACGAAGCGGTTCTACGAAAGCAGCAAGCGAGTCCCGTGTGTGCAGTTCATCGATCGCCGTCACGATGAGTAAGTCGCGCCGGCCAGACTCGGCTTCTATCTCGCGAAGTCGCGCGCCAAGATCAGGGAGCTCGGCTAGTCCATCTCCCGGATAGTAAAGTGGCCTGCTTGCTATCCATGCGTAGTAGAGCAAGGGCGTGTCGTAGTACCGATCGACATGTACCGCGCGCGTGGTGTGAGCTGTGACCTCGCCGATTCGCCGATACGTCTCTGCCTCGCGGGCGTAGCGCGGGTCGTCAAGCCTGCGCTCCACCCTCGATCCGACGCCGACGATGACAAGCGCGACGAGAACGAGGGCGGCGACGCGCACAAGCACGGGTGCCCTGCGCTGTCGGTGAACCACGAAAGCGAGAACCGGCGCAAGGGACAGCGCGATGATCGGGACGAGCGGGAGCGAGTAGTACAAATGGCTGCTCGTATGGCTTGTGAAGGTCACGCCCAACGTGGCGTACCCGAGCCAGAGACCGACGAGCATGCGGCGGCCCAGCGGCGTAGCGGCCCTCACTCCCAGGAAAGCCGCGCTCGCAAGTCCGATCACGATCGCAAGTACGCTGGATCTCGCGAGGCCGAGCTCCGGAAAGCTCACGACGTTGGCCACCATCATCGACCATGCACGCCAGAAGCGCGGCTCCAAGAGCAACTCAGGTTGCAACGAGGAGCTTGTGTGACCGGCGAGAAGCCCGCTCGCACGCGCCCAAACAACGTACGCGGCGGCCGGCGCCAAGCTACCGACCACGTAGAGCCACGACGAGCGGCTCGTCAGAGCATGGCGATAACCGCTCCGGCCGACGCTGAGCGCCGTGAGCACCCCCAGTAGAAAGAAGGCCGCAAAGGGTGGCTTGCTGAGAACGGCGAGCGCAGAAACAGCCGTTGCCGCACCGAGGCGGGCCGACGACGGGCGTTCGTCGTAGCGGACGAGGGCGAGGAGTGCCGCCAGCGTCAGGACGACCATCATCGCGTCAGGCTGGATGATCCTCGACCCGAAGATGCCGATCGGCCACAGGAGGTAGAGACCCACTGCGAGCGGCGCCACCGGGTTGCGGCCGAGTCGCTGGGCAAGCCGGTACACGAACACGCCGCCAGCAAGCCAAATCACGACGGAGAACAAGCGCGGAATCCACGAGGCTTCGAATCCAACTATCCGGTATGCGGTCGCGGCGACGTGCTCGAGCACCGGCGGCTCGATTTGCGGGGCACGGACGCTCTCGAGCACGTCCCGCCTCCACGCGGGCACCTCCGTCTGTCCTTTCGTATGGACGATCCGCGCGCGGAGTGCCCCGTAGGTCTGCCGAGAAGGACTGAAGTCGAGCGGGGGAGCACTGATCGAGTCGAGCCTGATGGCGAATGCGACAGCGACAACGAGGGCAAGGGCGATGAACTGGCGCTGCGCCGCCAAAGTTCGGCGCACGAGATCGAGGGCTGACCCTATTCGTTGAGCGCGCACCAGCTCACCATATGGGCAGAATCCCGCTCCTTCACCCCTCGGAGCTGGAGTCAGGTCTTCCGCGTGCCATGCATGCTCCCGCAAAGAAGCGTGTAGGGCGGCTGGTGGCTCCACTACCCTTTCCAGGCTGTGGATGCGATCGTCGCGATCGCCGCGTTCCCCGTCACCGTCGCGGTTCTCTGGGCCCTCCTGCGGACGCCGCTCGGCGGGCGCCTTGTCGCCGTCCCGAGCGGCGAGCGCTGGCACGAGCACGAGACGCCGACCTTCGGCGGGGTCGGCATCTTCGTTGGGTTCGCAGCCGCGGTCGGGCTAGCGCTCGCTATCGGCGCGGTCGAGTGGAGCGGCGAGCTCGGCGGCATTCTCGTCGGCGCCGCGCTGCTCTTCACCGCAGGGCTTCTCGACGACCTCCGCCACCTGAGCCCTCTGGCCAAGCTCGCCGTCCAGGTCGGCGCAGCGGTCATCGCGCTCGCGAGCGGGCTGCAAGTGGAGATCGTGGAGAACGACGTGCTCGCCTGGGGCATCGGGGTGCTCTGGCTGGTCGGAATCACGAACGCCTTCAACCTGCTGGACAACATGGACGGGCTCGCGGCGACGCTCGCCGCGATCGCCTGCGCGTACTTCGCGATCGACGCCGTCACCGAGCATTCGAGCGAGACAGTCCTCGTGCTCTCCCTCGCGCTCGGGCTGGCCTGCGTCGGATTCCTCCCCTTCAACCTGAGACCGGGCCGCGCGGCCGCGGTGTTCATGGGGGACTCCGGAAGTCAGGTTCTCGGCTTCGCGCTCGCGTCGTTCGCGCTCGCCTCGAGCTGGACAGTCGCAGGAACGACCGTCGCGACGGTGCTCCTCCCACTGCTGATCCTCGCGATCCCCATCCTCGACACGACGCTCGTCACCCTCGTACGGCTCGCGCAACGCAGGCCGGTGAGCCAAGGGGGGCGCGACCACACCTCACACCGCCTCGTCTACTACGGGCTCTCGGAGGCGAATGCCGTCCTCCTGCTGGCCCTCGTCGCCGCCGCGATCGGCGCGACCGCCCTCGCCTACAACGTGCTCGACTCGAGCCGCCTGACCGCCTTCGGCGTGCTTCTCACCTTCGTCTTGCTCGTGCAGTTCGGCAGCTTCCTGAGCGACTTGGAGGAACGTTCGCGAAGAGGAGAGGCGACGGCGGAGGTACCGCTGTGGCGGGCGCTCGTGTTCGAGCCGCGCCGCCTCGTCGAGGTCGTCGTCGACTTCATAGCCATCTGCGCCACGTTTCTCGCGGCCTACGTGCTCGTGATCGGAGGGCTCGGGACTGTGTTCGAGCGCTCGGTCTTCCTCGCCGCGCTTCCGATTCTGCTTGCGACTCGGTACGTCTTCTTCGTCGCGCTCGGCGTGTACCGGCGCGTGTGGCGCTTCGCGACCGCCCGCGACGTCGTGCCGATCGCCGTCGGTTGCGTGGGCTCGTCGGTCGTCGCGTACCTCGTGCTGGTCGCCCTTCGGGATATAGGGCCGTTTCCCGCCCTCGAGGTCTTGGTCGTAGACGCCGTTCTCTGCACACTGCTCGTGGGCGCATCGCGGCTCACGTTGCGGCTTCTGCCCGAAGCGCGGGCTCGCGGAAGTCACCGGCCCAGGGTTCTCGTGGTAGGAGCAGGACACGCGGGCAGAGGACTTGCCCGCGAGCTGCGCGACACTCACGAGGCACGCGTCGTCGGCTTCCTGGACGACAACCCCCGCGTACGGCGACGGCGGATTCTCGGCATCAGCGTGATCGGGGCGCTCGACGAGGCGCCGCGGGCGATTGCAGGCGCGCGAGCCGAGGAGGTGCTCGTCACGATCCCGGCCGCGCCCCAGGAGCGACTCGACGCCGTCGTCCGGGCGTCGGAGGAGGCCGGGATTCCCTGCCGGATCGTCCGCCGCGTGACCGAGTTCTCCGCGCCCGGGCCGGTCGAGGCGACGCTTCCGTGAGTCGGCGCTGGGTTCTACTCGACCGCCTGCAGGCGGCGATTCTGTTGCTGACCCTCTACTTCGGGTTGGCGGCGCTCTACGCGTGGCAGGCGTCGCAACACCCGGTTCCAACCATATTCACCGACGAGATCGAGCTGGCTCAGCTGTCGCGCTCGATCGCAGAGACCGGGGAGCCTGCCCGACGCGGCGAGCCGTACGGATTGGCGACGCTCGCGGCGTACTTCCTCGCTCCCGTCTGGTTCCTCGGCTCGACGACGGCGGCATACACCGCGGCGAAGCTCCTGCTCGTGCTCGCGATGACCGCGACCATCTTTCCCGCGTACGCCCTTGCGCGACTTGTCGTGTCACCGTGGTACGCCGTCGCGGCGGCGGGAGGAGCAACCGCCGTTCCCGCGCTTGCGTATTCCCCGATCTTCGTGGAGGAGCCCTTCGCGTATCCGCTGGCCACGTTGGCGCTCTGGTTGATCGCACGCGCGCTCGTTCAGCCCACCTGGAGTCGCCTCGGCGTCGCCGTGCTCGCGTCGGCGACGGCCATGCTGACGCGAACTCAGCTCTCCATCCTCTTCGCGGTGCTCATGCTCGGCCTGCTCTGGCTCGCTTGGGAGTCCGAGCAGGTCCGCGCGTGGCGATCGTCTTGGACGCGCTGGGACTGGCTCGGCACGATTGTGCTGGTCGTTGGACTCGCGGTCGGATTCTCGGCTGCAATGGGCCACCTGTCGGAGAGCTGGCGCGAGACAACCGGCTTCTACCGCGACCGGATTCTCGACCACGCGACGTGGGCGGCGGGAGCGCTCGCGATCGGTATCGGGATTCTTCCCGTCGTCGCGGGAATCGCCGCTCTCGCTCGCCCGAAGGATGAGCCACGCGACCCCGAGACCCGCGCTTTTGTCGTCACGAGCGTCGCCGCTCTCACCGTGTTCGTCACCTACACGGGGATCAAAGGCGCGTACATCTCGACCATCTTCTCGACGCTGATCGTCGAGCGAAACCTGATCTACCTCTGCCCGGTCCTCTTCGCCGCGACCGCACTCGCGTTCGAGCGCGGGGTGGGGCGAGGCTGGGCGATCGCCGGCGGAGCCGCCCTCACCGTCTATCTCGTGAGCGAAACCCCCCTTCGCCTCGACCAATATCCGTACTACGAAGCGCGCGGCCTCTCTATGGCCGCGTTCGCAAACCGCGAGCTGGGATGGACGGAGGGCAGGATCGAGAGTGGCCTCCTCGTGGCGTCGGTCATAGCCGTGGCGATCGTGATCGCCCTGGGACTGCTCCGACGGGGATCGGTCGTGTTCGCGACCGTAGCGGGGTCGGCGGCGGTCGCCGTCCTGGCCTGGAACCTCACGACGGAGGTGTACGCCGCCGAGGGCGAGCGCATCTTGTCGGAGCGTGTCGACGGCAATCTCACGAAGCCGTACGACTGGGTCGAGCGCCTGACCGACGGCGGCTCTGTGGTCGTGATCGGCCAGGGTATAGCCGACCCGACCGGGATCTGGTTGACCGAGTTCTTCAACCCGTCGATCCGGAAGATCTGGAGCATCGACGGCTCCGCAAGGGTCGTCGGCGGCCCGATATTGACACCGGACCTCGCCGCGTCGGACGGAACCCTGACTCCCCCGCCGGGCACCGAGTTCGCCCTGGCCCTGAACGGCGTCACCCTGCAGGCTCCGGTTGTCGGAAGCGGGGGAACGGCCACGCTGTACCGGCTCGACGGACAGCCCCTGAAGCTCGGCGCCGCCGTCGAAGGCCTCTATTCCGACGGTTGGATGGGGAGCAGCGCCGCGTACACGCGATACGACATCGCTCGCGATGGCCCTGGTTTCGCCGTGGTCAAGCTCTCTCGAGAGCGATGGTGCCCGCAGGACGTGCCGGGCAAGGTGACCGTCCGTATCGGCCCCGTCACGATCGGGCGCCAGCATCCGGAGATCGCGCGCGTCACTGAGACGAAAACCGGGGTCGTGCACGCGTGTAAGGCCATCACCCTGCTGCTCGCGGCGCCAAACGAGCCCTGGCGCGTCGAGGTGCAGATCGAGCCGACGTTCGTCCCGCAGGAGCTCGATCCATCCCGGAGCGACGCGCGCCAGCTCGGCGCCGTGTTCGAGGCCGGCTTCCAGTCCATATTCGCGAACGGCTAGCGCGACGCGGCGACGAGGTAGGTAAAACGGAAGCGGAGCGCGATTCGCACCAGTGGTCCGCTGCGCTCCAAGGCTCGCGCGAGTGCGGCGGCAGGCGCGGGCAGCGCGACTGTTTGCGGCATGAAGAACGGGCGCAGCTCGATGCGTTCGAAGCCGGCGGCGCGGAGGTCGGCGAGCACGTCCTCGAGCCGGTACTGGCGCGGGTTCAGGTCGAAGACGAGCTTCTTCTCCGTGAAGGCTCCCACGTGCCGGAAGAACGCGCGCCGGTCGCGCGCGTAGTAGATCGCGCGGAACACCGTTGTCGTAGCGACGGGGGCGGGCGGCACGTACTCGTTGAGGTCGCCGAGCTCGACGGGAGCGCTGTCGCCGAGGCGCCCGCTCGCCGCCTCGACCATCGCTGGAGTCGAGTCGACCCCGCGGTAGCGGAAGCCGCGCGCGACCAGGAGCTCCCCCAGTCCACCGTCGCCGCACGCGAGATCGAGGACCTCCTCGCCCGGAGCAAGCTCCGGCCCGAGCGCGACGACGAGATCCGCCCTGTGCGCAAGATATGTCTCCGCATCGGCGTAGGCGCGCTCCGTCCAGTCCTTCGCCTGCCGCGCGTACTGGTCTTCGGTCACAGCGCGAGCAGGCGCTCCGGATGCTTGCGCACGAATCGGGCCATGCCGCGCGCATGCCAGAGCGTGTGCCGGGACAGAAAGCTCCGGTCGATCACCGCGGCGTAGTCGTGCGTCACGACCGCGTCGGGCACGTACCAGCGCTCCCAGCCTGCCTGCCGTGCGCGATAGCAGAGGTCGATGTCCTCGCAGTAATGACGGAAACCTGCGTCCCAGCCACCAATCTCATCCAGCATCGTGCGTCGCATGAGGAGGAACGCGCCGAGCATCCAGTCGGCCTGAACGGGCTCGGTCGGGCGCTCGTCGAGGTGGTAGTGGTCGCGCTGCTTCTCGTACGGGGTCCTGAGGCGCCGGAGGGGAGTGCGGCGCACCAGCGTGCCGCGGATGGTCGGAAAGCGCCTGCGCGACGGCTGCCACGTCCCGTCGGGCCAGCGCATCTGCGGCCCCGCGATTCCGCAACGAGGATGCGCGTCGGCAAAGTCGACGAGCGCGGCGACCGCGGCCGGCTCGGGGATCACGTCCGGGTTGGCCGTGAGCACGTACTCGCCCTCGGTCGCCGCGATCCCCAGATTCACGTTCGCCGCCAGACTGCGGGGTCGCGAGTTCTCTAGTACGCGAACGCCTTCGGGCACGACATCGACGGATCCGGGCAGGTTCACGACGACGACCGTCTCGTCGACCTGCGGCACGAGCGCGGGAAGCGAGCTTTGGAGCTCGGCCGCGTGCCCGTGCGAGACCGCGACTGCGGAAACTTTCACGTGCCGAGTATCTCCCGGTAGACGGCGAGCGTCCGCTCGGCCGTGGCCTGCCAGCTGAACGCACGCGCGCGTTCGATCCCGGCCGCAGAGAGCCGCTCGCGTTCCCGCAACGCTTCCCGAATCCCGTCCGCGAGCCCGTCCTCGGCGACGAAGACCGCGGCCTCCCCTGCGACTTCCTGCAGAGCAGGCTCGCGGACGGCGACGACCGGCGTCCCCGACGCCATCGCCTCCAGCACCGGCAGCCCGAAGCCCTCGAAGCGCGACGCCTGGACGAGACAGACGGCGCCACGGTAGAGCTCGGCGAGTCGCTCGATCTCGACGTGCCCCTGAAGGCGGGCTCCGCGGCGACGAAGCTCCTCGGCGAGCTCGGCATCTTTCGCAGGCCCGACGACTGCGAGCGGAAGTCCGGCCGCCGACGCGGCCTCGAGCGCCGCGACCTGGTTCTTTCGCCTCTGGATCGCCCCGACGGAGAGGACGTACGGGCCTTGTAACAGACTGTTACGTGGGGTCGGCTCGGCGGGCTCGCGGGGGTGAAAGACGGGGTCTACGCCGTTCGGTGTCACCACGATCCGATCCGCGGCGATGCCGTAGAGCTGGACGATGTCCTGTTTCGTGCGTTCTGAGACCGTCAGCACGCGCGCTGCTCGTCGCGCTGCTCGCGGAACGACTCGCCGAAAGATGAGGCGATCCTTCCGGCCGGCGAGCTCAGGCTCGAGCTCGAAGGAAAGGTCGTGGACGGTCACGACGGCCGGGCATGGCAGCCGCGGAGGGAGCGCGTACTGCGTGTGGACGAGATCCGCGCGCAACCGGCGCAGCAGGCGAGGGAGAGTGATCGCCATCCGCACGAGCTGCGAGCGAGCGCGAAGCTCGACTGGCTCCACGCCTTCCGGGACGAGATCCGGTCGGCGCGTCACCGCCGCCAGGCGGATCCCGGCCGCGGGAGCCACCAGTGCGAGCTCGCGGAGAAGGTTCCGTACGTACGTCTCGTCGCCCGTCCGTTCGCGTCCGAGGACATCGGCGTCGATCGCGACCAGCTTCACGA
>JALZOK010000100.1 GCA_030857225.1 Actinomycetota bacterium
TCAGCTCCCACAACCCATCCGGCACATCCCACGGCCTCGTAGCCATCGGCATCTCCTTCAGGTTGAAGACAGATACCGACGGCGTTCACCACGAAGGGCCATCACCCTTCATTTTGATTCGAGTTCTTAGCCCTGCACGAGCTTGTACCCAGCCCCTTGCACAGTGAGCAGGCGCTGAGGCCGTTGGGGTTCGTCTTCGATCTTCGAACGCAGGTTGAAGATATGGCTGTCGCAGGCGCGCTCGTCACCGACGAACGACGTGTCCCACACGCGCTCCAGGATCTCGCGCCGCTCGAACACGCGGCCTGGGTGTCGTGCGAGCACCATGAGAATCCGGAACTCCGTCGGCGTGAGGTGTACCTCTTCACCGCGCAGGCGAATGCTCTGCTCCGCCGGATCGATGGAGAGCGAGCCGAGGTCCAGGCGCGCGTTCCCTTCCAGCCGGTCGAACTCTCTCCGCCGCAAGATCGCGCGTAGACGGCTTACGAGCTCGGCGGTCGAAAACGGCTTGGTGACGTAATCGTCTGCGCCAAGCTCGAGGCCGATTACCCGATCCACTTCACCGTCCCGTGCGGTCAACATGACGATCGGCACCGCAGAGCGGGCACGGAGGCGGCGGCAGACGTCGGTGCCGGAGAGCTTGGGCATGACGACGTCCAGGACGATGACGTCGTAGTCGCCGTGTAGGGCGGCGTCGAGCGCGGCCTCGCCGTCGGTTGCGCAATCGACCTCGAAGCCCGCGGATCGCAGGGCATACGAAAGAGGCTCGAGGATGTCGGGTTCGTCGTCGGCGAGGAGGACGCGCCCGCTCATGTTGTGGCCTGGCCGACGGGCGGCAGGGGGAGGAGGACACGCACGGTCGTGCCCGCCCCCTCTTCCGACGCGATCGTGAGCGTGCCGCCGAGCACGCGCACGGCCTGCCGGACGATCGCGAGTCCGAGGCCGAAGCCGGTGTCATCTCGCATGCTCCCTCGGTAGAAGCGGTCGAAGATGCGCGTCCTGTCCTCGAGCGGAATGCCCGGCCCGATGTCACTCACGTCGATCGCGACTGTTCCGTCCAATCGGTGAGCCGATATCCGTACGGCGCCGCCGCTCGAGTACTTCACCGCGTTCGCGGCCAGGTTGAAGACCACCTGCTCGATCAGGTCGCGGTGTGTGTGCACGAGGATGTCCTCGGGGCAGTCCACCTCCGGCGGAGGGCCGTCGTCCGACGGCAGCTCGGCGGCCACACCGCGCAGCAATGCGCAGAGCTCGACGGTCTCGTGCGGTGCCGTCTCCACGTCGCCGGCCTCGGCGCGCGCAAGGGTCAAGAGCGAATGGCTGAGCCGGCCGAGACGGGCCGCCTGGCGCTCGACGATGTCGAGGAAGCGGTCTCGTTCCTCGCGTGACTCCTTCGCGCCGCCCTGGAGAACCTCGATCGCGCTCGTGATCGCGGTAACCGGCGTGCGCAGCTCGTGGGCTGCGTTCGCGACGAACTCGCGCTGAGCGTGCTCGCGCCGTTCGAGCTCTGAGACGTCGGTGATGACGAGAAGGGCGGTCTCGAAGCGGCCGGCCGGAACCCCGGTCACTGTGTAGTTCTCACCCTCGGATGGCGAGACGCGCTCGACCGTTACGGAGGCGTCGGCCGCAAACAGCTGTGCGGCGAAGTGCCTGAGCGGAAAGTGCGGCGGCCACGGATCGGGCAACTCGTCGCCCTCGGCGAGCGAGTTGACGTTGAGAACGCGGGCCGCCGCTGTGTTCGCGACCTCGACGCGCAGGTCTGAGTCGATCGCAACCACGCCCTGATCGAGCCGTCCGAGCAGTCGCTCGAGGCGGGCACGCTCGCTGTCCAGATGCTCGATCGAGCTGCGCAGGCGAACCCGCATGCTTTCGATCATTTGGGCGAGGCTTCCGATCTCGTCGCCCAAGCGCGGTCGCAGTGGCGCTGCGGCGAAATTGCCCCGCTCGATCGCGGACGCGACGGCACCGATGCGCTTGAGCCGCGCGGCGAGCAGGGAGGCGACGACGAAGCCGATCGCCGCGCCGATCGCCGTCGCGATGACCACGGCCAGCCGTACCTGATCCTTGAAGACCACCATCGTGTCCCCGTAGCCCGGCTGCGGACCGAACGCGAGCAACACGTTCGCCTTGGACGAGCGGAGCGGCACTGCCACGACGCTCGTTCGGCCTGCGTCGTAGGAACGCGCGAAGCGTCCGCCAGCGAGTGCCGACCTGACCGCCCTGGTCGCGTCGGGCACCGACATCAGCTGGCGTCCGTTCGAGCTCATCGACCCGATGGACGAGCCGCTGCCGTCGAACAGGAACACCGAAAGGCGCCTTCGACGCGCGATCTCCTCGACGGCCGGGCTCGGCCCGCGCTCGTCGAGTGTCGTCGTCACGGCATCGGCCGAGGCACGCACGTACCTGAGCGCGCTCTGCACCGACCGCTCGCGGAAGGCCTGCTCGGCGCGCCAGACGAGCAGCTCCGCGACCGCGACCGCCGTCACCGCTGTGATCGCGGCGAAGATGAGCGCGAGCCACCAGCGCATGCTTAGCCGAAACCGAGGCTCGTCCATGTGCCCTTGTGTATCCCCCATCACGACCCTCTCGAACCCGGACGCAAGCTCGTTTTCGGGCGACCAAGCGGGTGCAGGCCGGGGCGTGCGCCCCGGCCTGCTATCGCGTTTTCGGCCCTAGGTGGCTGCAAGACCGGCGACGGTTTCCGGCAGGCCCGGGAACTCCCCGATCGAGGTGAGGGAGCCGTCCTTCTCGATCGCCCACCCGTGCACCATCTGGGAGGTGATGTCGATCGCGTACAGGTAGCGGCCGTTCTTGGTCCGGTCCGCGTCACGGATCGACAACATGCCGAAGGTCGTCGTCGCGGCGATCGACTCGAGCAACGTGATGCTGCCGTCGGAGGCGATCGTGTAGCTGGAGATCGTCCCGTCGCCGAAGTTCGTCACGTAGGCATAGCGCTGATCCTTCGAGACCACGGTCCAGCACACTTCGCTCCGGAAGTCCGGCACAGAGCCGCTGATCGTTCGGAACCCGCCTTCGAGGGTGTAGCTGCTCGCAGTCGCTTTGCCGACTACCCCTTCCTCCGCGTTGGTCACGACGAACGTGCCGTCGCGAGTGAAGTCGAATCCGAACGGCGTCACGCCGTCGGAATCGTGGACCTGTCGTCCGAAAGGCTCGTCGTTCTTGGTCAGTCTCCAGGTGAGAATCCTGCTGGTCGCCTTCTCGGTGACGACGAGCGAGTCGCCGTCCGGCGTGAACGAGACCTGCGCCGGATCGCTGCCCGGAGCGCTAAGTGTTCGGGTCGACCTCGCGATCGGGACGAGCGAGTTCTGGTTGGTCAGACGGAAGCCGGTGATGTTGCCGAGTCCCATGCCGCCGTTGTTCAGTACGTAGACGACGTCGCGGCGAACCGTGATGCTGTTGGGCGTCAAGCCGCCGGACGGGACGACCGAGCGGAGCTCGAGCCCGTCGCGCCGAACAGCAAAGACCGAGATCTCACTGCTCCCCACGTTGGCCACGAGCAGATGCCGTCCGTCCTTGCTCAGCACGACCGGGCCTTGTGAGGACAGGCGGATCATGCTCGTGCCTTCTCCCCCGGTCGGATATGTGCCCTGCAGTGAGAGGCTGCCGTCAGGAGCCCGGTCGTAGGCCAGCACCTCGTTGCCCGCGGCGTCGTTGGTCATCGCGTACACAGCGCCGCTCTTGAGATTGCCGTCCCGTGCGGCGCCGGCAGGTGCGATCATGCCGAGCGACGCGAGGAATGCGGTCGCGAGCGCGGCGCCCAGCAGGCGGTGAGTGCGCTTTCCGAATCGATGCATCGAATACCCCCTCGAGTTGTGTTTGAACGAGGACATCGTTTCGGCGGCTAGCGAAGGCTCGATCCAGCGGCTGTCCAGGTTTGTCCACATGACAGAACGAGGGAGGGGCGGCCAGCCGCCCCTCCCTCGGTTCGAGCCGCTGCCCTAGAGCAGGCGAGCGACGATCGGGCAGTTGACGACGACGCCTGTGGAGCCGAATCGCTTGCCGTTCGGGCCGGTGATGTGGCCGCCCACGACGAAGCTCAGGAGCTGGAACTCGTCGATCATGCGCGAGCGATAGCCCTTGCTGATCGCTTTCTTCGTCCAGAATCCGAGGTTGAGATCCCACATCGGGCTGTAGTCGAGCGCGACGGTCGGCAGCCCGCCGACGAGGTTGAGCGGCGGGAGCTTGTCCTTCAGGGCGCTGTTCAGACCTTGGCGCTGAGGGTTCAGACGACCCGTTGGCCCGTTGGCCATCACGAACAGTCGCTCGATCCCGCTGAAGGCGCCGTCGTCGCGACCGACCGGCAGCTCGCCCGTCGCCGGCGCAAAGGTGCCCTGGTCGAGCGTCGCGACCATCGGATCGGACGCCTCCATGCTCATGTACAGCGCGGGCTTGGCGAAGCTGAAGATCCCCGTCAGCTTGATAGTCACCGTGCCGCCCCCGTTGCCCTTCGGGCAGATGCGAGCCACGCGGTCGTGCACGACGTTGTAGTTCGGACGTTTGTTGCAGGCGCGGATTTGCGCGGCCGTCTTGTCGAAGGCGATGACCGGAGCGTTGTAGACATGCCCACCCGCGTTCTCGATCCGCACGAGCGGCGTGTAGTCGGCGTCCCCGACCGAGCCAGGAGTCGCGATCCTCGGCGGGAACGCGTTCGCGCCGCGCCCGGGAAGGAGCTTCCGGTCGGGAGAGAAGTCGACGGTGCCTGTCTCGAAGACCAGACCGGCCCGCTTGTTGAGTCGGCCGGATCGCGTCGCCCGCCCGACGTTGCTGTAGTGCAGCTTCGCGGAGTGGTTCAGGCCGAGTGCTTCCGAGTTGTCCTTATCGCTCGTGTCGGTGAGGATGTACCAGACGTTGCGACCGTCGGCCATGTGGCCGAGGTAGAGCGGAATCTCGATCGTGGCTTTGCGAATGTCCAAGGTTCCGGAGCGGAGCAGCTGCACCGGCCCGACGAGCTTCCGGTCGATCTGCGACGGGAACGGCCCGAAGTAGCTGGCCGGGACGTTCGTGCCGACCGAAGGCGGCGGCGGCTCGATCTCCTGTGCGACGGCGGACGGCACGAGCGCGACCATCGAGGCCAGGGCGAGGACGAGAATGACGGGTTTCCTTAGGTCTTTCCAAGACATGCGAACCGTCTCCTTTGCGGTCAGTGAGCGCTGGTTATCGAGAGCGAATGCTGGCCGCGCGATTTGAGCGGCTCGTGGGCGCGGTATCCAGGGTCGCTAATGAGCCAGCGGATGGTCTCGCTGATCGGGATCTTTGGCGCTTCAGCCGGCGTCGACGCGTCGGCCATGCACGGGGAGACCTCGTAGCGCGAGCTCGCCTAGCGACTCCGGGACCGCCGGATCGACACGCACTCCGCCGTCTTCCGCGTCGAGCCCGAGCAGCGTCCGCAGGGCCATGAGCGGAGCTCCGGCTGCGAAGGACTGCGGCCTTGACGCGCCGTCGTACTCGACCGGTGCTCCCGGGTCAGCGCGATCGAACCCGCCGAAGAGCTCGGGAAGCCGGCCGTCGAAGGCCTCGGCGGCCTCCAGCAGCGCGAGCGCGACACGGCTTGCCTCCTCGCGGAATCCGTAGCGCCGCATCCCCTCGGCGACGAGGACGGTGTCGTGCGGCCAGACGGTCCCGTTGTGGTACTCGAGCGGGTTGTAGCCCGCGTCGGCGGACGACATCGTGCGGATTCCCCACCCGCTCGAGAGCTCAGGTGACAAAAGCTTCTCGACGGTCGCTTTCGCCCGCTCCGCAGAGGCGATCCCGCTCCAGAGCACGTGCCCGATGTTCGACGTCAGCGCGTCGACCTGCCTCTTCTCACCGTCGAGCGCGAGGACATAATGACCGCGCTCGTCGCTCCAGAACGCTTCCTCGAACCGCTCGCGCAGTGTCTCCGCACGACCGAGAAGCCCGTCCGCGAGCTCGGCGTCGTCCCAGACCTCGCGCGCCAGGCGCGCGGTGCGCCGGAAAGCGTCGTAGGCGTAAGCCTGAACCTCACACGCGGCAATCGGCGCCTCTGCCCGAGTGCCGTCGGCGAAGAGCATCGAGTTGTCGGAGTCTTTCCAACCCTGGTTGTCCAGGCCCTCAGGCGAGCGCCTGGAGTACTCGAGAAATCCGTCGTCGTCGAGGTCTCCCTCGTCCTCGATCCAGCGGAGAGCGGCACGAGCCGGCTGCTCCAGTGAGCGCACGAGCTCCGAGTCGCCCGTCCATCGCTCGTATTCGTCGAGGAGGACGAGGAAGAGCGATGTCGTGTCGTGGCCTCCATAGTAGGGGGAATGCGGCTGGTCGCCGAGGATCGTCAGCTCCCCTCGGCGGAGCTCGTGCAGGATCTTCCCGGGCTCGGCGTCGCGGAAGTCGTCGCGTTCCGTCGCCTGGAGCTCTGCGAGCGCTTCGAGTGTCGCTTTGGCGACCTGAGGCTGAAAGGGGAGCAGCTGGTACGCCATGACGATGCTGTCGCGCCCGAACAACGCCATGAACCAGGGGAGCCCGCCGGCCGGCAGCGTTCTGTCGGAGTCGTCGACCGGCTGGAACCGAAGCGCTGCGAGGTCGCGCAGGCTGCAGTCGTAGGTCTCCCGGAGCCCGTCCCAGTCCGTCTCGAGCCGGGGAGCAGCGTCCAGCCATTCCTCGAGGGAGATCGGCATGTACGGCTGTGGCTTCCCGAAATCCCCACAGCGATGTCGCGAGGGGCGCTCCTCGCCGTCCACGACCGGGACGATGTCCACGCAGGTCTTCCAGACCTCGCGCCCGGCGAGGTCGACGACGAAGGTCGCGCGCTCTCGGTCGACCGCGCACTCCTCGCTGAAACGAAGGACGGTCTCGCGGATGAAGTCGTCGCGCTTGTAGCGCAGCGTCACCTCTTGCTCGCCCACGTGCCGCGTGACCCGCCCTATCTTCTTGGGACGCTCGTGGCACTCGAGGATGTCGCCGAAGTCGGAGGCGAACTCGAGGACCAGCTCGATTCGTTGCGGACGCTCGGTCAGGTTCTCGACGATCACGTCCTCGTGGACGCCGCCCGCCACGAGCCGCTCCCGCGTGACGGAGATCGTGGCATCGGTGGCGTCCTCCTCCCACACGCCTGCGACCACGCGACCGGAGTAGTAGTCGACGATCTCGCTCGAGAGCGTTCGGGCGACTCGCCGTCGACGAGCAGCCGCCAGGTCGAGAGATGCCGCATATCGGCGTGGAAGAACCCGTCGGCGTGCTCGGCCTCCACGTCGCCGCTCGGGTCGGAGACGAAGAACGTGCTCCCGTCGAGCACGGTGAGGTTCCTTCCACTGCGCCCGTCGCCCCTCATGCCGTGCTGTTTGCCCGGTTCGCACGATGGGCAACCCTCACATGTGAACCTCGGCTACCAGCTTTCGAGTGAGGAGCACCCTGCCGCCGATCTCGTCGGGTACGCCCGCCGCGCCGAGGAAACCGGGTTCTCGTACGCGGTCATCTCGGACCATCTCCATCCCTGGCTGCACCGTCAAGGGCAGTCGCCGTTCGTCTGGTCGGTGCTCGGCGCGATCGCGCAGGTGACGAAGCGGTTGCGCGTCGGAACCGCGGTGACAGCGCCGATCCGCCGCACGCCTCCGTATCTCGTGGCCCACGCAGCCGCGACGGTGACGACGATGATGCCCGGCCGCTTCTTCCTCGGCGTCGGCTCGGGCGAGAACCTGAACGAGCACGTCACCGGCGAGTGGTGGCCGCCGAGCGAGACGCGACGCGAGATGCTCGAGGAGGCGGTCGACGTCATCAGAAAGCTCTGGGCCGGTGGGACAGTCGAGCACTTCGGCAAGCACTACACGGTCGACAACGCCCGCATTTACTCGCGGCCGCTAGAACCTCCGGCGATCATGGTCGCCGCCGGCGGCAAGGACGGCGCCGAGCTGGCCGCCCGGATCGGCAACGGCCTGATCGGAACGGCGCCGTCGGAGGAGCTCGTGCAGGCCTTCGAGGAAGCGGGCGGGAAGGGAAAGCCGCGGTACGCGCAGATCGACGTCTGCGTGGCCGAAGACGAGGCCGAGGCGCGCCGGCTCGCGCACGCGCAGTGGGCCGCTCCGGCTGCGATCCCACCGCGACTCCTCACGAAGCTCCGTGTTCCGGCTGACTTCCAGGCCGTTGCCGATCTCGTGACCGAAGAGCAGGTGAGCGAGAAGGTCATCTGCGGTGCCGACCCGGATGAGCATCTGGCCAAGCTCCAGGAGTTCGCCGAAGCCGGCTTCGACCACGTGCATGTGCACCAGGTCGGCTCGGACCAGGAGACGTTCTTCCGCTTCTACGAACGCGACGTGCTCCCGCGGGCGCGGGAGCTCTGAAAGGGGTTGCGATGTACGAGATGATCG
>JALZOK010000043.1 GCA_030857225.1 Actinomycetota bacterium
GGCCTTCGTCGCGGGCCTGAGCCGCAAGCTCGACCAGCGCGGTCGCCTCCAACGCGGGGCTACCGATCGACCGTGCCCGCACGAGGTTCTGCTCGGTGAGCTCCTTCGCGCGAGCAACCTCGCCGAGCTCCTCGCATGCCCAGGCAAGGTTGAAGGTTGCCATTCCGGCGAAGTGCTCGTAGCCGAGGTCCGTGAGGAGCTCGACGGTCTTCTCGAACAGCGGCATCGCGGTCTCGAAATCACCCGACTCGATTGCCGCGTAGCCGAGCATGTAGAACGATCGAGCGGTGCCCCACGCATCACCCCGCTCCTCGTGGATGGCGAGTGCCTCCTCCGCATAGTGTCTCCCCGTCAGGTAGTCCTTGTTTTCAACAGCCATGCCGGCCGCGGCGTTCAGCGCATGCGCCCGCGCGGAGGTCGGGCGATCGTCGGCGGCGAGCAGAGCGTCGAATCGCCGCTGGCTCTCCGCTTGGTGGCCCCGGAGTTTCCAGAAGCGCCAGATCGCCTCCGCCAGAAGCTGGGCGAGCTGCGTCTCCCCGACAGCTCCTAGCCGATCGAGAGCTGCGCGGACGTTGTCGTGCTCCGCCTCGATCTCGTCGAGCCACTCCCTCGTTACGGGAAGATGCGGCGCAAGCCTCTGTGCGAGCGCCAGGAAGTGCTCGGCATGACGGCGGTGGAGATCGCCGGCTGGGCCCGAAAGCTCGAGTCGCTCGGCTGCGAACTCGCGGATCGTCTCGAGCATCCAGTAGCGAGGCCCGAGCTTCGAATCGCGCTTGCGGAGCAGGCTCTTGTCGAGAAGCGACTCGAGCGTGTCCGGGTCGGCGCCGGCGATCTCTTCTGCGGATTCGTAGCTGCAGCCGCCGGCGAAGACGGAAAGGCGAGCGAAGAGCCGTTGCTCGTCCTCGGTCAGGAGGTCGTGCGACCACGCGATCGTCGCCCGCAGGGTCTGCTGGCGCGGATCGGCGTCGCGCTCTCCTTTGAGCAGGTCGAGACGCTGGGAGAGCCGCTCGAGCAGCTGCTCGGGGCTGAAGAGCGCGGTGCGGGCGGCGGCGAGCTCGAGCGCGAGTGGAAGCTCGTCGAGACGAGTGCAGAGCTCTCCGACCGCCTCGCTCTCGGCGAACGAAGGATCGACGGCCCGGGCGCGAGCGACGAAGAGCGCCTCCCCGTCGCTTTCGGCAAGCGGCGGCACGGGGTAGGTCTGCTCGCCTCGCACCCGCAGGCGCTCCCTGCTGGTGACGAGGAGCTCGAGATTGGGACAGGCGGCGAGGAGGTCGCCGAGCTCGGCGCCCGCTTCCACCACGTGCTCGAAGTTGTCGAAGAGCAGAAGCAGCTCCTTGTCGGCGATGTGCTCGGCCAGGCCGTTCTTCGAGCCCACCACCTGCGCCGCTGTCTCGAGCACGAGGTCGGGGTCGCGCAGGGGAGCGAGCGGCACCCAGAAGACACCGTACGGGAACGAGTCGGACGCCTCGGCCGCGGCCTGCAGCCCGAGCCGCGTCTTCCCCATCCCGCCAGGTCCGGTCAGCGTCAGCAGGCGGGTGTCCTCGCGCGAGAGGAGCTCGACGACCTCGGCGAGCTCCCGGTCCCGCCCCAGGAACGCTGTAGCCGGCACAGGCAGGTTCGTCCGGTACAGGCTCTTGAGTGGCGGGAACTCGTTCTCTCCGAGCTGGTAGATCCGCTCGGGCGCGGACAGGTCCTTGAGCCGGTGCTCGCCGAGGTCACGGAGGCCGTCGCTGCCGAGAAGAGAGGCGGTGGAAGCCGAGACGAGCACCTGCCTGCCGTGGCCGCAGGCGGCGATGCGGGCGGCGCGGTTGACGTCGGGGCCGACGTAGCCCTCCTCGGTGAGGAAGGGCGTCCCCGTATGCAGGCCCATGCGCACCCGGATCGGGCCGGGGGCGAGCCCCGCGAGCATCCCCTCGACTGCAGCAAGCGCGCCCGGCGCGGTCGGGAAGGCGACGAAGAAGGCGTCTCCCTGCGTGTCGACCTCGAGCCCGCCCTGGGCGTGGAACGCCTCGCGCACGATGCGACGATGCTCGGCGAGCGCCGCCGCATACCCCTCTGCACCCAGCTCGTGCAGGAGCCTGGTCGAGCCTTCCACGTCGGTGAAGAGGAAGGTGACGGTGCCGGAGGGGAAGTCGCTACGCATCACGGTCCGAGCCGAGGGCGAGCGCGACCGCTTCGTCGACCGCGAGCGCGCGGCCTTGATCCCAAGCTGCATCGAAGGCGGCGTCATTTAGCTCCTCGCGAATCAGTGCCAGCGTCTCCTCGTTTCTCTTCACCTGATACAGCGCCACCTGCATGGCGAGCTCCTCGTGTCGAGTCAGCGAGCACGCGAGGAGACACGCGGCCAGCTCGGGTCGGCCGGCGGCCGCATGGGAGCGGGCGACGTGGCTGAGACCGTCGAGCACGTGCTGGATGTCGCCGAGGTCGTCGTTGATGCGCAGAGCCTCCCGAAGCAGCGAGAGCGAGTCCTCGATGCGGTCCTCCTGGCGGGCGTAGAGCGCGAGGTCCTCGAGCGCCGTCGCCTCGAGCGCCCGGTTCCCCGTCGACCGCGCCCGGCGCACGTTTTCCTCAGTCAGCTTTCGCGCACGCGTGTGATCGCCGAGCTCGTCGCAGGCCCACGCGAGGTTGAACGTCGCGAGCCCGACGTAGTGCTCGTGACCAAGGTCTTCGAGGAGCCGCAACGCCTCCTCGAAGTGCGGCTTCGCGGTCTCGAAGTCGCCAGACTCGATCGCTGCATATCCGGTCATGTAGACCGAGCGCGCGATGCCCCAGTCGTCGCCGAGGTCGCGATGGATTTCGAGGGCCTCCTCCGCCTGTCGCCTCCCGAGCTCGAAGTCCCCGTTCTCCACCGACATGCCCGCCGCGGCGTTCAGCGCGTGCGCGCGCGCGGCGATCGGGCGCGAGTCGGCGGCGAGCAGCTCGTCGAACCGCCGCTGGCACTCCGTCTGATGGCCGCGGAGCTTCCAGAAACGGGACACGGCCTCGGCCAGCTCCAGCCCGAGCTCGATCTCGCCTTCTGCGTGCAGCCTCTCGAGCGCGGCGCGGACATTGTCGTGCTCCTCCTGGAGCTCGTCGAGCCACTCGCGCGTCACGGGCACATGCGGCGCGAGTTCGCGCGCGAGCGCGAGGAAGTGCTCGGCGTGGCGGCGGCGGAGGTCGGCCGCCTCTCCGGACGCCTCGAGCCGCTCCGCCGCGAACTCACGGATCGTCTCGAGCATCCAGTAGCGAGGCCCGAGGGGCGAGTCGCGCTTGCGGAGCAGGCTCTTGTCGAGGAGCGCCTCGAGCGTGTCCGGGTCGGCGCCGGCGATCTCCTCCGCGGCCTCGTAGCTAGAGCCGCCGGCGAAGACGGATAGGCGAGCGAAGAGGCGCTGCTCCTCCTCGCTCAGGAGGTCATGGCTCCACTCGATCGTCGCCCGCAGGGTCTGCTGGCGCGGATCGGCGTCACGCTCCCCCTTGAGCAGGTCGAGACGCTGCGAGAGCCGCTCGAGCAGCTGCTCGGGGCTGAAGAGCGCTGTGCGGGCGGCCGCGAGCTCGAGCGCGAGCGGGAGCTCGTCGAGGCGGCGGCAGAGCTCGGAAACGGCGTCGCTGGCCGTGAAGGAGGGATCGACGGCACGGGCGCGGGCAACGAAGAGCGCCTTCCCGTCGTTCTCGGCAAGCGGCGGCACGGAGTAGGTCTGCTCGCCCCGAACCCGCAAGCGCTCCCTGCTCGTGACCAGAAGCTCGAGCTTGGGGCAGGCGGCGAGGAGGTCGGCGAGCTCGGTGCCCGCCTCCACCACCTGCTCGAAGTTGTCGAAGAGGCAGAGCATCTCCTTGTCTTGGATGTGCTCGGCGAGGCCGTTCTGGGAGCCGACGACCTGGGCCACCGTCTCGAGAACGAGTGCCGGGTCGCGTAAGGGAGCGAGCGGCACCCAGAAGACCCCGTCCGGGAAGGCGTCGGAGGCCTCGGCCGCCGCCTGCAGCGCGAGCCGCGTCTTCCCGGTCCCGCCAGGCCCGGTCAGGGTGAGCAGGCGCGTGTCTTCCCGCGCGAGGAGCGAGAGCACCTCGGCGAGCTCGCCCTCCCTGCCGAGGAAGGGCGTCGCGGGGATGGGGAGGTTCGTGCGGTAGAGGCTCTTCAGCGCCGGGAACTCACCGTCTCCGAGCTGGAAGATGCGCTCGGGCGCGGACAGGTCCTTGAGCCGGTGCTCTCCGAGGTCGCGCAGGTCGTCGGCGCCGAGGAGAGACGCGGTGGAGGCGGAGACGAGCACCTGCCCGCCGTGGCCGGAGGCGGCGATGCGGGCGGCGCGGTTGACGTCGGGGCCGACGTAGCCCTCTTCTGCCAGGAAGGGCGTCCCCGTGTGCAGTCCCATACGCACCCGGATCGGACCGGAAACCAGCCCTGCCAGCATCTCCTGGACAGCAGCGAGCGCGCCGGGCGCGGTCGGGAAGGCGACGAAGAAGGCGTCTCCCTGCGTGTCCACCTCGACCCCGCCTTGGGAGGTGAAAGCGTCACGCAGAACGCGCCGGTGCTCGGCGAGCGCCGTTGCATAGCCCTCCGCGCCCAGCTCGTGCAAAAGCTTGGTCGAGCCCTCGACGTCGGTGAAGAGGAAGGTGACGGTGCCGGAGGGGAGGTCGCTACGCATCGGGCTCCGAGTCGAGGGCGAGCGCGATCGCCTCATCGAGGCTCAACTTCGCACCCTGCTGCCAGGCTGCGGCGAGGGTGGAGTCGTCCAACTGCGCGCGAACGGCTGCAAGCGCCTCTTCGGTCTCGAGCGTCATCCACGACTCGAGGGTGTAGCCGATCTCGTCGCGTAACGTCGCTGCACGAGCAAGCAGCTGGGCGGCGACTCCCGGCCTCCCCCTCCGAGCCGAGACGAGCGCGAACCGGACGAGGTCGACGCTGAGAAACGGGAGGTTTCCGAGCTCGAGGTCGATCTGGCACGACTGCGACAAGAGAGCGTGTGCATCGCCGAAACGACCCTCACTTTCGGCCAGTACGGACAACGCCCCGAGCGACCGCGCCTCGATCCGCCTATGTCCGTGCTCCCGGGCGTGCTCCAAGTTCTCCTCGGTGAGCGCCCAGAATCGGGCCATGTCTCCAAGTTCCTCGTACATCCACGCACGCGTTCGGTTGGCCCGAATCGCGATGTCCCAGTCGCGGAGTCCGCGAAGGACCGGGACGACGTCCTCGAGGATCTCGAGCGCCGCTGCCCACTTCTCCTCTGCCGTGAGGAGGCACGCGTCTTCGTATCTCGCGAGTGCTCTCAGATGGACGTCCCCGAGTGCGCTGCCGATGACGAGGGCTTCCTCGACACGAGCTCTCGCTGGCCCCTCGTTGCCTGACATGACGGCGGCAGAGCTCGCAGCGATAAGCGCGCGGCAGCGTGCGGCAGTCGGCTGCGGGTCTGCTGCGAGGGCGTTCTCGAGCCGCGTCCATCCTTCCCAGACGTACCCTCGCGTGAACCAGAAGTCGTCAAGCGCCGCGGTTGCGCGGAGGACTGGTTGTGTCTGCCCCACGGCGGCGGCGAAGTCCAGCGCGCTCCGGACGTTGTCCACTTCGACGTCCAAGCGATCGAGCCAGCCGGCATCTCTGACGAGATGCGGCTCCGCGTCCTCGGCAAGCGCAAGGAAGTGCTCCGCATGACGGCGGCGCACCTCGGCGTCCTCGAGCCGCTCCACCGCGTACTCTCGAATCGTCTCCAGCATCCAGTAGCGCGGCCCGAGCTTCGACTCCCGCTTCCGGAGCAAGCTCTTGTCGAGGAGCGACTGCAGCGTGTCCGGGTCGGCGCCCGCGATCTCTTCCGCGGCCTCGTAGGTGCAGCCGCCCGTGAAGACAGAGAGGTGGGAGAAGAGCCGTTGCTCCTCCCCGCTCAGAAGGTCGTACGACCACTCGATGGTCGCCCGCAGGGTCTGCTGGCGCGGGTCGGCATCGCGCTCGCCCTTGAGCAGGTCGAGCCGCTGGGAGAGCCGCTCGAGCAGCTGCTCGGGGCTGAAGAGCGCGGTGCGCGCGGCGGCGAGCTCGAGCGCGAGCGGAAGCTGGTCGAGGCGGACGCAGAGCGTCGGCACCGCCTCGCTTGAGGCGAACGAGGGCTCGACCGCACGGGCGCGGGCGGTGAAGAGCGCTTCCCCGTCGCTCTCGGCAAGCGGGGGAACGGGGTAGGTCTGCTCGCCCCGAACCCGCAAGCGCTCTCTGCTGGTGACGAGGACGTCGAGGTTGGGGCAGGCCGCGAGGAGGTCGGCGAGCTCTGCGCCCGCTTCCACCACCTGCTCGAAGTTGTCGAAGAGGCAGAGCATCTCCTTGTCTTGGATGTGCTCGGCGAGGCCGTTCTGCGAGCCGACGGCCTGCGCCATAGTCTCGAGAACGAGCGTGGGGTCGCGCAAAGGGGCAAGCGGCACCCAGAAGACCCCGTCCGGGAAGGCGTCGGAAGCCTCGGCCGCAGCCTGCAGGGCGAGCCGGGTCTTTCCCGTGCCGCCAGGGCCGGTCAGGGTGAGCAGGCGCGTGTCCTCGCGGGCAAGGAGCGAGAGCACCTCGGCGAGCTCGCCCTCCCTGCCGAGGAAGGTCGTCGCCGGCACGGGCAGGTTCGTCCGGTAGAGGCTCTTCAGCGCCGGGAACTCACCGTCTCCGAGCTGGAAGATGCGCTCGGGCGCGGAGAGATCCTTCAAGCGGTGCTCGCCGAGGTCCGTGAGCTCGAGCTCGACGAGCTGAGCCGTGGAAGCCGAGACGAGCACCTGTCCTCCATGGCCACAGGCGGCAATCCGCGCTGCCCGGTTGACGTCGGGGCCGACGTAGCCCTCCTCGGCCAGGAAGGGCGTCCCCGTGTGCAGCCCCATACGCACCCGAATGGAGCCGGAGGCGAGGCCCGCCAGCATCTCCCGGACGGCGGCGAGCGCGCCCGGCGCGGTCGGGAAGGCGACGAAGAAGGCGTCTCCCTGGGTGTCGACCTCGACGCCTTTGTGAGCTTGGAACGCCTCCCGCAGGACGCGGCGGTGCTCGGCCAGCGCTCCCGCGTAACCCTCGGCTCCGAGCTCGTGCAGAAGCTTGGTCGAGCCCTCGACGTCGGTGAAGAGGAAGGTGACGGTGCCGGAGGGGAGGTCGCTACGCATCGGGGTCCGTGTCGAGGGCGAGCGCGACCGCCTCGTCGACTGTCAGCCGGCGGCCTTCCTCCTGCGCCTCGGCGATCTCAGTCTCGCCGAGCTGCGCGCGGGCCCGGGCGAGTGTCTCTTCGTCCCTCTCCGCGTGGTAGAAAGGCTTCGTCGTCCCGACCTCGTCGAGCAGGGCATCCGCGCTCGAGATGAGCTGGACCGCCGTGGCAGCACCGTCTTCAGCAAGCACGAGCGTGCGGGCGATGCGGCTAAGGCTGTCTGCGACTTTCAAGGACCAGCTGAGGTCGCGGTAGATGTGAAGGGCGTCCCTGAGCATCGCGAGCGCGTCGTCGATCCGGCCCTCGTCGCGGGCCGGAACCGCGACGACGTCGAGAAACATTGCCTCCATGCGCCTATTGCCGGTTGCGCGGGCCAGACCGAGACCCTCCTCCTCGAGGCTTCGCATGCGGACAAGCTCGCCCAGCTCGTCGAGCGCCCACGCCAGGCTGAAGATCGAGAGAAGCGTGTAATGGTCGTCGCCGAGCTCGCGGAAGGCGTTGAGGCTGTCTTCGAATATCCGCCGCGTGCTTGCGAAGTCGCGTTCGTAGAGAGTCACTGATCCGAGGAGGTAGCGGGAGTAGGCAACGCCCCACGTGTCTCTGAGCGCGAGCTGGAGGGCGAGGGCCTCCTCGGCGCGAGCCCTCGCTGTCGCCAAGTCGTCTTCGAGCGCCATACCTGTGGCGGCGTTGAGTGCGCGCGCCCGGGCGGACGTAGGTCGTTCGTCGACGCGCAGCGCCTCTTCGATGCGGCGCCGGCCTTCAGCCTCGAATCCCCTAAGCGACCAGAATCGCCACAGGGCTCCAGCAAGCTGCAGGACGAGCTGGGTCTCGCCCGATGCCTCGAGATCGTCCAGGGCTGCGCGGAAGTTGTCGTGCTCGGCTTCGAGACGACGTGCCCATTCCGCCTCTTCGGGGCTGCCTCGGAAGTGCGGCTCAGCCTCTTCGGCGAGCGCCACGAAGTGCTCGGCGTGGCGGCATAGCAGGTTCTGGGTCTCACCCGAGGCTTCGAGGCGCTCAGCCGCGAACTCGCGAATCGTCTCGAGCATCCAGAAGCGCTCACCGGAGTGTCGGAGGAGGCTCTTGTCCACGAGAGATTGCAGGGTGTCGAGGTCGACCTCGGCGACCTTCTCCGCGGCCTCGAGGGTGCAGCCGCCGCGGAAGACGGAGAGACGAGCGAAGAGGCGCCGCTCCCCTTCGGTGAGGAGGTCATACGACCATTCGATCGTCGCCCGGAGGGTGCGCTGGCGTTCGGGTGCGTCTCGGGCACCGCCGGTGAGGAGCGGAAGGCGCTGCTCGAGCCGGTCGAGGATCTGAGCGGTGGAGAGCGCTTTGACGCGGGCGGCGGCGAGCTCGAGCGCGAGCGGCAGGTCGTCGAGACGACGGCAGATCTCCGAGACTGCATCGTCCGCCCGGAAGTCGGGCTTGACTCCGCGCGCACGCGCGAGAAAGAAGCCGACGCCTTCCTCGTGCACGAGAGGCGGTACCGGATATTCCTGCTCACCTGCAAGGTGCAGCGGCTCCCGGCTCGTCACGAGCAGGTCGAGGTTCGGGCAGGCGGACAGGAGCCCTGACAGGTCCGGAGCCGCATCCACTACCTGCTCGAAGTTGTCGAAGAGGCAGAGCATCTTCTTGTCGGCGATGTGCTCGGCGGGACCGTCCTCGGCGCCCAGGGCTTGCGCCGCCGTCTGCAGGACGAGCTCGTGGTCGCGCAGGGGAGCAAGTGGCACCCACCAGACGCCGTCGGGATAGCCGTGCGATGCGAGGCCGGCGGCCTGCGCAGCCAGCCTTGTCTTGCCCGTTCCCCCGGGTCCGGTGAGCGTGAGTAGACGAGCCTCGTCGCGAGAGAGGAGATCGACGACGTCCGTCAGCTCCCGCTCCCTGCCCAAGAAGGGTGTCGAGGGAATTGGCAGGTTGGTGCGGTAGAGCGACGTCAGCGGCGGAAACTCCTCCTCTCCGAGCTGGAAGATGCGCTCGGGTGCCGACAGGTCCTTGAGCCGGTGCTCGCCGAGGTTGCGGAGCGGAACGCCTTGTAACAGACTGTTGCTTGGCTCCATCAGCGCCGCGGTCGAGGAGGAGACGAGCACCTGTCCTCCGTGCCCGCAGGCGGCGATCCGCGCGGCGCGGTTGACGTCGGGGCCGACGTAACCCTCCTCGGCCAGGAAGGGCGTCCCCGTATGCAAGCCCATGCGCACCCGGATCGGGCCCGAGGCAAGACCCGCCAGCATCTCCCGGACCGCGGCGAGCGCCCCCGGGGCCGTCGGGAAGGCGACGAAGAAGGCGTCTCCCTGCGTGTCCACCTCGACCCCGCCTTGGGAGGTGAAAGCGTCACGCAGAACGCGGCGGTGCTCTGCGAGCGCTCCCGCATATCCCTCCGCCCCCAGCTCGTGCAGGAGCTTGGTCGAGCCCTCGACGTCGGTGAAGAGGAAGGTGACCGTTCCGGAGGGGAGGTCGCTACGCATCGGGCTCGCTATGGACACCCAGGACTTCGTCCAGCACGGCCTCGAAGGGCGCCTCTCTCCCGGCGCGTTCGGCTTCCTCGAGCTCGTCGCGCGCGAGACTCGCGCGGGCGCCGCCGATGAACCACTCCTGCATCTTGCTCCACCAGTGGTCGCTCGATTTGCCGAGAGCCTCCGCTTCCGCATACGCGGCGGTTGCGAGCCGGACGGCGCGAGCATGATCGCCGTGCCCGGCCTTGGACATGGCGACGCCGAGAAGCTCATCCACGCTCCGCCTCGGAAGTCCCGACGCCCGTGCATGCGCGAGCGCATGGAGGTAACGGTCTTCGGCCTCCGCGTAGTTTCCTGCGACCAGAGGACAGTCGGCCAGGAAGTGCAGCGCGAGTTGCTCCGCCCGCCGGGCTCCGTGTCGAGCGCCGAGCGACCGAAGCTCCCGGGCCATCGACTCCGCACTTTCGATCTCGCCTGACGACACGAACAGGTGGCAGAGTCCGGCCATCGCGCCCCACTGGTCGATCTCCGGCACGCCGGCCTGCCGCCCGACAGTAAGGCTCTGTTCGTGCGCGGTCCGCGCGGATTCGTACTCCCCAAAGCTGTCATGAAGCCAGCCAAGGGTCTCGAGGGCCTGCGCCTCTCCGGGGGCATCGCCCAGCTCGCGCCACAGGCCGAGAGCCTCTTCGAGGTGAGACAGCGCCTCGTGCTTGTCGATGCCGTCGAGATCGGCGAGATGCGTGAGCAAGCGGGCTCGGACTCGATCACGCGTCTCGTATCTCTCGAGAGCTCCGGTCAGCCGCTGGTGCGCGTCCTGCCCGTGTCCCCGTAGCAACCAGTACTCCGCGACGGCGCTGACGAGCCGAGCTTCCGCGTCGACCCGTCCGACGCTGGCCCAGTCGAGCGCCGCGCGAATGTTGTCGTGCTCGTCGTCCAGGACGGGGAACCACGATGCGTCGAGCTGCTCCTCGTCGGCGCGCTCCGCGAGTGCGAGGAAGTGGTCGACATGCCGATCGTGAACAACCTCCACTTCTTCGCCGTCCGCCAGCCGCTCGACCGCATACTCGTGAATCGTCTCCAGCATCCAGAAGCGGTCGTCCCTCTGACGAAGCAGGCTCTTGTCGACGAGCGACTGGAGCGTGTCGATGTCCGCTTCGCACACATCCTCGGCGGCCTCCAGCGTGCAGCCACCGCGAAAGACGGCGAGGCGAGCGAGCAGCCCCTGCTCTTCTTCGTTCAGCAGCTCGTAGCTCCATTCGATCGTCGCCCGCAGCGTCTGCTGGCGCGGATCGACGCCGCGCCCGGCCTTGAGCAGGTCGAGCCTGCGGGACAGCCGCCCGAGCAGCTGCTCCGGCGATAGAACGCGGACACGTGCCGCCGCCAGCTCGAGCGCCAGCGGGAGGTTGTCGAGCCGCGCGCACAGCTCTGACACCGCCGCCGTCGCGACGAACGCGGGATCGGCTGCGCGTGCACGTGCGACGAAGAGCTCGCTTCCCTCCTGCGGCTCGAGCGGTGGGATGGGGTAGGCCTGCTCGCCCGGGAGCGCGAGCAACTCGCGGCTCGTCACCAACAGGTGCAGGTTGCGACAGTCGGCGAGTAGCTCCGAGAGATTCTCGGCTGCCTCGACCACATGCTCGAAGTTGTCGAAGAGCAGCAGCAGGTGCTTGTCGGCGACATGGGCGGCGAGACCGTCGTTCGCTTCGAGAACCTGAGCCGCCGTGTCCAGAACCAGCGCCGGGTCGCGCAGGGGAGCAAGCGGCACCCAGAAGACCCCGTCCGGGTACCGCTCGGAAGCCTCTGCGGCGGCCTGGAGGCCGAGCCGCGTCTTGCCTGTGCCGCCCGGCCCCGTGAGCGTCACGAGCCGGATCTCCGCGTCGCGGAGCAACGCGCCGATCTCGGCCAGCTCGCGCTCCCTGCCGAGAAAGGGGGTCGCCGGCACGGGCAGGTTTGTTCGGTAGAGGCTCTTGAGCGCGGGGAAATCGTCGTCTCCGAGCTGAAAGATGCGCTCGGGCGCGGACAGGTCCTTGAGCCGGTGCTCCCCGAGGTCGCGCAGTCCATCCGTGCCGAGCAAGGAAGCGGTCGAGGAGGAGACGAGCACTTGCCCGCCGTGCCCGCAGGCGGCGATCCGGGCTGCCCGGTTGACGTCGGGGCCGACGTAGCCCTCCTCGGCCAGGAAGGGCGTCCCCGTGTGCAGGCCCATGCGCACCCGGATCAGGCCCGCTTCGAGCCCGGCGAGCATCTCTCGGACGGCCGCGAGCGCCCCGGGTGCAGTCGGGAAGGCGACGAAGAAGGCGTCCCCCTGGGTGTCCACCTCGACCCCGCCCTGGGCCTGGAAGGCCTCTCGCAGCACGCGCCTGTGCTCGGCGAGCGCTCCCGCGTAGCCCTCGGCTTCCAGCTCGTGCAAAAGCTTGGTCGAGCCCTCGACGTCGGTGAAGAGGAAGGTGACCGTGCCGGAGGGGAGGTCGCTACGCATGGGCGTCGCTGTGCTGAGCCTGCCTAGCCGACCCGGTACTGCTCGAGCGCGTCCCAGTCAGGGACGACGCCGAGACCGGAACCTTCGGGAGGCGCGATCGTGCCGTCGCTCGCGATCTCCGTGGTCACGGGAAGAAGCCAGTCGCGTCGCTCCGCCGACCAGGCCGGAGGATCGAACGGCACCTCGAGGTAGGGGCACGTGGAGAACGCAAGCGCCGCATGCAGATTTGCGAGCAGCCCATAGCCGTTCGACCACGAGTGCGGGCTCCACGAGGCGCCTGCTCCGGCGGCGAGCCCCGCGACCTGCCGACAGCCCTCGATCCCGCCGGCGAGGACGACGTCGGTCTGCACGACGTCGACTCCCCCACGAAGCACGAGGTCGCGCGCCTCGGCAGCCGTCCGCACCATCTCGCCGGCGGCGATGCGGAGATCGGAGCCTCGCCCTAGCTCTGCGTACCCCTCGACGTCCTCGGTCGGCAGTGGCTCCTCGAGCCAGTACACCCCCAAGCGTTCGAGCTCGCGCGCGAAGGCGGCGGCCGTAGGCACGTCCCACCGCGGCGTGAGATCTCCCGGCATCCGCCAGCCCTGATTGGCGTCAACCATGATCTGAAGGGCGCTGCCCACGGCCTCGCGCACCGCCTCGAGCACGGGGAGGTCGAGTCGCCAGTCGTGCGAGTGGAGGCGAAGCTTCACCGCTCGCACTCCTGCATCACGGAGTGCGATGCACCGGCGAACCCGCTCTTCGGCCGACACGAGCTCCCCGCTGGACGCATACGCGAGGATGCGGTCACGGCTGCCGCCGAGGTGGCGCCAGAGCGGCTGGTCGACCGAGCGACTTACGAGATCCCAGACCGCGACCTCGAGCACCCAGTTGCGGCCGTGGTGGAAGTCGACGGTCTCGCAGATCCCGTGGACGACGTCTGCGCGCAGCGGGTCGACTCCGACCAGCAGCCGTTCGAGGAGCTCGCGATCGGGCAGCCCGTCGCCGCTCGCGTACCCCTCGACTCCGTCGTCGGAGCGGACGATCACGAGGGTCGCGTCCTGGTGCGTGCGCGGCACGGGATCCCACGCGGCCGAGAACGGCGGGTCGAGCGGGTAGCGGTAGAGCCGCGTCTCGATCGCCGCGATCAGCATCCTAGGAGCCGGAGTAGAAGGGGTTGCGCAACGAGTCGCGCCTTTCGACCAGAGCGGCCGCCGCAGCCGGATCCCGTCCCTCGACGCATACGCCGAGCGCCTTTCGCGTAGCCCGGCGATTGGCCTCGCGGACGGCGGTCTCATCTTCCGCGGCGGGGTCGACCCAGACGGCGACCAGGACGAGGAGGTCGCCGCTCGCCTCGATGAGCCCGTCCGCGACCGCGTCGAGCACGCCCTGACCGATCCCGAGCTGCGCTGCGCCCCAGGTCATGGTCTGGTGCCCGTCCTCGACGGCGGTCGCCTTGTTCATCATCAGCGTCGGCGGCCAGACCGGCTCGTACTCCTGCTGGCTCGCTCCCACGCAGACGAGCACCGGCGTGTGACCCGGGGCTGGGTGGGCCAGCATGCCGACGGCCGCGGCAGCCGTCGGGCTGCCACGGTGGGCGAGCACGACGTTGACATGCGAGCCGTTCGGCGCCTCTCCGCTCCAGCCCTCTCCGATCCGGCCGTCGAGGTCAGCGAGACTCACGGGCCACCGTTCGACGAGAGATCGAGGACCACGCGCAGCGCATCCCCGGATTGCATCAGGTCGAACGCGTGCTCGATGTCGTCGAGCGAAAGACGATGCGAAACGAGCCGGTCGAGTGGCAGACGGCCAGCGCGGTAGAGCGCGAGCGTCGTCGGGAAGTCGCGCTCCGGTTTGGAGGAGCCGTAGATCGACCCGAGGATGCGCCGCTCGCTTCGCGGAATCGTGGCCGCGGGGAGCGAGAGCACCGCATCCGCACGAGAGATGCCGATCAGCACCGCGGCGCCGCGCGGGCGCGTGCTCAGGTAGGCCGCGAGCATCGCCTCCGGCCTTCCCGTCGCCTCGACGGCGACATCGACTCCGCCGCCGGAGACGTCGTGCACAGCCTGAGCGGTCGTCTCTGGGCTTCCCTGCCAGAGCACCGTCTCCGTTGCGCCGAAGGAGCGCGCGACCTCGAGCTTCTGCGGCGCGGTGTCGACCGCGACGACGGGGTCGGCGCCCACGGCAACCGCCGCCATGAGCGCGGACAGGCCGACCCCTCCGCAGCCGATCACGGCGACGCGATCTCCCGGCTTCGTCTGTGCTGTTCTCCAGACCGCACCCACACCGGTCGTCACGGCACATCCGACAAGCCCCGCGACATCGAATGCCACGTCGTCCGCGATCGGGATGCACGAGCGCTCGGGGACGACGCACGCCTCGGCAAAAGTCGAGAGGAAGGAGTAGTGGTGGACGGTTTTCCCGTTACGCGAGAGCCGTGACGTTCCATCCATCAGGCCACCTGCTGCCAACGCCGGCCACGCCGTCGAGCAAAGCCAGGGAAGATCACGCGCGCATTCCGCGCACCGGCCGCAGGACGGCGTCCAAGAGAGCGCGACATGATCTCCCGGCCGGACTCGGGTGACCCCGCCGCCGACCGCTTCCACCACCCCTGCCCCTTCGTGGCCCAGGACCGCCGGACACGGCGTCTCCGAGGTCCCGTCGACGGCGTTCCAGTCGGAATGGCAGACGCCACTGGCGCCGAGCCTGACGAGCACCTCTTCAGATTTCGGCGGCGCGAGGTCGAGGTCGCAGACGGTGAGCGGGCCGCCGGTCGCCTCCAGCACCACCGCGCGAATCTGCATCAGCGGCGCCCCGGCGCGAAGGGGCGGAGCTCGGGCGCCATGCGACCCTCGAGGACGAGCGGGGCGAGCAGCGCTGCGGTCGCCGGGGCGAGCGTGACGCCGAGCATCCCGTGCCCCGAAGCAACGAACAGTCCGGGGTGCCCGGGCAGCGCTCCGATCAGCGGGAGGCCGTCTGCGGTCGCGGGACGTAGGCCGGCCCAAGTCGCGACCGGCCCGTCCGCCTCAGGCCGCCAGCCGGCGAGATAGGGACGCGCGGCTGCGAGCAGGCGCTCGCCCGCGCCCGGAGGCGCCTCGGCACCAGATGCGCCGAGCTCGAAAACGCCGGCAAGTCGCACGCCCTCGGAGTATGGACTCATCCCGATCTTTGCCTCGGCCAGGTAGAGCGCATGACGGGGAGGGGTGCCATGTCCGGCAATCGTGACGCTATAGCCTCGGGCGGGCTGAACCGGGACGTGGAGGCCGAAGCGACCCAGGAGCTTGACGGACGGCAGCCCCGCGGCCACCACCACTTTCTCGGCGTGCAGGTCTCCCGAGCTGGTCATGAGCGTCCAGCCGTCGGGGACAGCGCGAAGATCGATGACCTCGCAGCGTTCGAGGATCCGCGCTCCCTCGTCCCGGAGGCGGTCGGCCAGCGCGCTCATCAGCTCCTCGGGCCGCACATAGCGGTCGACGCGTGCATGCAGCCCAGCAACGACGTTGCTCCGGTCGAGCGCCGGCTCCAGCTCCGCAAGCTCGTCGCGATCGAGCTCGTCCGGCTCGCCGCCCAAGTACCCGAGCTCGCGCAGGCGGCGAAAGACGCGCCGGTACTGCTCCAAGCCCGAGCTCGTCCGGGCGGCGACCACGAGCCCGGTCGAGTGCGTCTCGAAGTCGATCCCGGCCTCGCGATAGCCGTCGTACAGCTCGAGCGTCCGCCGGTTCAGCTCGAGAAGCGCGAGCACACCTGCGTCGAAGCGCACAGACGAGGAGCTGCGCCAGAACCGCCACAGCCAACGCACGAAGGCCGGGTCGAGCGACGGGCGAAGAACGAACGCATCACCGCGGGTGATGAGCTGGGACACGCCCTCGCGAACCATGCCCGGTGCGGGCAGCGGGTACGTCAGGCTCGGAACGACCCAGCCGGTGTTCCCGCGCGAGACGCCGCTACCGACCTCGCCGCGCTCGAGCACGGTCACCGACGCGCCGGTGCGCGTCAGCTCCCACGCGCAGGCGAGTCCGATGACGCCACCTCCCACGACGACGACCGAGGAGGGTTCCACGGTGACCACGCTAGACGATCGCGGTCAACCGAACTCCCGCCCGCGCCTGCGGGAGAGAACGCGACGATAGCCGGCGTCGACGGGATCCGCGTCTGGCACGATCAGGCGCTGGTCAAGCCCCGCCGTACGGAAACCCGACCGGCTGACAACACCTCGACGTCCCGTTCTGGTCGTTCGACTCACCCGATGCGATCTCGAACTTGATCACACTCGACGACGCGACGGTCGAGAACGGCTGCCTCTGGTATCTGCCGGCCACCCACCGGCTGCTGCCGCTCGTCTGGCACTGCTAGACGAGACGGTAGGCGCGCGGAGTGCACTCGCAGATCCGCTGGAACGCTCGGTAGAAACTCGCAGTGGAGCCAAATCCGGATTGGCTCGCAATTTCTTCGACACTCAGATCGCTCATGACAAGTAGGCGCTGAGCGTGCGATACCCGGAGCCGAATCACGTACTCCCAAAGGGACATTCCGCAGCTCCGCTTGAACAGGGCCATCAAATAGTTCGGATGCAGCGAGACGGCGCGTCCGATCTCAGCGACACTCAGGCGACTCCGGTAGTTCCCGCTCACGAACTGGGCGATCCGCTCGAGTTGGCGGCTACTCGCATCCGTCTCATGGCGATCGGCGGGGGCACTCACCGCAGCCAAACGACGGAGACGAGCCTCTACCTCGAGCATCACGGTGCGCCGCTGCTCGTTGTCGCCGCCGATCAACTCGTACACCCAACGCTCGAAGAGGATCCGGTCGGTGCGCGCCGCAACAAGATCGTTAGGGTCGGCCTCGACCACCTCGCCGTCGAGGAGCCGCTCCGCGAACGCTCTCGGAAGCCCAAGCTGCATGAACCATGCCAACGGCACTGTCACGAGCATGAACTCGGAACCGGGCTCGGCAGCGATCAGTCGATGCGGCATTCCGGCCCAGAAGAGGACCGTACCTCCGGCGGCGAAATGTCGCTGGCCTCCTGCGATGAAGTAGGTAATCGAGCCGCACAGCACATAGTTCAGCTCGAGGTCCGTATGCGTGTGCGCAACCTCCATGACGGACGGCGCACCACGAAAGCCAAGGAAGCCGATCACCTGGTGGACGGAACCGGAGGCAGCATTAGCATCTGAGAGAAATCGACCTCTCCGCGTGCTTACATTCCGCATCGTTGCAACCTACAGTGCTCCTCTGCATGCCGAAGCCGTTGTTGCGTCCAGTTGATCCGGCGGAGAAGGAGACGACGCTCGCCGAGGTCGCCGAGGGCGTCTAAGGGCGGCCCGAACGTCAGCGCTACTGTCCGAGCCGGGGACTTCGTGCTCTGCGTCGACGTGCGCGCGACGCCGGCGATTGCGGACTCAGCGCAAAGTCAAGCGCCGGCGAGGCGGCGAGATGCGCCTGCGCTGGACTGCCGCCCGCATGAGACCAGCGCATAGTCACATCTTGCGGGGCCTTCCTCTCGCCCGGCGCGAGCAGGTTGCGATGACGAGGACGCCGGTCTCGCAGAAGCAGCGAGCCTGTTCTTCGGTGACCTCTTCTGGTGCGTACGCCCGTCGATCGCTGGAACGCGTCCGCCCGGCGACACGGTCGGTCGCCGCTCGCGACGAGTTGTCCTCGACGGGGGCGTGAGGCGGGGCATGGCGTTTCTCAGGCGCGCGGCTCCGCGGGACTCTCACCTTGAACGGCGATGAGAAACTGCCGCTCGGGGACATTGCAGAGCATGTCGACTTCTTTGCCTTCCCCGTCACGTAGCACCCGCGTCCCATCGACGGCGTACTGGAGGATGTACGCCTTCCGCGTTCCCGGCGAGACGTTAGGACCCGTTCGATGGGGTGTCAGCGCGGAGAAGACAACGATGTCGCCGATCTTCGCCTCGACCGGCACCGCGCCCTCGCTGTCCTCCCTGCATACCCACCCGAGAGGTGAGCTACGGTGGCGAACCGTTCCCTGGCGGTGCTCGTTCGGTGCGACCCAGGGACAGCCGTTCTCGACGCTCACGTTGACGAGCGGAACCCAACAGGTCAGGTAGTCCTGCGGTTCCGTGAAGACGTACCCGGTGTCCTGGTGCCACGGGAACTCGCGCGGAGTCTCTGGCTTCTTGTAGACCGCTTGGTCCCAGTAGAGGCGGACGTCGGGCCCGAGCAGATCCGTACAGAGGTCGGGGAACGGCTGCGATCTCGCGAACTTCTTGACTATGTCGCTCTTCGTCACGATGTGAGCCGTGAAAGTGATTTCGCCCGCGCGCGTGATGCCTCGTGCGCCAGGGTCGAGCGAGGCTTCGAACTCGGCCTCCAACCGGTCGATCTGTTCCTCGACCGCTGCCAGCCGCTCGGGCTCGAGCACACCCTCGAGCAAGAAGTAGCCGAGGCGGTCAAACCGCGCCGCTTGCTCCTCCGAGATCAGCCGGAAGGGACCTTCGTGGTCGCGCCACGAAAAATCGCGGTTGAGCGGATCCAGATCGGTGATCATCACGCCACCTCCTCCACGACCGGAGCTCTGTCCACGGTCGCTGTCGCCGTCTCTAGGAAGAACCAGAGCCACAACCTAGACTGGGGCGGTGCGGAAGAAAAGCGCACAGAGCGCGTAAAGTCTCGCAGATCCTAACATTGACCTGAATTCAGCTGCACGACGGAGAAGTCACTTGGTATGCGCCGCTGACTGGATGTCCACCCACAGGCGTTGCGGAAACGCGGCGGATCGGTGGCGGGTCTCCCAGCGAGGCTGTGTGGTCTGCGCCGGTTGGTCGTGGTCGAGCCCCAGTGTGGCAGAGCACGACCGCACTCACGGTGTGAGTGGGAGACGAGGCCGTAGGCCCACTCCCTGGCCATCGTCTGGAAGAAGCGCCCGAACTTGCCGTTCGTTCGCGGTCGGTGGTGCTTCGTCTTCAGGTGGCGGGTGCCCCGTGGGTCGGATCTTCCGGCTCCTGCGGGCCGAGCGAGAGACGCGCCCGGAACTCCCGCGGAGAGACGCCGAGCTCCTGTCGGAAGCGCCGCGAGAAGTGGAATTCGTCTGCGAACCCGAGGGCATCCGCGACCTCCCGGTTCGTCAGCCGCGGGTAGCGCAGGAGCTCGCGGGCAGCGTCGATCCGACGGCGACGCCGGTAACGCGCCGGGGGCACGCCGACGGCGGCCCGGAAGCGCTTGCGGAAGGTCTCGGACGGCATCGCGAGCTCGGCGGCGACGTCCTCGACATGAAGGCGCGCGCGGAGGTCTCGCTCCAGTATCGCTCGCGCCCGTGCGAGCCAGTCCTCAGCCGGGCCGCTCTCCTCGCGCACGATCTCGGCGAGGAGCGACAGGAAGCGACACAGCTCCATCGTCTGATCCCCGGCCGCCTGCCTCTCGAGGAAGCTCTCGAGCCGCGGTAACCAGAGCTCGAGCGGCTCCAGCCGCCGCACCGGCCGCTCGATGTCGAGCAGGCCCTCGGTGACCCAGAGGTCGAACACGGGGCCGTCGAAGACCAGGTAGATCTCGTCCCAGACGCCGCCGGAAGCAGGCCCGTAACTGTGCCCGAGCTGCGGCACGACGAGAATCAGGTCGCCCGGCCCGATCGCGGCCCGGGTTCCACGCTCGTCGAGATAGGAGCCTTTGCCGGCGACGATGTAGACAATCGCGTAGCTGTCGTAGTGGCGGAGCGGCGGGACACCGCGTCCCCCGGCGATCGTGCCGCCGAAGCGGAGGCGCCCTAGCGGCAGTCGACGCGGTCCTTCGAGGACGACGGTGCACGAGCTCAGCTGAGCGGGCACTGCCGACGACGCTACCAGAACGTTCATGGTCGACCACCGCGGCCATTCCCTTCGTCCCAGGGCCGGCCAAGATGCCTGCATGCGAGACCCGACCGAGCAGCAAGCGGCCACCTACCGGGAAGCAGGCTACACCGTCGTCGAGGGCTTTCTCGATGCCGCCGAGCTAGCGCTCTGGCGCGGGACGACCGACGAGGCGATCGCCGAGCGGCTCGCCTCCGGCGGCGAGTCGAACCAATCGGATGCCGACGCGTATTACGCACAGGTCTTTACCCAGTGCGAGAGACTCGCCGACACCCACTCGGGCATGGCCCGCTTGATCCTGGACGAGCACCTCGGCCAGGCGGCGGCCACGCTGGCCGATGTCGACGGGATCCGCGTCTGGCACGATCAGGCGCTGGTCAAGCCGCCGTACGGAAACCCGACCGGCTGGCACCTCGACGTCCCGTTCTGGTCGTTCGACTCACCCGATGCGATCTCGATCTGGATCGCGCTCGACGACGCGACGGTCGAGAACGGCTGCCTCTGGTATCTGCCGGGCACCCATCGCGAAGCACGCTACGAGCTGACGCCGATCGGCGAGAACCTCGGCGCCCTCTTCCGGGAATACCCCGCCTGGCTCGAACTCGAGCCAGTGCCCGCAGCCTGCCGCGCAGGCGATGCGATCTTTCACAACGGCCTCGTGGCTCATGGAGCGGGCGCGAACATGACTCCGCGTCCGCGGCGGGCGATGACCTGTGCGTTCATGCCGGACGGCGCGACGTACAACGGGCGCCCGCACTCGATGTTGCCGGCGGCGTACTTCGCTTCGCTCGCGGTCGGCGACCCACTCGGCGACGACCGGCTGCTTCCCCTCGTCTGGCGTCGCTAGGCCGGGCGCCGTTGGTGCTCGCGCGGACTGCTGCGCGGGCTGGGCGTGTGGTCGGTCGCGTCTCCGGCGGCCGCGCGCGGCGACCTGTGGCTCAGGATCGTCGCTCCCGTCCTCGACCTGCCGCTCGAGCGCTCTAAGGTGGAAGAGGGCGCAGCCTATGCCGCTCTTCTCGGTGCGGTTGCGTCGCGGACGCCCATGACGCCGTCACGGCGTGCGTGCGGGTGCGAGAACGTATCGAGCCCCGATCCCGACTGGCGGCTTGCATACGAGGAAGGCTACAAACGCTACGGCGAGTTCTATCCCGCCCTTCGATCCCTGGAGCATTCATAAGCGAGTACCGGGAGACGCCGCACAGCGGCCACGGCCTCTCCTGCGGTGTGCGCAGGCCCTCGAGCAGCCCTCAGGCCACAGGTGCTGGTGCACGTCTCTGACCAGTATCGTCGTGATGATGGAGGGCGCGAGCGACAACGTGGTCACGAGCCGCAACCCGGCGACGGGAGCGATCGTCGCGGAGACCCCCGTATCGTCGCCAGAGGACGTCACGCAGGCGGTGCAGAGCGCTCGGGACGCGTTCCGCCCGTGGTCGAGCCTTCCGGTCGAGGATCGCGCCGAGGTGCTCGTTCGCTTCGCCGAGCTCGTCGAACGAGATCGCAACGAGCTGGCCGCGCTGGTCGTGCCTCGTCGTCGCGGTCGCAGCTCTCCACCGTGAGCTTTCGGAAGGAGGCGAATACGCCTACAGCGGTGTGACGATGCTCAAGGCTGTATATGGAGCTCAAGCGAGGTCATGAGCCGGGCAATCTCCCGCGACCCGTCGTCGGCCAGCTCATGAAGACCCTGGATCACGCCGCGGCGGTTCGCGCGCGGGTGGTTCTGGCTTAGCTTGAACTGGCCGCGAAGCTCCGACACCTCGAGCTCGAAGGCGAACACGGCGCGGAGAAGCGGCTCGAGGTACGACTCCGGCACGTCATCCAGCAGCCAAGGTTGGCTGAGACGCGATTCGTGCTTCGCGACGGTACGTTCGAGAATCCAGCGCGTTCTCGGATCGTCCCAGGCAACTGGACGGGCGATCCCGGCGGCATAGACGACGACGAAGTTCCACGTGGGGACATTCGGCGCCTCGGCGTACCACGACGGCGAGACGTACGCGTCCGGTCCGCGGAAGAGGACGAGCACCCGACACTTCCGGGCGAGTGCGAGCGACTGGGGATTCGCTCTGGCGAGATGGCCCCACACCCGCCGTGCACCCGACTCCTCGCGCGAGACCGCAAACGGTGCCAGCGTTGCCGTCGGAAGATCGTCGGAAGCGGAGATCAACGTTGCGAGGCCGGAGCGCTCGATCACTGCGAAGAGCTCCGCGTCGTCCGTCATCTCGAAGTCGCTGGGGATGTACATCCGGCTCAGAGCACCACGGCGGCCCCGATTTCCGCCGAGCGGTACAGCGCCTCGATCGTGCGAGCCTGGCCGAGGGCATCGCCCCGACCGAGCAGGGGCTCGCGCTCGCCTCGGACGGCGGCCGCGAAGTCCTCGAGCTCGAGTCGGTACGAGTCTGCCTGCGGGACGTCCACTGTCTCGACGTCAGACTCCCGCGCGATCGAGAGCGTGAACCCCCAGTCCGGCCGCCATGGCGCATCGAGCACGAGAGTTCCTTCGTCACCGAGAGCCTCGAGCCGCTGCCGCGACGGCACCGAGAAGGAGGCGTCGAACTGGGCGACAACGTCGTCCGGCAACCGAAGCGTCCCGTGGAAGCCGACATCCACTCCGCTCTCAGCGAGCACCTGCTCGGCGAGGACGCGCTCGGGCTCGCCGCCGAGTACGCGCGAGCCGTGGACGCAGTAGCAGCCAAGGTCCATAAGCGCACCCCCGTCGAACTCGCGCAGCATGCGGATGTCGCCTGAATCCATCAGCCGGACGCTAAAGGACGAGCGGACCAGCCGAAGATGCCCGATCGCACCTGCGTCGACGAGCTCCTTTGCGCGGCGTATCTGCGGGTGGTGGCGATACATGAACGCTTCCGCGACCACGAGCCCAGTGGCCGCCGCTGCAGCCCATGCCTCCTCGACCTCGGCCGACCGTCGGGAGTAGGGCTTCTCGCAGAGCACGTGCTTGCCGGCCGCAAGCGCGCTCATCGTCCACTCGTGGTGAAGGCCGTTCGGCAGCGAGACGTATACGGCGTCGATCTCGGGATCGGCGAGCAGTGCCTCGTAGCTGCCGTGCGAGCGCGCGATCCCGTGCTCGTGTGCATATGCGCGCGCCCGGGCTCCGTCGCGGCTCGCGACGGCGACGATCTCGACCATCTCCGGCACCCCTGCGATCACGAGCTGGTTGATCTTTGCGGTCGAGAGCAGGCCGAGCCGCAGGGGAGCTGTCACCACGCCTGCAGGATGTCCCGGCAGCTGTTGATGAAGCGACTCACGTGCTCTTCACGGATTACCAAGGGAGGTGAAAGCCGGAGCGAGCTGCTGTCAGGTCCGCAGGTGGAGACGATCACGCACCGCTCGAGCAGCTCCCCTCGGAGTCGTGCGGCGACGCCGGCCGAATCTAGACCGACGCCGACCATGAGACCGCGTCCGCGGACGTCGATTACGAGATTCGGGTGGGCAGCCGCGAGCTCCTGGAGGCCGTCGAGAAGCTGCGCTCCCCGTCGGCTCGCGTTCTCGAGGACGCCTTCCTCCTCGAGAACGTCTAGCGTGGCCGCAGCCGCTGCACAAGCGAGTGGGCCGCCGGCAAACGTCGTTCCGTGCGCCCCCGGCTCCCAGGCATCCATCAGGGCGGCGCGCCCGATCAGCGCGCCCATCGGAAAACCCGACGCGATGCCTTTCCCGACCGTCATCAGGTCGGGGGCAACACCGGCGTGCTGGCAAGCGAAGAGGCGCCCTGTGCGCCCAAAGCCCGACTGCACCTCATCGACGATCAAGGCGATCCCGAAGGCGTCGCAGAGATCGCGGAGCGCGGGGAGGAAGTCGTCCGGCGGAACAACGTAACCCCCCTCACCAAGCACTGGCTCGACGATGAAGGCCGCCACCCGCTCCGGCTCGACTTGCTCGACAAAGAGGCGCGCGAGCGCGTCCAGCGTGGGCTCGAGCTTGTCTCGCGGGTACGGCACGATGTAGACGCCTCCCCCGAGCGGCTCGTGCCTCGTCCGGAACGCCGCCTTCGACGTGCTGACCGAGAGCGAGCCCAGCGTGCGACCGTGAAAGCCGCCGGCAAAGGCGACGACGTTCGGCCGCCCGCTCGCGTAGCGGCAGAGCTTCAGGGCCGCCTCGACCGCCTCCGTGCCGCTGTTCGTGAACACGAGTTTGGCGTCGTCGACCGGCGCCGCCGCGCAGAGTCGCTCCGCGTACGCGCTGGCCTGCGCTGTCGATCCCATCGTCGAGATGTGGATGAGCTTCGACGCCTGCTCTTGAATGGCCGCGACGACACGCACGTGGCAGTGGCCTGTGTTGACGACGCCGTAGCCGGAGATGAAGTCGAGGTAGCGCGCACCGTCGGTGGTGACGAGCTCGACTCCTTCCCCCGAGACGAACTCGAGATCGGTGGTCAGCGCAACGCCTCGCGAGAGGCGGTGAACCGGGAGCGTCGTAGGGTTCACGTCCCTCCCTCTCTTTCAGGGCGCTCGGCCACTGTGGTAAACGTAATGAAAGCCATTGGTACACACAAGTGACCAATTCCGAGCGCGGGTAGCGCCACCGTGAGGTACCGGCACTTCGCTCCGCTGGGTCGAGACCTCTCGGTGCTCGTGCTCGGCACGTCCGTCTATCGCCATGCGACCGCGGACACGTCGACCGAGCTGCTCGACGCGTGGTTCGAACTCGGAGGCAACGTCGTCGATTGCGGGCGGGAGTACGGTGAGAGCGAGCGCATCCTCGGCCACTGGCTGGGCGATGACGATCGCCGTGCCGACGTCGTCGTCGTGACGAAGGGAGCGCATCAAGTTGAGGACCGCCGGCGCGTGACGCCGGCCGACATCTCCGGCGACCTGCTCGAGAGCCTCGGCGTTCTCGGTGCAGGCTCAATCGGGATCTACATGCTGCACCGGGACGACCCATCCCAGCCGGTGGGACCGCTTGTCGAAATACTGAACGAGCATCGCCGCGCCGGCCGGATCGGCGCATTTGGCTGCTCGAACTGGAGCACGACACGTCTCACCGAGGCGAACGAGTACGCCCGCACGCACGGCGTCGAAGCCATCTCCTGCAGCAGCCCCGGCCTCAGCCTCGCGCAGCAGCGCGAGCCGCCCTGGCCGGACTGCGTCTCGGCCGATGACCCCGTGTCGCTTGCGTGGTACGAGCGAACGGGGATGCCCGTCTTCGCGTGGTCGTCTCAGGCGGGAGGCTTCTTCGCAGGTGTCGACGGGCCTGACGCGGCGCGCGTGTACGGGGGTGAGGGCAACCTGGAGCGGTTGCGCCGCGCCAGGGAGCTGGGAGAGCGGATCGGCCACACGGCAAACGAAGTTGCTCTCGCCTGGGTTCTCACGCAACCGTTCCCGACGTATGCCATTATCGGCCCAAGAACGGTCGACGAGCTGCATCGGAGCGTCGCCGCGCTCGAGATCGAGCTCACACCCGAGGAGCGGGGCTGGTTGAATCTCGAAAACGAGAGCGTCCGCGCCGACAGCGAACGACCACTCGGCGGGGTGGAGGCCATATGACGTTGTTCGAGCCGGTGAGGACCCGTCGCACCTTCGAGGAGGCGCTCGAGCAGATCGTCGAGGCCGTGAGAGCGGGTGACCTCCGCGTCGGAGATCGTCTGCCCTCGGAGCGGGCGCTCGCGAGGCAGATGGAGATCAGCCGGCCGACTTTGCGCGAGGCGATCAGGATCCTCGGCGACGCCGGGGTCGTCGAGCTACGATCGAGCCCGCGCGGCGGAATCTACGTCCGTTCCGACCACATCCCGCGCGTGCTGGTCGCCAGGCAATCGGAGCTGCGGCTGGGTGAGGTCGCGGGCGTGCTCGAGGCTCGTCGCGTGTTCGAGCCGCGCGTGGCGCAGCTCGCGGGTCTTTACGGCTCGGACGACGACATCGATGCTCTGCGGCGCACGGTCGAGCTCCAGCGGGAGTGCGCGGACGACCGCGCCCGTCTGATGCAACTCGACTACCGCTTTCACCTGATCATGGCGAGGGCAACACGGAACACGACGGTCGTCCAGCTGATGCGGGTGCTTCTGGAGCGGCTCGAGATCGCCCGCGACATGACTCCGCGCGCGCC
>JALZOK010000044.1 GCA_030857225.1 Actinomycetota bacterium
ATCCTCGGGTTGCGTCTCCTGAGCCTGCATAATCTCTGGTTCGTACTCGACCTGACCGCACGCGCGCGGGCGGCGATCGAGCGAGGCACGTTCACGGCCTTCAGGCGGGACGCGCTCGCGCGGCTCGCTCACGTGCCCGAGGAGGAAACGTGAGCTTCTTGATCGTGATGGTGCTCTTGCTCGTTGTCATGTACGTCCTGATGATCCGCCCGCAGCGTCAACGCCAGCAGGCGCAGCAGACCATGATCGACCGCGCTTCGGTTGGAGACGACATCCTCACGAGTGGAGGAATCTACGGGACGATCATCGAGATCGAGGACGACGATGTCGTCGTCGAGATCGCGGACGGCCTCTCTGTGCACATGACGCGGCGTGGGATCGCTGCGGTGCTGCCTCCCGAAGCGGACGAGGAGGAGGACGACGGCGATACCGAAGAAGACGAAGACATGGTCGATGCGGAAGCCGTCGAAGTCGCGGAACTCGAGGATGAAGCTCCTGTTACGACCGACGAAGAAGCGGTTACGAGTGAGCCGGCCGCAGACCCGGCGACCGCCGACCGCCGATAACCTGATCCGCCGACCGTGAACCGACGCACCTCCATCCTCGTCGTCGGCCTGCTGGCCGCTGCCCTCGTGGGCGTCGCGCTGTTGGCGATCCCCAGTTCTCCCATCAAGCAGAGCCCGACCCTGGGGCTCGACCTCCAAGGCGGTCTCGAGGTCACGCTCCAAGCGGTCCCGCCGGCAGATCGCGAGCTGACGGAAGAGGACCTCGAACGTTCCGTGGACATCATGCGAAACCGCGTCGACAAGCTCGGCGTGACGGAGCCCGAGATCCGCACGCAGGGCTCGGATCAGATTACGATCCAGTTGCCCGGCGTGAAGGATCCTGCGGCCGCGGCGGAGATCATCGGTACGACCGCCCAGCTCGAGCTGTACGACCTCGAGACCTCGCTCACCGGGCCTTCGGTCTCCATTCGAGGCGAGCCGGTGGAGAACCCGAGGCTGTACGACCTGTTGTCACGGGTCCAGGCGCAAGTCGACGAAGGCGAGTCCGACGCGTACTACCTCGTGAACCAGCAGGCAAAGCGCGTCGTGAGCGGGCCATTCGGGTCGAGTGAGGACGCGCTTCGAAAGTCCGACGGGAAGCTTCCGGCCGGGCGCTCCCTGTTCGCGGTACCGCAGGACATGGTCGTCATCACCTGTGGTGAGCCGGCCGTCGTCTGCCCCGGAGGCCCGCAGGGAAGCGGCGTTCCGCCGGATCGGACCTACTACTACCTTTTCAAGTTCGTACCGGGAGAGATCCCGCAGATGACCGGTGAAGACCTCAAGCTCTCGGGCACCCGCGCGGACTTCGACACGAGCCCGAGCGGCGGTGGGCTCCCGATTGTGACGATGGAGTTCACCGGCCGCGGCGCGGATAGGTTCGAGGCGATCACCAGCGCCGAATACGTGCGCGGGCGACTGCGCGGGGCGCCGCAGCACTTCGCCATCGTGCTCGATCGCGAGATCCGAACCTTCCCGCAGATCGACTACACCGACTCGAGCCTCGCGGGTGGGATCGGCGGTGGGCGGGCGCAGATCCAGGGCCTCGACTCCATCGACGAGGCGCAGGACATCGCGATCGTGCTGCAAACGGGCGCTCTGCCCGTCAAGTTCGAGACGCTCGATCGCACCGACATTTCCGCGACGCTCGGGAAGGACTCACTCCGAGAGGCTTGGCAGGCCGCAATCGGCGGCATCATCCTCGTCGCGTTCTTCCTGCTGCTGTTCTACCGCTTCCTCGGCCTCGTCGCGGTCACCGGCCTCGTCGTCTACGCCGCCTTCCTCTACGCGACCATCCTCCTCTTCAACGTCACCTTGACACTGCCGGGCTTCGCAGGCCTTGTGCTGACGTTCGGCGTCGCCGCCGACGCGAACATCGTCATCTTCGAACGGATCAAGGAAGAAGTGCGCGCCGGGAGGTCCGTGCGCGCGGCGATCTCGTTGGGCTACAAGAAGGGCTTCGCGACGATCGTCGACGCCAACGTCGTCACGGCGATCACGGCGATGGTGCTCTTCGCGGTGGCGACGGCGAGCGTGCGCGGCTTCGCGCTCATGCTGCTGATCGGGACCGTGCTCTCGATGCTGACGGCGGTGCTCGCGACGCGTGCGATCCTCGCCCTGCTGGCCGGTTTCGGGTGGATCGACAACCCGCGCCTGATGGGTACGACCGGCCGGGGCATTCCGCGCTGGTTGCGTGCCGACTACATCGGGAGGCGACGGATCTGGTTCGCGTTCTCCGGGATCGTCGTCGCGATCTCGATCCTCGCGATCGTCATCCAGGGGCTCAACCTCGGAATCGACTTCAGAGGCGGCACGCAGCTGACCTTCCGCACTCCGGAGCCCACGTCCCTCGAGGAGGTGCGAAGCCAGGCAGCGCAGATCGGTCAAGAGGGGTCGGTGATCCAGGGGCGGGGAGCGTCCGTGGACGACCAGTACACGAGCTTCCAGATCCGAACCGAGTCCCTCACCCTCGACGAGCAGAACACGCTGTCGCAGGAGCTCACGAGCGCGCTTCAGGCAACGTCCTTCGGCGCCAAGAACGTCTCGGAGAGCTTCGGCCGCCAGATTGCGAACTCGGCTCTGTTCGCAATCATCGTCAGCCTTCTCCTGATCGTCGTCTACATCTCGGCCCGCTTCCAGTGGAAGTACTCGATCGGTGTCCTGGTGGCGCTCGCGCACGACGTCGTGATCACGGTGGGCGTGTACGCGCTGACCGGGAGAGAGGTCTCGACCGCGACTGTGGCCGCTGTTCTCACCGTGCTCGGGTACTCGATCTACGACACGATCATCATCTTCGACCGGATCCGCGAGAACGTGCCGCTGATGCGTCGCGCGTCGTTCCGGGTCATCGGCAACGTCTCGCTCTGGGAGGTGCTGCCGCGGTCTCTCGCGACGACCTTCATCACGTTGCTTCCGGTTGCCGCCCTCTACTTCTTCGGCGGCGACACGCTCAAGGACTTCGCCTTCGCGCTGCTCGTCGGGATCGGCTTCGGCTCGTACTCCTCGATCTTCCTTGCCGCTCCGTTGGTGGCGGTCTTCAAGCAACGGGAGCCCGAGTTCGCGCGCCGGCGTGACGACCTGGGCGCGCTCGAGGGAGTCGAGTCGGTGGGTGGAATGCTGCTCGACGAGCCGGGCGAAAGCGATGTCGACGAGGACGGAGGCACGGACGGCAGGCAGGGCGAGGCCCCGCGTGCTCCCGTTCCGGTACCGCCGCCGACGGCGGGTCTTGGGGATGCCGGCGCGAAGTCGAAGCGGGAGCGCCGGACGCAGCGGCGGGCATCGAGGCCGCATGGCAGAGCCCGGTGATATCGGCACAGGGCCGAAGTCCACTCGCGTGGATTCCGGCCGCGCCAGACCCCTAAAGCCGTTTGCTTCGCGGCCGGAGCCCGCCAGGGGCGCGCTCGAGACGCTCGCGATCGCCGGGATCGGCATCTTCGCTTTGGGAGCGGACCGGGTGGACGATCTCGCCGACGAGCTGGCGCAGCGTCTCGGCATCGACAGTGAGGAGACCCGCGCCATCCTCGTCGACGTGTTCGAAAGCTGGCGCCGTGAGATCAAGCGGGTGAGCGAATCCTCCAGCTCCGTGGGTTCCCGCCTCGGAGCCGAGCTCGGCATCGCTTCGCGTGACGCCCTCGCCGAGCTCGAGCTCCGCGTTGCGCAGCTCGAGCACCGGCTGCGGCTGCTCGAGCGCCCATACCCCGGCGCGCCACCGTCGTCCTAGACTGGCGCGATGAGCACCCGGCAGGCAGGGCCGCCGCGCAAACTTGGACGCCTGTCGGAGATCGCGCAGGTGGCCGCGCGACACGGCTTTGGATACGTCCTACGCCGAAATCGTCTCGGCGACCTCCTGTCAGGTGACAACGAGCGCAACGATGAGTTGGCTGCCTCCGAACGAGGTCGTCGTCTGCGGGAGATGCTCGATGAGCTGGGCCCGACCTTCGTCAAGTTCGGCCAACTCTTGTCGACCAGACCCGATGTCGTTCCACCGGACATCGTCATCGAGCTACGGGGACTTCAGGATCAAGTAACACCGTTCCCGTTCGAGCAAGCGCGTGCGGTCGTGGAGGCCGAGCTCGGCCTCACAGTGGAACAGGCCTTCCTTGAGTTCGACAAGCAGCCGCTCGCGTCGGCCTCGATCGGGCAGGTGCACCGGGCCCGGCTCCCGAACGGCCAGGAGGTCGCGGTCAAGATCCAGCGGCCGGAGGCTGCAAGGCAGGTAGAGGCCGACCTTGGCCTCCTGTATCAGGCGGCGAAGCTCCTACGCGAACGGGTGCGCGCACTCGAGTTCATCGACCCGCGGGAGCTCGTGGACGAGTTCGCGCACTCGATCCGGCTCGAGCTCGACTATGGGCACGAAGCGCGGAATGCGGACGCCTTCCACCGCAACTTCGCGCATACGCCCGAGGTCGTCGTCCCGGCCGTGATCCGCCAGTACTCGAGCGGACGCGTGCTCACGCTGGAATTCCTGAGCGGCAGGAAGGTCTCCGAGCTCGATCTCCCCAATATGCGGCCCGACGAGCGGCGGGATGTCGCATACCGGATGGCCGACGCCTGGATGACCATGGTGTTTCGACACGGGTTCTTCCATTCCGACCCGCACCCGGCCAACATCTTCATTCTCGACTCTGGCGAGCTCGGTCTTGTCGACTTCGGGCAGGCGGGGAAGCTGACGGACGAGGACATGGCCAAGCTCACGCGGCTCTTCGTCGACGCAGCCACCGAGAACATCGACGCGATCCCGCGTCGGATGAGAGACCTCGGCGTGCGCTACGCGCCAGAGCGGGAGCAGGAGTTCCGAGCGGAGTTGCGCGTGCTCTTCGACCGCTACTACGGTACGCGGCTCTCGGACATCGACCCGCTGCAGGTGATCCGGGAGGCGTTCCAGCTCATCTACTCGCTGAACCTGCGGTTGCCGTCTCGCTTCGTCATGCTGGACAAGGCGATCGCCACCCTCGCCTCCGTCGGCACCGAGGTATATCCCGAGTTCAACGTCTTCGAAGTAGCGAAGCCGTATGCGCGCGGCCTGCTCGCCGACCGCTATCAGCCACGCATCGTCGCACAGCGGGCGCGGACGGAAGCACTCGCGCTCGGGTCGATCGCGCGGGAGCTGCCGTACCAGGTGAACGATGTCCTCGAGCGCATGCGGGAGGGCAGTTTCCAGATCCGCTTCGACAATCCCGGTCTCGACGAGCTCGATGACCATATCGACCAGGCGTCGAACCGCCTCTCTGTCGCCCTGATCGTGCTCGGCGGCCTCGTCGGCTCGTCGATCATCGGCGTCTTCGGACAGGAGGGCCCTCAGATCATGGGGCTGCATGTGTTGTCCTTCGTCGGCTTCGTGCTCTCCGGCGTGTTCGGGCTCTGGGTCATCTGGGGTGTTCTCCGGCACGGACGGCTGTAGGCCACGTCCTGCGCAGACGGTACCGCTGAGGAAGCCTTTTGACGCTTCCGAAGAAAAGGACATCTAGCGCGACGGCACCGCCCCGGCTAGCTTCGACGACATGCCGAATGCCGTTCTCGTCGCGGAGCCCGAGCACGCAACGCGCGAATATCTCGGACGCCATTTGCGCGACGACGGGTTCGACGTGCTCGGCGCGTCGCGCCGGAGCGAGGCGCTCGAGCTCGCAGAACGAATCCGGCCGGATGTCGTGCTCCTTGCGGAGCTCGACCTCTGCCTTCGGCTCCGGCGCGGCGAGCCAGGAAGAACTTGGGATCGAAACGTACCCGTGATCCTGCTCGCGCCCACGTCCGACCTGGTGGAGCGCGTGCGGGCGCTCGACCGCGGTGCCGACGACGTGATGGGCCGGCCGTTCGCCTACGAGGAGCTGCTGGCGCGGATCCGAGCGCTCCTGCGCAGGAGCACGACTTCCTCGACGGAGGTTCTGCTCGCAGGAGAGATCGTCATCGATCGGCGCACACGGCGGGTGTCTGTGCGAGAGACGATGGTCATGCTGTCGGCGAAGGAGTTCGAGCTCCTAGCCCGACTTGCTTCCGAGCCGTATCGTGTATTCACGAAAGAGGAGCTGTTGCGGGAAGTGTGGGGTTACCGTGCGCTCGGGCGCACCCGCACCCTGGAATCTCATGCATCGCGGCTGCGAAAGAAGCTACGGCTGGGCGAGAACGATCACTTCATCGTCAACATCTGGGGAGTCGGGTACCGGCTGCTCGAGTAGTGGAGTCTCATCCTCCTTAGGCTGGCGCCAGCATGGTGATTCGCCCGTATCGTTCAGCGATGGCTGAGCACGAACTGTCCAGCGACACAAGGACTCAGCGCGAGCGGATGCTTGCGGGTGACCCGTACCTCGCCGAGGACTTCGTGCTGGCAGGGGAGGGCCAGCGGGCGCTGGCGCTCATACAACACTTTAACAATTTCTCGTCTTCCGACCCTGCGGCGCGTCGGCGAATCCTCCTCGAACTGCTCGGCTCGCTGGGCGAGGGCACTGAGATCCGGCCACCGTTCTACTGCGACTACGGCTACCACACTCACATCGGCGCCAGGACCTTCATCAACTTTGGACTCGTCGCGCTCGATGTAGCGCGCATCAGCATCGGCGACGACGTGCAGGTCGGACCACGTGTCCAGTTGCTGACGCCGACGCACCCGCTGGAGCCTGACGCGCGCAGGTCGAAGTGGGAAGCGGCTGCGCCGATCACCATTGGCGACAATGTTTGGCTTGCCGGGGGCGTCATCGTCTGCCCTGGCGTGACGATCGGGGCAGACACCGTCGTGGGCGCAGAGTCAGTCGTCACGCGTGACTTACCGGCCGGCGTCCTCGCTGTAGGCGCACCGGCGCGCGTCGTGCGCTCGCTAGATGCTTGATCGGAACTAACGCGCGAGGAGGGGCGGTCGCGCTGTGTTCTGGGGGTCATCTGGCCTGCGCGTTGAACGTCCGATCAAGCATCTAGTCGAGGCGTCAGGGGGTCCAGCAGGACTGACTTGACTCGATCGGGCACCGTGGTGCTCCATGCTCGAGCTACAGGTGCGCGCCCTCGAGTTGGAGGAGCGCGATCTTGCGATCGAGTCCACCCGCGTACCCGACGAGATCGCCGCTCGAGCCCACCACCCGATGGCAGGGGAGGACGATCGGGATTCGGTTCCGATTCATCACCGTGCCCACGGCCCGTGCCGCGCGCGGGCGGCCGACTCGCATGGCGAGCGCGCCGTAGGTCGTCGTCTCCCCGTATGGCACACGTGCTAGCTCCTGCAGGACGGAGACCGTGAACGGCGGCAGCGCGCGCAGATCGAGCGCGAGATCGAACACCTGACTTCGGCCCTCGAAGTACTGATCGAGCGCGCGGCGCGCTTCGGCCACGCTGCGGGACGAGCGGAGAACGCGGGGCCCGGCGAAGCGGGCAAGACGCTCGAGTTGCTCGTCAGGCTCGGGATCGAAGGAGATGGCCGCAAGCCCCTGCTCGGACGCGGCGATGAAGAGAGGGCCGACGGGCGAGTCGATGACGTCGAAGCCCATGTCGACGAGGCCCATGGTCGTTGCCGCTTCGCGAAAGCGGCGATCGAGATCGGGAGAGACGGTCATTGGCTCCTCCTGCGCAGCCGGCGTACGCCAGTCGAGGCGGCCTGACGGGCCGCGTCCTCGCTCGAGCCGACTGCCGCTGCGATCTGGTCGTAGGAAAGGTCGTACCCGTAGCGGAGCACGACGGCCGCGCGCTCCTTGGGCGGGAGGCCGTCGGTCATCGGGGCGAGCTCCTCGAATGCGGGACGATCGTCGTCGGCTCCGATCTCGATGAGCTCGCTCTGGGGTCGGGTTCGGCGCAATGTGTCGATCGCGACGTTGCCTGCGATCGTGAGCACCCAAGCACGGAGGTGCTCGCCGTGCTCGAGGCGCCGGTAGGCCTGAAGCGCGCGCAGGAAGGTCTCCTGGAAAGCGTCCTCCGCTCGCTCGGCGCCGACTCGACGCCGAAGAAGCCGAAGCACCTCGGACCGGTGTTGGTCGTAGAAGTGCTCGAACGGCGGGATCGCCACGCTCTGCATCATCCTGTTCTAACGGCAGAGGGCATGCATCTGTGAGCATGGGCAGGTGCGCGTCGCTGTCGTCGGCCACGTCGAGCTAATCGAGTTCCTCCCGGTCGAGCATGTGCCGCGCCCCGGTGAGATCGCCTCTGCCGAGGAGTCGTGGACGGAGGCTGCAGGCGGAGGCTCCGTCGCAGCCGTGCAGCTCATCGAGCTTGCCGAGTCGGTGCTCTTCTTCACCGCGCTCGCCACCGACGAGTCAGGGCAGGCGGCGAAGGTCGAGCTCGAGGCGCGAGGGATCGAGGTCCACGCGACAGCGGTGAGCCCGCCGCAGCGCCGCGGGTTCACATACGTCGACGGAGTCGGGGAGCGAACCATCACCACCATCGGGCCGAAGGTCGGTCCGCGGGGACACGACAGCTCACTTCCCTGGCACGAGCTCGCGCGCTGCGACGCCGTGTACTTCTGCGCGGGAGACGTCGACGCGCTGCGTGCCGCACGACAAGGTCGTGTGCTCGCTGCCACGACCCGCGAGCTCGCGACGTTGCGGCGCGGGGCCGTCGAGCTCGATGCGCTGGTCGGGAGTGGGAAGGACGAGGCCGAGCTGTACCAGTCCGGTGACCTCGATCCTGCGCCGCGGCTCGTCGTGACGACCTCGGGCGCTCTCGGCGGCTGGGCGCAACCGGGCGGACCCTTCACGGCCGGGCCTGCTCCGCAGCCGCGCGCTGATTCGTACGGAGCGGGCGACTGCTTCGTGGCCGGGCTGGCGTTCGCGCTCGCGGCCGGGCTCGAAACGGCGGAGGCCTTGGCGTTCGCCGCGCGGTGTGGGGCCGGCGCCCTGGCGGGGCCAGGTGTCCACGCCGAACACGTCCCCCTGTAACGGCGGGCGCCCTGGGGAGGAATTGGCGCAGAATCGCAAGCTGACGGTGCCAGGCACTGTTAGCGGCGCGCTTGGCGCGAAGATGGGGCGTAGGGGTTGCGCGGTGGGACAAAGTGGAGTAGTGTGGGAATCCGTGGGTAGGGGCTCCGCGATGAAACCATGTTCTACGGCGAATACGAGCACACGGTCGACGAGAAGAACCGGCTCACGCTGCCCGCGCGATTTCGCGACGCGCTTGCCGGCGGGGTCGTGCTCGCACGCGGAATCGAGAAGAACATCGACGTCTATCCACGCGGGAGCTGGGACGCGAACGTGGCGAGGATCGCCGAGCTCGACTCGCTCACGCGAGAGGCTCGGGAGATGAAGCGCTTCGTCTTTGCGGGCGCCACCGTCGCGGAGCTCGACAAGCAGGGCCGGGTGCTTGTCCCTCCGCACTTGGGGACACACGCGGGACTCTCCAAGGAGGTTGTCCTCGCGGGTGTGCACGACCACATCGAGATCTGGGACCGTTCTGAATGGACAACCCATCTGAATGCGATCGAAGGGAGCGCAGGCGATGTTGCCGAACGTCTTGCGGACAGACGCAGCTGATCACACGCCGGTCCTCGCGGAGGAGGTGCGCGATCTGGTCTCGGTGCAGCCGGGGGAGACGGTCCTCGATGCGACCTTCGGCGCCGGAGGGCACTCACGCGTGTTCGTCGCCGATCTCCAGGGCCGCGGAAAGCTTGTCGCCGTCGACCGCGATCCCAGTGTGCGTCCCGTCTTTGACCGGGTGAAGGCATCCGCGCGCGGAATACAGATGCGGTTTCTCCGTGGCGACTATGCGGTAGTGCTCTCGCAACTGGCCGGAAACGACGTCAAAGCGGACGTCATCCTGCTCGACCTCGGACTGTCGTCGATGCAGATCGACCAGCACGAGCGCGGGTTCTCCTACGCCACGGACGCACCGCTCGACATGCGGATGGATCCCTCGGACGAGCCGAGCGCCGCGGACATCGTGAACACGTGGGACGAGCGGGAGCTCGCGACGATCTTCCGACGCTTCGGCGAGGAGCGCTACGCTCGCCAGATCGCGCGCGGCATCGTTCGGCAACGCGCCGAGTTGCCGATCGACCGCACAGGCCGGCTCGTCGACATCGTTCGAGCGTCGATTCCCGCACCCGCTAGGTTCGGCGAAGGGCATCCCGCAAAGCGCGTCTTCCAGGCGCTCAGGATCGAGGTGAACCACGAGCTGGAGTCGCTCGAGGCCGGACTCCCGGCCGCGTTCGAGATGCTTCGTCCCGGCGGCCGACTGGCGGTCATCAGCTTCCACTCACTCGAGGATCGCATCGTGAAGCACTTTCTCCGCGATCTCGCACGTGGGTGCACCTGTCCTCCCGAGCTTCCGATCTGCGTGTGCGGCCACGAGCCCGAGCTGCGGATCCTGACGCCGCGCCCGGTTCGCCCGTCGGGGCGGGAGCTCGACGACAATCCGCGCTCGGCGTCCGCGAGACTGCGCGTGGCGGTCAAAGTCTAGTGGGGTCGATCGCCGAAGGCCTTCGCCTCGGTCGACCTCGCCCGAGAGCCGTGCCGCGGCCTCGCCTGCTGGGAGGCGGCGTCATCTGGATCGTCCTCTTCGGCGCACTCCTGGCCGGCGTAGTAGCTGTGAACGTGACGGTGCTGCGGCTCAACCTTCAGCTCGACGAGGTCGGCCGCGAGCGATCGGAGCTCGACTCGGACATCGCGAACCTCCGCTCTGAGCTCTCGAGCGCCTCCGCGACTGCGCGCATCGAGCGGCTCGCAACGGAGGATCTGGGACTCGCGCAGGCGAATCCCGAAACGACGATCTACGTCCGTCTGCGCAGGTGACGCGCGCGTCGACGAACCGGCGCATCGTCCTGCTCGCGGCTGCGTTCGTGACGATTCTGGGGATCGCGTTGGCGCGGGCCTTCTGGCTGCAGGTTGTCAACGGCAACGCCTACGCAGCCATGGCCGTTCGCCAGCATCGCGAGACCGTCGTCGTCCCGGCGGCGCGGGGCACGATCTTCGACCGAAACGGTGAGCCGCTCGCAATCGGGGAGCGCACCACGACCGTGTACGCGAACCCGAGGCAGGTCGATCGACCGAAGCGCGTCACCCTCGCGGTCGCCGAGGCGTTCGATCTCCAACCAGCTGCCGTCTATCCGCCTCTGATCGATCGCTCGCGCGGGTTCGTCTACGTCGCCCGGAAGGTCGATCCCTTGAAAGCCGAGGCGCTCGAGGAGCTCGGCTTCGCCGGGCTCGGCTTCTACTCCGAGGAGCTGCGCACCTATCCGCAGAACTCGGTCGCGTCGCAAGTCCTCGGCTATGCGGGCCTCGACAACAAGGGCCTCGAGGGCCTCGAGCGGTCGCTCGAGAAGACCCTTGGCGGCAAGCCCGGCAACCAAACGGTCGTCAAGGATCCCTTCGGCCGTGCGCTCGACGTCGTCTCGACCCGGCCCGAGACCCCCGGTCGGAACGTGCGACTCACTCTCGATCATCAGATCCAGGCCAACGCCGAAACTGTGCTCGAAGAGACTGTTCGACAGTACGGAGCTCGGGCAGCTTCCGCGATCGTCATGGATCCGCACTCCGGCGCAGTGCTTGCGATGGCGACCGCGCCGGGCTTCAACGCGAATCGTTTTCCGACCACGCGGCCAGACCGCCGGCGCAACCGGGCGGTGACCGATACCTACGAGCCAGGATCCACGTTCAAGCTCGTGACCGTGTCGGCGGGCCTGCAGGAGGGCATTGTGAGACCGTCGAGCTCCTTCGTGCTGGCGCCCTCGCTGCTCGTCGCCGATCGTGTCATCCGCGAGTCGCACACGCGAGGGACAGAGCGAATGACGGTGCGGGAGATCGTCGAGCGCTCGTCGAACATCGGAACGATCACAATCGCGCAGCGGCTGGGGGAAGGGCGCCTCGCGAATTGGATCGAGCGCTTCGGGTTCGGAAAAACGACCGGAATCGACTTTCCTGGTGAATCGTCCGGATTCGCGCTCCCGCTCGATCAGTGGTCTGGCTCGACGATCGGGACCGTTCCGATCGGCCACGGTATCGCAGTCACCCCGCTGCAGATGGCGAGGGCGTACGCGGCGATCGCCAACGGCGGCGTGCTCGTCCAGCCCCATCTCGTCGACCGGATGGACGGGAAGCCGTACCAGCAGAGACGAGGACGCCGAGTTGTCTCGCGGGAGGTCTCGAACCAGGTGCTCGCCATGCTCCGCGGCGTCGTCATCGAGGGCACGGGAACCGAGGCCGCGATCCCGGGCTACACGGTTGCCGGGAAGACGGGAACCGCAGCCAAGATCAATCCGGACGGTCGCTACTCGCGCACGCGTTACGTCGCGTCGTTCGTCGGCCTCGTCCCCGCGACGAAGCCAAGGCTGGTGATCATGGTCATGGTGGACGAGCCGAGCGCCTCCATCTACGGCGGCACCGTCGCCGCACCCGCGTTCAAGCAGATCGCGCGTTTCAACCTCCAGCATCTCGAGGTTCCGCCCGATGCGCCCAGGAGATCCGGTTCCGACGGTTAGCGACGGGTCCGCGGCCGCCTAACGGACGCCTTTAGGATTCCTTCCGGCGATCCTGACCTACGGTAGTGGGCTCCGATCTTGCGCCAAGCATCTAGCCTGAACGACGTGGATCTGGAGGCTCTGATCCGGGCGCTCGCCCCGAGCGAGGTGACCGGAGCCCGGCCGGTCGCAATCGGCGATCTCGTTTACGACACCCGCAGCGTCTCCTCGGGTGCGCTCTTCTTCTGTGTGCGCGGCGAGCGGGTCGACGGTCACAACCTTGCCTGGGAGGCAATCGAGCGAGGCGCCGCGGCGCTCGTCGTGGAGCGTGTGCTCGACGTGGATGTTCCCCAACTCGTCGTGGAGGATGTGCGCACGGCGATGGCGGTCGCGGCGGATGCGTTCTTCGGAGAGCCGACGAAGCAGCTCGAGGTCGTGGGCGTGACCGGGACGAACGGAAAGACCACGACGGCGTTCCTCCTGCATTCGATGCTCGAGGCGGCGGGACGGAGGCCGGGGCTGGTCGGCACCGTGCGTTGGGTCGTCGGCGGAAAGGAGCGCGCGGCGCCGTTCACGACGCCGGAGTCGATCGAGCTCCAGCGTCTCTTTCGCGAGATGGTCGACTCAGGAGATCGTAGCGCTGCGATCGAAGCCTCGTCGCACGGCGCGGCCTTCAGGCGGCTCGACCGGGTTCGATTCGATGCTCTCGTCTTCACCAATTTGAGTCAGGACCACCTCGATCTGCACGGGACGATGGAGGAGTACTTCCAGGCGAAGCGCCGGCTTTTCACGGGGCCGCAACCTCCGCCCGCCGTCGTGAACGTGGGCAACGAATGGGGACGGCGGCTAGCGGCCGAGCTTGCCGCTTCGCACCGGGCGCCGCTCGTTTCCTTCGGACTCGAGAAGGGTGCCGAGATACGGCCCACGGGTCTCGAGCTGACTGCGACGGGCAGCCGGTTCCAGGCGGGAGGCATCGAAGTCGAAACGTCGCTGCGCGGGATCTTCAACGTGGAGAACGTGCTCGGCGCGGTCGCTGCGGGATTGCTGCTCGATCTCGACGAGGAGTCGATCCAGAAGGGTGTTGCCGGCGTGTGCCAGGTTTCGGGGCGGTTCGAGGCGATCGACGCCGGGCAACCGTTTGCCGTCGTCGTTGATTACGCACACACTCCGGACTCCCTGGCGACGGTGCTGAGGGCAGCGCGTGACCTAGGCGAGGGACGCGTGATCCTCGTGTTCGGCGCAGGCGGCGATCGTGACCGCGGCAAGCGCCCGCTGATGGGGAAGGTCGCGGCGGAGCGCGCAGACGTCGCCATCGTGACCTCTGACAATCCCCGCTCGGAAGATCCGTTGGCGATTATCCAGGACGTGCTCCAGGGCGCGGGCATGGACGTCGAGATCGACCCCGACCGGCGTAGCGCGATCCGCCGGGCTGTGGGGTTGGCGGAGCCGGGCGACATCGTCGTCATTGCTGGTAAGGGCCACGAGCAGGGGCAGGAGGTCGCGGGCAACGTGCACCCGTTCGACGATCGAGTGGTGGTCCGCGAGGCCCTTGCCGCTCTCAGAACGACGGGCTGAAGATCGACGCTGTGGAGAGATTGGCGCTGAATTTTCACGCTTACAGGGACAGGCACTGTAAAGACGTCCGGCTGAGGCTCTCGTGATCCCGATTTCGTTCGACGAGGTCGTCGCGTTGGGGCTCGGACGTTTCGAGGGTCGCGATCGCGATGGGCCGATCACCGGGATCAAGGCCGATTCACGCGAAGTCAGGCCCGGCGATCTCTTCGTGGCACTCAACACAGGAGTCGCGCACATCGACGAGGCGCGAGCGCGAGGAGCTGCGACGCTCGTTCCGGACGACCAGGAGGCCGCGCTCGCCGCGCTCGCCTCCCTTGTCCGCTCGAAGAGCGAGGCGCGGGTCGTAGCCATCGTCGGGTCCGCGGGAAAGACGTCGACGAAGGACATTCTGGCCGCGCTCAGCGCACCCCACGCGGCGACCGTGTGGCCGGAGAAGAGCCTCAACAACGAGATCGGGCTGCCCTTGACGGTTTGTCGGCTCGAGCCCGAGACAGAGATCCTGATCATCGAGATGGGGATGCGCGGGCTCGGCCAGGTGGCCGCGCTGAGCGCAATAGCGCGGCCCGACATCGCCGTCGTCTCGCACATCGGTCCAGAGCATCTCGAGCTGCTCGGCACAGTCGAACGCGTCGCCGAAGCGAACGCGGAGGTGATCGCCGCGCTTCCTGTGGGCGGGACCGCGGTCGTCCCCGCGAAGAGCGCCGAGCTCGAGCCGTTCCTCACCCGCTCCGACATCGAGCTCCGCCGCTTCGACGCCGCGGACACCGAGCTCGACCACGGGCGCGGGCGCTTCCGGATCGACGGGCGAACGGTCGAGCTCGAGCTCCCGTTCACGCAGCGCCACCACGCGCTCAACACACTTGCCGCACTCCACGCGTACGCGGCGCTCGGGCTCTCGCTCGACCGCGCGTCGGCAGGCGCGTCAGGCATTCGCCTTTCTCCGTGGCGCGGAGAGGAGATCCCGCTCCCCGGCGGCGGGTTCGTCGTCAACGACGCCTACAACGCCAACCCCGACTCGATGCGGGCGGCGCTCGAGCATCTCGCGGAACGGGCGGGAGCACGGCGGCGTGTCGCCGTTCTCGGCGAGATGGCGGAACTCGGAGATGCTTCTCAGCGCTACCACCGCGAGATCGGTGAGCTCGTTCACGAACTCGAGATCGAGGTCATCGCGGTCGGCGGGCCGGCGAGAGAGTACGGCCCCGCCGTATGGGTGTCCGACGTCGAGGGGGTGGTCGGGGCCGCCCGAGCCCTGCTTCGCCCCGGGGACGCCGTGCTGGTCAAAGCCTCGCGGGCGGTGGGGCTCGAAGGCATAGCCGCAAAGATCACGAAGATCGCCGGAGCATGGTCCCAGTCCTGATCGCCGGCCTCCTGGCCATGGTCGCCGCCGTCGTAATCGGGCCCAAGTTCATCGAGGCGCTGCGCGCGCGGAATCTCGGACAGCAGATCAGAGCAGAAGGTCCTGCGGCACACATCGTGAAGCAGGGGACGCCGACGATGGGCGGCCTCCTCATCCTGGGCTCCGCGGTGCTTCCGTTTCTCGCGCTCTCCCAGTACACGGCAGAAGCGCTCACGGTGCTCTTCATCACTCTCGGCTGTGCGGCGATCGGTTTCACCGACGACTACCTCAAGCTGCGCCAGGGCCATTCACTGGGGCTGCAGGGGCGGTGGAAGATGGCGCTGCTAGCGGGCGTCACGGTCGGCGCCGCGCTCCTCCTCCAGGAGACCGAGTCCTTCACGACGTCCATCTACGTCCCTCTCGCCGGCTGGACGATCGATTTCGGGCCGTTCTTCTACCTCTTCCTCTTTCTCGTGATCGCCGGCACCGTGAACGGCGCGAACCTGACCGACGGCATCGACGGCCTCCTGGCGGGAACGGCCATGATCATGCTGCTGACGTTCCTCGCCATCGCGGGAATCGCGTGGCTTCGCTCGGGCGATCCGGGAGCTCGCAGTGAGGCATACCTCGATCTTGCGACCCTCGCCGCCGCGCTGATCGGAGGGACGATCGGGTTTCTCTGGTACAACGCCCATCCCGCTGAGCTGTTCATGGGCGACACGGGCTCGATGGCGCTTGGTGGAGCTCTTGCTGGGCTCGCGATCGTCACTCGCACCGAGATCCTGCTGTTCCTGATTGGTGGGATCTTCGTGATCGAGGTGCTCTCGCTGATCATCCAGGTCGTCAGCTTCAAACGAACTGGTCGGCGAGTCTTTCTGATTGCTCCGATCCATCATCACTTCGAGATGAAGGCCTGGTCCGAGACGAAGGTGATGGTCCGTTTCTGGATCGTGTGCGCGATCCTGTGCGCCTCTGGGTTCGCGCTCTTCTATCGCGATTTCCTCAAGTTCGTCGAGCCTTGAGCGGCGGCGCCGAGCTCGCCGGCAAGCGCGTCCTCGTCGTCGGGCTCGCGCGCTCCGGGAAGGCTGCCGCCGAGGCCCTCGTAGCGCGAGGCGCCAAGGTCGTCGGGTTCGACCGCGACGAGACGCTGGACGTGGGAAGGCTCCACGAGCTGGGCGTCGAAGTCCGTCTCGGACGCGAGGAGGAGACGTTGGCACAGGGGTTCGATCTGGTCGTGAAGAGCCCGGGGGTTCCGGGGGAGACGTCGGTGGTCGCGGGGGCGCGATCCCTCGGCATTCCCGTCTGGAGCGAGATCGAGCTCGGTGCGCGGCTTCTCGGGAACCCGATCCTGGGCGTGACCGGCACGAACGGAAAGACGACGACGAGCGAGCTCCTGGGCGTCATGTTTCGTGCTGCCGGCCGGGCGGTCGAGGTGGCCGGGAACATCGGTCGGCCGCTGACCTCGCTCGTGCAGGAGATCGACGAGAGCACCTGGATCGTCTGTGAGCTCTCCTCGTTCCAGCTCGAGGACGTGGAGCACTTGCGACCCCGAATCGCCGTCCTTCTCAACCTCGAGCCGGATCACCTCGACCGTCACGGAACCTTCGAGTGGTACGTCGACGCGAAGCTCCGCATCTTCGAGGCGCAGACCGAGGACGACATTGCGGTCGTGCCGCGTGGCTTCGGGCCGGTCCCGGGCGCGGCGAGACGGGTGGAGTTCAGCGCCGACGACGTGCTTCCGGCCGAGCCTGCGCTCCCCGGCGAGCACAACCGCGAGAACGCCGCGGCCGCCACGGCAGCCGCCCGCGCCGCCGGGATCCCGGACGAGGCGATCGCATCGGCGCTTCGGAGCTTCGAGGGCGTTCCTCATCGCATCGAGCTCGTTCGTGAGCTCCACGGTGTTCGCTATGTCAACGACTCCAAGGCAACGAACGTGGCGGCAGCGCTGCGGGCCGTTGCTGCGCTTCGGGCTTCGCCGCTGCATCTCATTCTCGGTGGACTCGGCAAGAACGAGAGCTACGCGCCTCTCGCAGACGCGCTCGAACTCGGAGATCACGCGTATCTGATCGGCCAGGCGGCCGCAGAGATCGCGACGGCGCTCGATGAGGCTGGCGTCTCCTTCACTCAGTGCGGAGCTCTCGAGGATGCGCTCGCCGCTGCGTCGGCCGGTGCAGAACCCGGCGCCGTCGTTCTTCTCTCGCCAGCGTGCGCGAGCTTCGACCAGTTCCGCGACTTCGAGGCGCGAGGAGATGCGTTCCGTCGTCTGGTCGAGGATCTCTCGTGAAGGCCGACAATCGCTTCGACCAGAAGCTCCTCGTTCTCGTGACGCTCGGGCTCGTCGCCTTCGGCCTGGTGATGGTGTACAGCGCGACGTCCGCCTCCGCCGCGGTCGGCGATGGCGACCCGATGAGCTTCCTCAAGCGACAGGCGATCTACGCGTGCATCGGCATCGTCTTGATGGCGCTCGCGTCGCGCTTCGATTATCACCGGCTGCGCTTTGTCGCTCCGCCCTTGATGCTCGTCGCGCTCGGCCTGTGTGCGGCGGTGCTCGTCGTCGCGCCGGAGATCAACGGCGCGCGGCGCTGGTTCCTACTGGGCCCGGCCAGCTTCCAACCCTCCGAGTTGGCGAAGCTCGCGCTCTGCCTCTTTGCCGCGGTCTATCTCGCCCGGCGCTCTCCACCCCGGACGCTCGGAGAGCTCTTCAAACCGCTCGGCCTGCTGACAGCGATCTTCTGCGGGCTGATCCTCCTCGAGCCCGATCTCGGAACCACGATCACGCTCTGCGGGATGATGCTCGCCATTCTGCTCGTCGCCGGGGTTCCAACCCGGCTGCTCGTCACCGCGACGTTCCTCGTTGTCGGAATGGGAATGCTCGCGATCTGGGTGGAGCCATACCGGCGCGCCCGCGTGTTCAGCTTTCTCGATCCGTGGAGCGATGCCGAGGGGTCGGGCTTCCAGATCGTGCAGGCGATGATCGGGATCGGCTCAGGGGGCGTGACGGGCGCCGGGCTGGGCGAAGGGGTCGGGAAGATCTCCTACCTCCCCGAGGCGCATACGGACATGATCTTCGCGGTCGTCGGGGAGGAGCTCGGGCTCGTCGGCTCCGCGCTCGTCATCGGCGCTTTCGCGGCGTTCGCCCTCGTCGGCTTTCGCGTCGCGCTGCGCTGTCGCGACCCCTTCGGAAAGTTGCTCGCGGCGGGTCTGACGGCCCTCGTGTGCGGGCAGGCGGCCGTGAATCTCGCTGCCGTGCTCGGCATCGCCCCGCTGACGGGGATTCCGCTGCCGTTCGTCTCCTACGGCGGCTCGAGCTTGGTCGTGCTGCTCGGCGCCGTGGGCATTCTCCTTAACATCGCGGTCAATGGAGAGGTCGTCCGGGCTCGTGTGCCTGATCGCAGCCGGCGGAACAGCCGGGCACGTCCGGCCCGCGCTCGCAGTCGCGGAAGCGCTTCGCGAGCGCGGAGTGACGGTGACGTTCGCCGGGTCGCCAGATCGCGTCGAGTCGCGGCTGGTTCCTGAGGCGGGCTACGAGCTCGACACGTTCTCCATCTCGGGGTTTCCGCGACGTCCGGGAGTCGAGCTCCTGCGCGCGCTGGCGCGGGCGGCGCGAGCGCCGTTCGCGTGCTCCCGCATCCTCGCCCAGCGCCGGCCGGACGTCGTGCTCGGCGCCGGAGGCTACGTCGCCGGGCCGATGGTGCTCGCCGCTCGCCTGCGCGGGATCCCGGCCGCGCTGACCGAGGCCGACGCCCATCTCGGGCTAGCCAACCGGCTTGCAGCTCCCTTCGCTCGCCGCGTCTTCCTTGCGTATCCGGTCACGGGTCGCCGCGGCGACAAGTACCGGCTGGTTGGGCGTCCCACCCCGCAGTCTCACCTCGACGGAAACCGGGAGCAGGCGAGGGTCCGCTTCGGCCTTCCTGCCGAGGGCGCGGTGCTTGCGGTGTTCGGCGGTCTCGCCGGGGCGCAGGCGCTGAACGAGTTTGCGGTGGACACCTACGGAACACGCGGTCCGGCGGTGCTACACATCGCCGGTGAGCGCGACTACGCCGTTTTGCGACCGAAGATCGAGCGTGGTGACTATGTCCTGCTCGAGACGACGAACGACTTCGGCGGCGCACTCGCGGTTGCAGATCTCGCGATCTCCCGCGCGGGAGGCACGGTCTGGGAGCTAGCCGCCGCCGGTATTCCGTCGATTCTTGTCCCCTATCCGCACGCGACTGCCGACCATCAGGCGCTGAACGCGCGCTACTTCGAGGAGGGGGGAGGCGCGGTCGTAGTTCGTCAGGACGACCTCGCGCGGGTGCCGGCGCTCGTCGACGAGCTGCTCGTCGACGAAGGACGTCTCCGAAGGATGAGCGACGCCATGAAGGCGCTCGGCAGGCCGGAGGCCGCCGCGACGGTCGCCGACGAGCTCGTTCGCCTCGCCCAGGGGCGTCGCTGATGCCGAGCAACAGTCTGTTACTTGGCAAGGAAAGGCGATCTTGAGCCGAGCAACAGCTCCTCTTCTCGGGAGACGCTTTTACTTCGTGGGGATCGGCGGCGCGGGGCTCTCCGCCTACGCCAACTTTGCACGCGGCTGGGGAGCTGAGGTCCGCGGCTGGGACAAGCAGGAGACGATTTTCATGGAGACGCTTTCTGGGGTCGAGCTCGATGTCGGGGGAGAGCCTGCTGCACCTCCGGGATTCGAGGTCGTCGTCTCCAGTGCTCATCTCGGGTGGGCGGTCGGACGCTCGCGGGCCGAGTTCCTGGCGGAGCTGGTCGCGCTTCGCCGGTCCATCGTCGTTGGCGGAGCGCACGGGAAGACGACGACCGCGGCGATGATCGCGTACGTCCTCCGTGAGCTTGCGCAGGACCCCGCCTGGATCATCGGCGGCGTCGTGCCGCAGCTCGGTGGCAACGCGGGCGTGGGCGAGGGCTGGCTGGTGGTCGAGGGCGACGAGTCCGATCGTTCGATCGCCCTCCTGCGCCCCGAGATCGCCGTGATCACGAACATCGAGCTCGACCACCACGCGGCGTTTGCCTCGGTGACGGAGCTCGAAGCCTTCTTCGACGAGTGGGCTGACAGGGTACCGAACGTGATTCGCGCGTGGGAGCTGGAGCCCGTGTCGTTCGAGCTCGCGGTCCCAGGGGAGCACAATCGGAGGAACGCCGCCGCTGCGCTCGCTGCGCTGGAGTTGGCCGGAGTCCCGCTATCGGATTCCGAGCGGCGGATCGCGCTCTTCGAAGGTGTCGGAAGGCGGTTCGAGCTGGTCGCCGATCGCGGAGGCGTCCGCGTCTACGACGACTACGCGCACAACCCCACGGAGATCGAGGTCACGCTCGAGACCGCCCGGGAGCAAACCGAGGGGCGACTCATCGCCGTCTACCAACCCCACGTCTACGAACGCACGCGCCAGCTTTTCCGGGAGCTGGGCAGCGCTCTCGGGATCGCGGACGCGGCCGTCGTGACCGACGTGATCGGCGGGCGCGACGCGCCCCGCCCGGGCGTCAACGGCAAGCTCGTGCTGGACAGCGTGCCCGCGGGGGTCAGGCGAGGCTGGGCCCCGACGCTGGACGACGCGGCTCGGCTCACGCTCTCCTGGGTGCGCCCGGGCGATGTCGTCGTCACGCTCGGAGTCGGGGAGCCGTGGAAGATTGCACGCGCCGTCGCGGCAGAGCTGCCCGAGTGAGCATCGAGTCGGGCGTCTCGCTCTCGAAGTTGACGACGATCGGCACGGGTGGCCCCGCGAGAGCGCTCGCCCGGCCACGCTCGCTGGTCGAGCTGGAAGAGGCTCTTCGCTACGCGCCTGCCGAGGGGCTCGAGATCGTCGTCATCGGACTGGGGTCGAACCTGCTCGTCGCGGACGAGGGTGTCGAGGCGCTCGTGATCCATCTCGAGGGAGAGCTGGCTGCGATCGAGGTCAGGCCAGCAGGTCTCGTCGCCGGAGGAGGCGCGACGAACGCCGTCTGCCTGCATCGTGCGCGAGACGCGGGTCTCGGCGGCTTCGAGTTCGCCTGCGCGATACCGGGCACCGTCGGGGGCGGTGTCAAGATGAATGCCGGAGCGTACGGGCGCGACTGGTCGAACATCGTCGCACGGGCTTTGATCGCGACCGCCGCTGGGGCCGACTGGATCGCGCTCGACAAGCTCGCTCTCTCGTACCGCAGCTCGGCGCTCGACCCCAGAGAGGTCGTTGCTCGCGTGGAGCTACGGCTCGAACCACGTCCGCGTGAGGAGATCAAGGCAACAGTGTCCGAGCTGATCGCGCAGCGGAAAGCAACCCAGCCGACCAACAAGCGCACGTTCGGCAGCGTGTTCAAGAACCCACCGGGAGAGCTCGGGGCGGGACGCTTGCTCGAGCTGTGCGGCCTCAAGGGGCACCGGATCGGCGGCGCCGTGATCTCACCCAAGCACGCCAACTTCATCGAGAACGCGGACAGAGCGACGAGCGCCGACTGCGTCGCGCTCATGGTGGAGGCGCGTCGACGAGCCCACGAGCAGTTCGGCGTGGTGCTTGAGCGCGAGGTTGCCTTCGTCGGCGAGCTCGAGCTTCCCTCGGTCTAGCCACACGATGATGTCATTCACCCGGGCGTGAAGTCGCCTGCTCTCGCACGTAGGAGCGGCGTCCGCTGCGGCGAATCCCGCTCTATGGCCGGGGGACGGACCGAGCGCGGATCGCGTCGGCGGACGCGCGCGGCAAGCGTCGTCGTCCCGTTTCCGCGCAGCGAGGCCGGCAATCGCCTGGATCTCGCTCGGCTCGTTCCCTCCGGTCGTTCGCTGCTCCTCGGGTTCGTGCTCGTCGTAGCCGTGCTCGGAGGGTACTGGGGAGCAAAGGCGTCCTCCGTCTTCGCCGTCCGGCAGCTCGAGGTTCAGGGAGCTCCGCCTGCGGTGGCGCGCGAGGTCGAGAGAGCGGCGCGAGGCGTCGTCGGGACGAGTCTGATCGACATCGACGCGCGAGCTCTCGAGGACACCGTGCGAGCGCTCCCCTCGGTTGCGGGTGTGTCAGTCGACCGCGCCTTCCCGAACACGCTCGTCGTAAAGGTTGCCGCCGAACGGCCGGTCGCGGTGATTCGCCGCGGCAACTCGGCGTGGCTCGCGACCGGGTCGGGAAAGGTGATTCAGGAGATCGAGCCGGGTACGGCGCGAGAGTTTCCACGTCTGTGGCTAACCAGGGAAGTCGGCGTGAGAATCGGCGGATCGCTCCCGTCGAGTCTTGCTGCCGCAACTCGCGCGCTCGCCGCTGCCCGAGAGGTTCGGCTGCCACGGCGAGTGAAGGCGGTGCGCTCCGGAGACGGACGGCTGACGCTGATCCTGCACGAAGGCCGCGAGATCAGGTTGGGGGGCACCTCCGACGTGCTGCTCAAGCTCACGGTCGCGGCGCGCGTCTTCCCACTCCTCGAAGAGGGAGCGCTCTACGTCGACGTCAGTGTCCCGGAACGGCCGGTCGCCTCCCGTTACCTCAACTCTTAGGTTGAGGTTGAAGGTTGGGGATTGACATGTCGACAGAGGAGCCGTACCCTCGAGAGCGAAATCGTGCGAGCGTGTCGTACGTTCAACGAGAGCTTCAGCTTGAGGTGGTCGAGAGATGAGCAATCAGTCCGGTAGCTATCTCGCCGTGATCAAGGTCGTCGGGATCGGCGGGGGCGGGTCGAACGCGGTCAGCCGCATGGTCGAGGCGGGGATGTCGGGGGTCGAGTTCGTCGCCGTGAACACGGACGCGCAGGCGTTGCTGATGACGGAGGCGGACGTGAAGATCCACATCGGCTCGCAGGCAACCCGCGGCTTGGGCGCCGGCGCGGATCCCCAGGTCGGGGCGACCGCGGCGCACGAGAGCCGGGATGAGCTGAAGGAGGCGCTGAAGGGCGCGGACATGATCTTCGTCACCGCCGGAGAAGGCGGGGGCACCGGCACCGGGGGAGCCCCGGTCGTGGCCGAGATCGGACGTGAGCTCGGCGCTCTCACCGTCGGCGTCGTGACCAAGCCTTTCGCCTTCGAGGGCCGCCGGCGCGCCGAACAGGCCGAGCAAGGCGCTCAGACCCTGCGCGATAACGTCGACACGCTGATCGTCATCGAGAACGACCGCCTGCTGCAGGTCGTCGAGCGCTCGACCCCCGTCACCGACGCGTTCCGTATGGTCGACGACATCCTGCGCCAGGGCGTCCAGGGAATCACCGACCTCATCACCGTTCCCGGGCTGATCAACCTCGACTTCGCGGACGTGCGGACGATCATGCGCGACGCAGGCTCGGCGTTGATGGGAATCGGCGTCGCCGACGGCGAGAATCGCGCGATGGAGGCGGCGCGCGCAGCCATCTCCTCGCCGCTGCTCGAGACCTCGCTCGACGGCGCGACAGGAATCCTGCTCAACATCACCGGAGGCCCGGACCTCGGTCTGGCAGAGGTGGACGAGGCGGCTCAGGTCGTGACCGCGGCGGCCGACGCCAACGCGAACGTCATCTTCGGTGCCGTGATCGACGAATCGATGGGCGACTCGGTTCGTGTCACCGCGATCGCCACGGGCTTTGGCGGCGGCCGTCCGCGACGACGACGCGTCGAGGGAGCGGCGGTCGAGCCGGTGCGCCCCGCGTTCCAGGCGCCGAGCGTCTCGGACGTCGAGATCGACATCCCGAGCTTCCTCAAAGAGGACTGATCTCTCTTACGTCGCCTTGTCGATGATGGCCACGTAGCTCGGTCCGTCGCCGAGCGTGCGCGACAACTGCCAACCGGTGCCGTCGAGGAGCTCGAAAAGCTCCGCCGGCGAGACCTGGAGCCAGTCGAGCCACGGGGTCGCGAGCTCCCCGTAGCGAATCCGGACTCGGAGTTGCCCAGGCATCCGCCCCCGCCGGTGGTTCTGGTCTCGATAGCGACGATGAACCGGCTCGACGAGCGCATGTGGATCGAACGTCTCGGCCACGATACGGCCGCGGGTCGTCGTGAGTCGCGCCAACCGGCGCAGGATGCGCCGAGCTCGCGGACGGGAGCCCAGCATCCCGAAGTTCTGGCCGAGGAACACGATCGTGTCGAACGAGCCTCGTGAAGCGTCGATCGCATCGATTGCGAGCACGCGGGCGTCGCGCACACCTCGCTGTCGGGAGCACGCAATCGCCTCAGGCGACGAGTCGATGCCGACCACGTCGAGTCCGCGCTCCTGTAGATGGAGGCATACGCGACCCCCTCCGCAGCCGACGTCGAGGACGCGACCGCGGATGAACCGCATCGCGCGTCGTTCGTCGGGATCGTCCCATTTCCTGAACGGAGCGATGAGATAGCGGGCATCGAAAGCCATGATGTAGCCGTCGCTTCGCTCGACGATCTCCGTCGCGCGCTTCCCTGCGCACAGGTCGACGAGGAGAGCCCCATACACATCGTCTGACGGCATCGCTCGAGGTTACGTCTTGGCATCGATGCGAAACGTACGACTCCTTTGTCCGGCGACGCTGAGTAGCAAGCCGAGACGGCAGGAACGTGTTACCGCCGGCCAGGCTGAATCCCGGCGGTCGCCAGGACGCGAGTGACAAACGCCCGCTTGCCCGCGGTATATAGCGCAACGTCGTGGTGCATTCCAGCGAGCCGCAGCTTCAGCGCCTCGTACTCGGCAGCGAGCTCGGCGTCACCGCGGAGAGCGTCGCGAAACGCAAGCCGCTCGCGCCAGAGATCGCTTCCCGGTTCAGTGAGATGGAGGCCGTGTGTTGTCTCCGCCAGATGCAGGGACGGCTTCGAGAAGTGATGTGCGACGCCTGGACGGTGCGGCGCGTAGATGTATGACAGCTCGCCCAACGCGTCGAACGCCATGCGAGCTTCTTCGAGGTCGCGCACTCCGGCCATCATGTCGATGATCGGTTTCGAGGCGAGACCAGGAACGGCCGTGGACCCGACGTGATGGATGCCCTCCGCCAACCATTGCTCGAGCGCGGGCTCCAGCAGTGCACGCTCGGCGTCGAACCGACGCGGCCACTCAGAGTCATACGGCGCGACAGTGATGGGCTTGTCGGCGATGGGTGACGGTATCGCTGATCCTCCGTCAGCAGCGTGGAAGCGAGGGCCAGAACGCAGTTGGTGCGCTACCCGGCGTGACCGGGATTAGCTACGTCGCGGTAGAGCGCCTCGATGTTGTTTCCATCCGGGTCTTTGACAAAACAGATGCGGGAGCCTCCCGCTGAGACCTGGTACGGCGGGCGCTCGGGCTCGATCGCATGCTCGTCTTTCAACGTCGCGAGCGTGCCGTCGAGATCGTCGACGCCGATCGCGATGTG
>JALZOK010000148.1 GCA_030857225.1 Actinomycetota bacterium
CCGAGCGCGCCCAGTCTGTGGTCTCGGCGGCGTTCGACCGCGGGCTCGTCCTCCTTTCCTGCGGTCTTTACGGCAACGTCATTCGCCTCCTGCCGCCGCTCACGATCGGCGAGGAGGATCTCGAAGGAGGTCTCGCGATCCTGGAGGAGTCGCTTGCCGCATGACGGCGCGCCGGACGTCCGTGTCACCGGCCTGAGGAAGAGCTACGGAGACGTCGTCGCGGTTGACACGATCGACCTCGATATCGCGCATGGCGAGTTCTTCACGATGCTCGGCCCCTCGGGATCGGGCAAGACGACGACGCTGCGGATGATCGCGGGCTTCGAGACGCCGGACGAGGGAACGATCGAGCTCGCCGGCGAGGACGTGTCGCGCTTGCCGCCGTACGACCGGCCGGTGAACACCGTCTTCCAGGACTACGCGCTCTTTCCGCACATGACGGTGCAGGACAACGTCGAGTACGGCCTGATGGTCAAGAAGGTCAAGAAGGGGGAGCGCCGGCAGCGGACCCAGGAGGCGCTCGAGATGGTGCGGCTGGGGACCCACGGGGCTCGCAAGCCGTCGCAGCTCTCAGGTGGGCAGCGCCAGCGCGTCGCACTCGCGCGCGCGATCGTCAATCGCCCGAAAGTGCTCCTGCTGGACGAGCCGTTGGGAGCGCTCGATCTCAAGCTCCGGCAGGAGATGCAGGTCGAGCTCAAGAGCATCCAGCGCGAGGTCGGGATCACGTTCGTCTACGTGACGCACGACCAGGAGGAGGCGCTGACGATGTCTGACCGCATCGCGGTCTTCAACGAAGGCCGGATCGAGCAGATCGGGCCGCCGGCCGAAGTCTACGAGCACCCGCAGAGCGAGTTCATCGCAGGCTTCGTGGGGGTGTCGAACGTGATCGAGCGGAACGGGCGGCGTTACACCGTCCGCCCCGAGAAAATCAACCTCCTCGAGGACGGCAGGGAGCCGCAGGCCGGCTGGCGCGTCGAGCCGGGTCTAGTGAAAGACGTTCAGTACGTCGGCCCGGTCACGCGGTATCACGTAGCACTGGACCGCGGAGGCATGTTGCAGGTGCTGGCACAGAATCTCGAGGATGGCTCGAGCGAGGTGCTCGAAGCGAAGGGGCGCAGGGTCCGCGTGGAATGGCGTCCCGAGCAGGAGTCGGTAATCGACGAACCAGAGGGAGGAACCGAATGAGCACGAAGTACCGCGCGACTCGATGGATAGCACTTGGCCTGCTCGTCACATCGCTTAGCGTGGTCGCGGCGGGCTGCGGTGGCGGCGACGACGACGGGGCGGCCAGCACCGAGATCGAAGGTCTCGGCTCGTCGCTCGAGGAGATCCAGGAGCTGGCTCGCGAAGAGGGCCAGGTCAACGTCGTGCAGTGGGCGGGCTATGCCCAGCTCACCGACGAGTTCAAGGCGGAGACAGGGTGCACTGTCAACGCCAAGGATGGAGGCAGCTCGGACGACATGATCAGCCTCATCCAGACAGGCGAGTACGACGGTGTCTCCGCGTCGGGGAACGCCAGCGTGCGCTTGATGACGACGGGCGACGTGTCGCCGATCGACGCCGATCTCGTCCCGAACTACGCCGACGTGCAGGAGGGCATCAAGAACCAGGAGTACAACAGCCTCGACGGCGAGCCCTATGGCGTACCGCACGGTCGTGGCCCCAACTACCTCATGTTCCGCACCGACGTGGTCCCGGAGGAGACGGACTCCTGGAGCGTGATCTGGGACGAGTCCGGCCCGTACAACGGCAAGCTCTCGATCTACGACGACTCGATCTTCATCGCCGACGCGGCTGTGTACCTGAAGGCGACGCAGCCGGACCTCGGCATCGAGGATCCGTACGAGCTCGACGAGGAGCAGTTCAACGCCGCGGTCGATCTGCTCAAGCAGCAGGCGCCGAACGTCGGCGAGTACTGGCCGGGCGATGTCGCCAAGCAGATCGGCTCGTACACGAACGGCGACAGCGTAGTGGGGACAACGTGGCCGTATCAGTACGTCCAGCTCACCGCGGCAGACCCGCCAGTGCCCGTGAAGGCGATCAAGCCGAAGGAGGGCACGACCGGTTGGTCTGACACCTGGATGATCTACTCGCAGGCCGCCAACCCGAACTGCATGTACCTCTGGATGAACCACATGATCTCCCCGGAGGCGCAGGCAGCCGTGGCCGAGGGCTTTGGCGAGGCCCCTGTCAACCTGAAGGCGTGCGATCTCACCAAGAACCCGAATCACTGCGACGAGTACCACGCCGACGACGAGTCCTGGTGGGAGGACGTCTACTACTGGACGACTCCGACCGCGGATTGCGGCGACGACCGTGGAGAGGTCTGCAAGACCCAGGAAGACTGGGAAGCCGCGTGGACCGAGATCAGGGGGTAGGTGACTGACCTCGGCCACTGTTGAAGAGTCGCCGCCTCGTGCGAGCACGGGG
>JALZOK010000045.1 GCA_030857225.1 Actinomycetota bacterium
TGCAGCAACGGCCGCACGAACACAGACGGGGGACGCATCGCAACCTCCAGGGTCGAGATGCATCCCGATTCGACACCAAGGCCGAGTTTCCGGTCCAACGTTTCCTCAAGGGCCACTAGGAGGCAGCGGTGACGAAGGTCGGTCAGCCCGTTGCTGCGGCACAACCCGCTCTCGATCGAACGCGGCAGCGCCGCGTCGCGTCTGAAGGTTCAGACGAGCGAGGTCAGTAGGTGGATCTCCTCGGCCTCGGATCTCGCGTCAGTCTCGGCCTGGTGTTGATACTGGCCAGTGCCCCAAAATTCGCCGCGCAAGACGACTTCACTCGGGCCGTCGGCAACTACCGCCTGCTGCCGCAAGCCCTTGTTGCACCGATCGCACGACTCGTCGCGCCGTTCGAGTTGGCGGCGGGACTCGCGCTGCTCGTTGGTGTTGTCGTGATTCCGGTCGCAGCCTTCGTCGGCGCGATGTTTCTAGCCTTCGCGTCCGCGGTGTCGTGGAACCTCCTCCGAGGACGGAGGATCGACTGCGGGTGCGCGGGAACCGCTGCGTCTCGGACGATTACCTGGCCTTTGGTCGTCCGCGACCTCCTTCTCGCAACCGCCGCGTTGGCCCTGGCCGTTGTGCCATCCATCGCGGCTCCGTTCCCGTTCGCGTGGCCAGCGGGCGCGGACGATACGTTCTCGACGAGAGATGCGACAGCCGTGCTGTTCGCGGCGACGCTCGCCGTCATAACGGAACAGCTCGTAGTTGACGGGTTGCGCGCTCGCACGGCGATCCGTCGGTTCAAGGAGGTTGCGGCTCAGTGAGCACGGTCTGGGTCGTCGCCTTCGCCGCGCTTTCCGCGGTCGTGGTCGTTCTGACACTGGCGGTGCTCGGAACGCTCCGCCGGGTCTCCGTCGTTCTCGAGCAGGCCGAGACAGCCTTGCGGGGAAGGAAGTCGGCCGGGCCTGAAGGCGTACCGGTGGGCGCCGAGATCCCGGAGTTCGAGGGAACCTACTTGGACGGGAGCCCATTCACGAGATCAAGTGTGTTCGGTGCCGCGTCGGTTCTGCTCTTCCTTGGTCGCAGCTGTCCGGCGTGTCGGGCGCTCGAGGAAGACCTTCGCACAGCCGACGTGCCGGTTTACGGCGTTCAGCTGTTCGCCGTCGTCAGCGACTTCGGGTACGCCGACACACTTGCGGCGTTCGCAGGCTTGGAGGTTGTAATACAGGAGGAGCGTGCTATCGCTGACGCGTTTGGTAGCCACGTAACGCCGCACGCCTTCGCGATCGACGTGGACGGGATCGTTCGTGCGAGCGGTACGCCGAACTCGATTGACTCGCTGGGCCGGCTGATCGACAACTTGGGAGGTGATGTAACGAGCGAAGCGCGCGCGAAATCACCCGCCTAACGCCGGGAAGGGATCAAACTCACGATCAGAGGAGTGACGATGAAAACGTTTGAAACGACGGCAACTCGACCGAGGTTCATCAAGCAGCTTAGTGTCGCCGTAGCCGCCGGGCTGGGAATCGCAGCTCTGATGCCGCAGGCCGCGCATGCCGTCAACAACTGCTGTCCCAGCACGTGTGGGAGCTGCAGCCATCCGCTCACCGTCTACTACTGCGATTGCAGCAGCGCGAGTACGGAAAGCTATTGCACTACGCAGTGTGTTCACCCACAAGGTTGCTACAACGGGCCTTGCTGATCGGGTAACGTGCGGGAGTGCGAGCAGCGAGCAATCGCCGAAGGAAAACTGTGGTGGCCCCGATCTTACGGCGGATGTTGATGATAGGCGTTCCCGCATCGTCGGTCGTCGGAGCGCTCTTCTTGACCGTGGGCTCGACAACCTCGTCGGCATCCCCTTCGACAGCCTCGGCGACGGCCGCAGCACAAGATCGGACAGTCTTGTGCACAACCTCGGTGTTCAACGGCTATCGCAGAATCTCGGCCGCCTTCCAGCCGGTAATTCGATCAAGCACCCCGCCAACGGTAAGCGGCGCATTCGCGGGAGTCGGCTCGGGCGGGACTCTAAACAGCCTGAATCTGGCGTTCGTCAGTGCCGGGCCTGGCGTACCCAAGGGTCGGGAAGTCGGGATAGACACGAGGCGCTGCAAGCGCGTCAGGACAAGTGTCGCACTGTCGCCTCGTGGCTTGCCCACGCCTGCCGTTCCTTATCGAAAAGCAGTGAACTGCTCTCTCCAGACCGTGCTCATTCGCGTCCGCGCCGTGATCGAGGGCGACCGCGCGATCCGCGGCGAGCTCGCGGCGCGCACGTCGAATGGGAGAACTCCAATCGCATACGCGCGGATCAATGCCAACGGAAGCGGCGCGTTCTACTACTCGTCCAGCTGCGAATAGCGAATCGATCGGGGGTGCCGAGATTCGAACTTGGGAGTTCTGGTCCTCCCAGACCAGCCGGTAAGACAGGGTGCGCCACACCCCGTGTGCCCTACGCCCGTGGTCAGCGGACACCGTAAGCTGGACGCGCTGCCCACCGCACGCCCAAGAGGACGCCGGTGATAGCCGAGAAGGACCACTCGGGAGTCAAACCGGGGTGACGTCGTCCAGCTCCAGTCGCACAGTCCCGCGGTCGCCGAGGACGTGGAGGCCGCCGCCCCAGATAAGCGGGTTTGTACTATAGACGTGGAACTCGTCGACGAGGCCTGCCTCGGCGAGGGCTTGAGCGCGCGGCGTGTCCCCACCGGTGCCCCACGTACGGCGAGAAAGGCGCATTTGCAGGGTGGTCCGAGTCAGGCGGGATTCGAGCCGACAGACTGACGTGGTCGGAGCTGAAGCGGTTCCGCCGCGGGGTCTACGCGTTGCCGTCGACAGTCCTCGGCCGCCAAGAGGTCGTGGTCATTCCTTGGAATCAGAGCGGGGTCGCGCGAATTGGACTGGGCCGACAGCGACACCGGCTCAACGCTCGTACTGATGGGCTCCGTCGGAGGCAGACACCGTTCTCTGATCTAGCAAAGTCCCGAGGACAGCACCGGGGACAGCACCGTTCGTCCTTGCACGGCATCTCTGGCACACCTGACCCACGCAACCACGCGGGTTTGCGCTCCCCGCCTACCCTCGTAATGCGCCCGGTAGGCATCTTGATCGAAGCAGTCTGCTGGGCTAGTGTCGCGAGTGTCAGCAATCACGGGGTGCTCGAGATGCGACTACGACTCGTCACGCGGGAGGCTCAGCTGGAGGCTGCCGGGGTTCTGCCCGTAAGTTCTCCGGGCCTTAGCGATCACCTGTTCGACGGACTCGATGTGCCGCTAGGGATTAAGCCGCGCAACTGGCTGCTGGAGTACGAGGTGCATGAGACAGTCATGCTCTCAACGCATGTCGACTCCACCCGCAATCTCTTTTCGCCGCAGGTCAACATCCTCCGTGACGAGGTGCGGGACAAGACCTGGTGCGCGGTCATCGAAGGCGGGCGGCTGTCGATCTTCGAGGTCACCCAGGGCACCGTGAAGTCGCGCGTGCTCGCGGAGCACGCGGCGTGGCGCAGCCACATCGTCTTGAACAAGTTCACAGGCGAGCCGCTGCCGGCCTGGATCACCTCGGCGGCCGACGACGAGGCGCTCTGGTTCGCCGGTCGAAAGGTACCCACTGAAGCGCGTCGTCCCGACTTCCCGTTCGTCGCGCTGAGCCAAGCGCCGATTGGCCACGTCCAGTCGGAGCCTCCGCCGTTCGGCCTGATCACCTACAAGTGCCGTGAGGGCGGGCGCCTGTTTGCGCGGCGCCTGTCCGAGGGGAGAGTTGAGGGGGAGGTAGCGATCGACGCTCCCGAGATTGTCGGCGGCTTCAGCATCGCGATCTCAGGCGATCAGGTCCTCAGCGTGGTCGACGCCGTGGAGGACGGACGCGTAACCCCCATGTCCTGCCTCTCGACGGATGGGGGCAAGACCTTCGGCAGCTTCGAGCCGATCGAGGTCCCCCTGGACGGGTCGTTCCGCGTCGTGCCGGCGTCAGGTCCTCCCGTCGTCGACTACGGCGGTTTCTTTCATGTGCCGCTCACCTTGACCGACGGAGAGCACGACCTGGCCCTAAACATCGCGGTGGACGAGGCCGTCGTGGAGGCGATTCGCGTGCCCACGTCAGGCTCCGACGCGCCGCAAGCGGTCATCGAGGTTTTCCCGAGGAAGCCGGAAGCCGCGGCGGGGCCCGAAGCCCGGTTCGGGACCGGTGTCACGGACGGCTACGGGCTGATCATGGTGATGCTCTCCGCCGGACGGCTCTTTACGAGCAACTCCCAGGCGGGCGGCCTCCACTTTCCCGAGAAGGCCCACCTGAACCACGAAATGCCAACGATCGCGGCGTTTGCCGCCACCGAGTGCTACACGAGCGGCAGGCAGCCAAACACGGTTAGCATGGACTACATGTATCTTGAGTCGGACGTGGCTCTAGGCGGCCCGCAACAGCCGCTGTCCCGCGAGCTCCACTTCGAGACATGGGACATGCCCCTTCCGGTACCGCAGGTCACCGCAACAGCGCAGGGATCGGACGTGACAGTCCACATCGAGCATGACGCGAACTTCATGCCGGGGGAAACGAGCTTCGACATCGACGACTCCGCCGTGGCCATCACCTCCGTCGAGATCCAAGGCGACCGCGACGCCGTGGTCGGCACCGATTCCGAGGAACTTGGTGGCAAGGTGATCACCTTTGAGGTGCGCTCGCGCTTCTATCACCATCTTGGCACCACGACGATCGCGGAGCGATAGGCGCTTCTGCGTCAGGAGCGACGTGAGCCTGGGTATTGCGGCAGGCGGTCGGGCGTGGCTCGCACGGTGCCGCGGATTCGACGTGCTGCCGCGTGGGGTGCAGAAACTCGATCGTCACGCTGCGGCGGCGAGTTCGTACTCGTGGATGAGGCCGCCGAGCAGGTCGCGGCGCACCACCTGAAGAGCCTGCCGCTTTGAGTCGGCTCGGATCGCCAACCGAGTGCAGGTCGAGTCGGGCGGTTTGAGGTCGAGGGCACGGTGTGGTCGGTTTCGGTTGTAGTGGCGGACATAGACGCGGAGGACGTGTTCGAGCTGGCGGCGGCCGAGGATCAGCAGCCGGTCGAGCATTCGCGACGGACTGTGCCGACCCAGCGCTCCATGTGCGCGTTCGCGTTCGGCGCCTGCGCCGGCGTCCGGATCACCTTGATCTTCTCGCTCGCCAGGAGCGCATCGAAGGCGCGCGGGAACTTCGCGTCTCGGTCGTGGATCACGAACCGCACCCGCCGGTCGCGGTCGTCGAGCTCCAGCAGCAGGTTGCGGGCCTGCTGCAGCATCCACGCCGTGTCCGGCCTGCTCGTGCAGGCGAGGTACTCGACGCGGCGGCTGCCGATCGAGAGGAAGACGAGCACGTACAGGCGGCGCAGCCAGACGCTGTCGACGGTGAAGAAGTCACAGGCGAGGATCGACTCGCCATGCGCTCGTAGAAAGCTACGCCACGACTGCGAGTCGCGCCGCGGCGCCGGCGGCAAACCGGCCCCGGCGAGGATGTTGCGAACGGAGGTCGCCGAGACGGCGACGCCGAGCTTGCGCAGCTCACCCACGATCCGGAGATAGCCCCAGCTTGGGTTCTCGCGTGCGACGCGGAGGACTAGCTCCCGCACCTCACGCCCGATCGGCGGGCGCCCTGGACACCGGTGCGGATAGGTCCAGCGGCGGGCAACCATCCGACGGTGCCACCGCAGCAGCGTCTCCGGCCGCACCAAGAAGACACCCCAGCTCCGCCGCGGCAGCACCCGGCTTAGCGCCGCAAGCAGCAGCCGGTCGTGCTCCTCGAACCGCGGCCGACTGACCTGCCGGCGAAGAACCGACAGCTCATGTCGGAGCACGAGAATCTCCACCTCCTTCGCCCGATCACCTCGAGCGAAGAGCACCACCAGCTCCAGCAACCGGCTCAGCACCACATACAGAGCTGACACAAGCAAGGGGCAACCTCCAACAGACGGGGGTCGCCGACGCTACCGCCGGATCATCACGCCTCGCGCTTTACCCGACGGCGTTTCTGCACCCCACGCGCACCGCGCCCTCGACCTGAAGCCGCCCGATCCCGCGGCCCGCAAACTGCGGGTCCTGCACTCGCCGACGGCCGTCGTCGAGCGCCGAGACCGACTCGGCGGACTCCTCCACGAATACGGACTTGCCGCGTGAACCGACTTCGCGTACCCCACACCCCGGAGAATGCGTGGTCATCATCGGTCTTGCCTGACTACGATGAGCAGCGTCCAGAGACCGTGTACTGTCGCGGCCGCAGGAGTTTTGGCGTGGATCCGATCAATTCGCTTGTTGGCTCCCTTCGCGGCCAGATTGTCGAGCGCACCAAGGCGCAGCAACGGTCACCGACGTCGGCGGCTGGTCCTCGACCGTCCCTCCCAAGGCGGTCAGGATCTTCCGGTTCCTGCCCACAGCGTCGGCCTCGGCCCCGGCGATCTCGGCTTCATTTAAGGGACGGCCTCCGGCGCGAATCCCTTCGGCAACTCTCGACCCTGTGCCGGTCGTCCCGGTTGTCCGGTCGAGAAACGTCGGAGGGCGTGGGGAGTGTCGGGTCGGCCTCGGCACCCGACCAGTCCGCCTACTCGCCTTCGAGGGAGATCCGACGACGGAGGCCGCGGAGCTCGCTCGGCAGGTGGTCGCGCAAGAAGCGCTCGACGCTGGACGACGGATCGGCGAGGACCACATCCGATCTGACGACGTATCCTCTGAACGCGCGCCCACGGTCCGTCTCGCTGGCGTAGACAAAGCCTCGGTAACCGAGTCCGGGCTGCTCCGGTGGCGTGGTGGTGGCAACAGTGAGTCGGCTCAACAGACGTCGAAGCGCGACGGCCGAGTCCTCGTCGAGCTCCCAACGAGGATTCGGCCTTCCGCTGAAGACGTCTAGCTCGACGCGCATTAACGAGCACTCAGTTGATCACTACGGAGCGACCGGCGTAGAAGTAGTCGCAGAAATCGGTGTAGCCGCCGCGTGCGCACGTCTCTGGGTTCACGATGACGGCGTTGTTGCTGTCGACGTTGCGGGCAGCCGTCCCGCCCGGCTTGTGACCCCAGAACCCACCCCGCTGGTGCCGGTACCAGTGGTAGTCCCAGCCGGGGTCGATCACAAGCGCCATCAGCCGCCGAGGGTACTCCGAGATCGGAAGGCAGGTACAGCGTTTGACAAGACCATCGGCCATCGCGGCCGTCGTGACGGCTCCGCAGGACATCGTGCTCGTTTGCGCGCCGTGTGCCCGTCCCGGCTGAGCGAACGTGTCCGTCCGCCAGTTGCGGCCGTAGTTGTAACAGTTGTTATGCGGTTGAACGGTCGGCGCATTCCAGAACGCCGGATTGAACTGGCTTACCTCGTATTCGCACTCCTGACAGCGCTCGTCCTTGATCGTCGTCCGCAGGGGATTGGCACCTGGCGGCGGCTTGGGTAGTACGACCAGCGGCGGGTCGGCGAGGAACCGCGCCAGGCGCTGGAGGATACCGTCGCGTATCCGGGAGTTGAGTGGCGTGAACTCGTGCGCGACGAGCCTGACCTCGGCGTAGCGCGTCATGTCTCGGATCAGGCGCTTAGCTATGGCGCCCGAGCCAGGCAGATCCTCGGATGCGGTGGACGCTAACGCAAATGCTCGCGGGACGCCGCGAGGACGCTTTGGATCGTCTTCAATTATCGAGACGCGCAGTTCACGGTAGCCCAGGCCGGCATATCCGGCCCCGATCTTCGCAGCGACCGCGGGCGCATCAGCCACTGCGCGAAGTACATCCAACGTTGCATCCGAGTTGGTAATGATCCATTCGGGATTAGGTCGTCCGGACATTATGTCGACCTCGATGCGCAACATTTGGGCCTCCTAAAAGCGGTAGACGGTCAAGCTGAGAAAGAAGAAGGAACCGCTCACCTGGCGGATGCGGAAGTGATGCCCTCCCGCCGCAAGCGAGCTGAAGTGCGGCTGAATGACTGTTCCGCTGAATGGCAGGTTGCCGAACGAGCTGTTGTCGATCAAGCACTCCACCGTCGCCCGTGAGGACGCCGGATAGCTCTGCAATTGGACGACGCACGAGTAGTCGGCCGCGACCGACGCGTTGAAGTAGCAGTTGATGCGGCCGGTCGCGGTCTGCGGTGACCCCCACGTCGAATAGCCAGAATGCGAGAACCACGCACGGCAATCGCTTATGCAGCGCTGCGTGTCGGTCACGCCATCGAAATGGTCGTTGTCCCAGATGTCTAGGTAGCGCGCGGAGCCGGTCTTGCCGCAGACGCTGAAGTACGCGACCTGCGTTCCGTCATCCCAGCCCCGAGCGGTCGCGGCTTTCGGAATGCGCGCCACGATGTCCTCGTACCCAGCAGCCTGCTTGAACGCACGCACGATCTGCGGCGTCGACGGCTTTACGGAGATCCTCGGGACGGGTGGTGGCCTTCGGTCAACCTTAAGGACCCGCTTCGACTCGATGATCTTCATCACGTAGCTCTTGTCGACCGGCATCGTTCCTCCATTCCTTATTCGGGCGCAGCGAATTTTGTTCCCTCGACGACACCTCGAGCGCTTTGAGCAAGATCGGGGGCTGATGATCACCCGAGCCGCGCGGATTGCGCTTGCACGGAGCAAGGTGTCCCGTAGGCGCTCGCGGAGGCGGTCGGAGCGGAAAACGTCGAGCCCTGGCCCTCTCCGATGCGCTCGTCGGATGAACCGGTGACCGCCATAGGCGGCGAGCGCGACCGAGCGAACTCATCAGGCCGTCTCAGGCCACACGGCGCTGCCGCAGCCCGGGCGGACGGCGTCCCCGTTGCCACGTAACGATTGTCTCGTGATTCAGCACTTCTGTCAACCGAACATATCGAGTTCTGTCAACAGAGCCATGTCTATCTTGTCGCCTTGTCCAAATCAACAAGCTCAAGAGTACCGCCCCGACCCCGAGCAGCGGCCTCGGCGATCCCGGCCGTTGACAGCAGGCCTAGCGGTTGCGTAGGCTCGCCCGGCGAGCAACGTGGGAGGTGCTGTGGGTTACTTTCGACCGTTGCTGCGGCACCCGGTCGGGCCAGCGTGTGTTCAGTTGGTCCGAGACGTGCGTCGTCGTCGCCTGCGCCGCGCGACGAGGACATGACCCAGGGAGGTTGTGATGCCGACTGCGAACGCGATCACCTCGACGACTATTCGTCTCGAGCCGCCGCTCGACCGTCCGCCGTCGGAGGCGTTGCAGCGTGAGGGCGGCGTATGGGTCGAGTTGGAGGGCCGGCGTGCCCGCCTGAACCCCGACGATGCCCGCTCCGCCGGCTTCGCCCAGGTTCTCGACGGGCTGAGCAAGCTCGGCAGGCCGGTCTACGTGGAGGTCGATCCCGCGACCGACGCAGTGACCCGCGTCCTCGTCCCCGCCGTCGGCCGGGTCGTGAGCGTCACGGCGGCCGAGAACGCACTCGACGTCGAGCTCGACGCCTCCCATGGCCGCCACATGCTGCGGCTCGACGAACCCGACTCGGCGGAACTCGAGCAACGGCTGCGCGACGCCGTGAAGGAAGGCCGGCCGATGATCGTCGTCGAGGACGACGCCCACAACATCATCGACGTACGCGCGTTCACCCCCGCACCGGACGTGCCGCTGCCCCCTTTTCCGCCGATCCCTTTCCCTAAGCCGCCGCTGCTGCTGTGGCCGCTCCGCCTCCTCCGTTGGATCTGGTGGGTGATCAGCTGGCCCTGGTGGTGGTGGCATTGCCCGTCCGGCACCCGGGCGCAGCAGATCTTCGACGCGATGGCCGCCACGACGTGCAACCCGCTCACCATCCCGCCGCCGTGCATCCCATTCCTCTATCCCGACGACGGCTGCTGGGCTCGAGCCCACGAGATGTGCCGCCTCATGATCGACATGGGCCTGTCGCCGAGGAAGGTGTGGATCGACCACAGCGCCGGCCACTGGTTGCACGTCAACACGAAGAACAATCCCCAGTGCTACGTCGAGTGGGGCTGGCACGTCGCGCCGACCATCTGCGTTCGTGGGCCGATGTTCTTCAGCACGACGCGTATGGTGATCGACCCGTCGCTCTTCACGACGCCGGTGTCGAAGGCGACCTGGAAGGGCGTGCAGGGCGATCCGGGCGCGGCGCTCACCGACACTGGCCCAGAGCAGTTCTGGCACGGCGGCGGGACGGATCCGAACTACGCGGACTCGAACGCGATCCTGGCCACGTACCGGCTCGCGCTGCAGACGCGCTCGATCCAGGTCGGACCTCCGCCCTACGCGAACTGTCCGTAGCGCTCGCGCTTCTCGGTCAGGGAAGGGATCGGCGAGGTCGCGCCGTGACCAACGATGACCCGGCACATCGGTTTCCTATCAGGAGAACGTACGCATTCAAAGGATGGAGCGGTTATGGAGCAGAGCGGTCGCAACCGGTGGCAAGTGCCCGAGCGCCGAGAACGCGGGAAACGAGCAAGACCGTTGCCACGGGTTGCGACCAGTTGCCGCTGGGTCCGCATGGTAAAGAGGAACGTTGCGCCCGCTAGCCACCGCTAGCGAACGACCTCCACTCTGAAACGGAGGAGGTCGATCTCTGGGCTCCGCAAAATGCCAAGTCCTGCGAACCCGAAGGCCCACAGGACTTGGCTCGACGAGTCTGACATGAGGTCGAGTGCCCGTCAAGCGCAAACTCGGTTGGGGTTCCTTCGCTCGCGCGGGTCGGCAAGCAGGCACTAACCATCTTCGACCAGGGTGATCCGCAGTGAGATGAGAACGCGCACTTCCTCGAGTGGCGCGAGCGCTCGTCGTACTGCGGCGATCGCACAAGTCCGACCGGAGGAGGGTCGTGAGAGGCGGCGAAGCCGTGAGCGCCGGGCCGGAGGGGGACTCTGCGTTGGCCCTTCCCCTTCCCTCTGAGGGGCCGACGACCCGGCCCGGCTCTGAAGGCCGTCGCGTTTAACGCCACCGCCACTCGCGTCGCGACTTCTTAGTCGTTGCGTCCTGATGCCTCCCCGCGTAGCTTCGGGCGCTGATGTCGCGCAGCTCATCGAATGCCCTTCGTCCGGTCCGACGTTCTCGCCGTCAAGGTCGAGCTTCGCGTACTCCCTGTTTAGTCGGCCGAGGACGATCGCGCTGTCGCGTCGCTCACCGGATTGTTCACCATGCCCGTGGGTCACACTTTCCCGAGCGAAAACGTCGCCGCGCTCGCTAATCGCGCGAAATCCCGCCGGCGGGCGTGCTTGGAGTAAGGATGCTGCCGACGTCGACAGGGTCAGTGGCGCATCGCCCGTCTCCCGCGAGACCTGTCTGGATCACGCAACCTTCTCGGAAGCGGAACTCGATCCGCGCGGTGCCCATGGCGCAACGCGCGTGGATGCGGATCCTGATGTCCTCTGGAGCGCAGCCGGAGAAGCCCAGCGTTGCCGGCGAGCTTGCCAATCGAGATCGCTTGCTGATGAATGTTGTATTTTTACAATATTCGACATACAGTCTTATTGTTGAAATTTTGCAACAGTCATCATTTGGTGCTATTGTTGCGATATGACAACACACGAACACGCCAAGACATGGACGATTAGGAGCGCCAAGGACTTTGGGCGAACGATCGCCGACTTGCGTGCTCAGCGTGCGCTCACGCAGGAGCAACTCGCGACGCAAAGCGGACTGTCACGCAACTACTTGGCGCGTCTCGAGACGGGGCTCACCGTCGCCATGCTCGAGCGCGTGCTTCGTCTTCTGCGCCGACTCGACGCTGAAGTGATCGTGTCGACTCGCGATTCGGAGACGAGTGCCTGACCGGCTCCAGGTCTGGCTGCACGACCTCCATGTCGCCGACATCGACCAGCGGCGGCGAAGCGATGCCCGTCTTCGCCTGCGCTACACGAGCGATGCTCTCGAGCGCTGGCCGCGTAACACCCCACTCGTTTCCTGCTCGCTTCCCCTCACGAACCGCCCGGCTCAGGCGCTGCCGTTCCTCACCGGACTGCTGCCCGAGGGGGAAGCGCTTGCCTCGCTTGCAGCACGAGCACAGACCTCTGTCGTTGACACATTTGGTCTGCTCGAGCACTACGGCCGTGATATCGCCGGAGCCGTCGTCATCAGCGGCGGCGCCCCCGACGAGGGCCGCTTCGACCTAGCGCCGTACGATGATGCAGGTCTCGCCGACGAAGTCGGTGCGTTGGATCAGAACCCACTTGGAATCCACGACGACAGCGAACTTTCACTGGCGGGGTTGCAGAACAAGCTCCTCCTCGTCAGACAGGGTGAGGGGTGGGCGCGACCAATTCACGGCCGTCCATCGACTCACATTCTCAAGGCCGAAGATCGTCGCTACCCGGAACTCGCGCGAGCCGAGGCTGAGTGCCTGATCCTCGCCCGTGCGGCCGACCTGACTCCTGTTGAATCGACGTTTCAGGCCATCGGCGGGATCCCATGCCTGATCACAGAACGCTATGACCGCGTAGTCGGGGCCGACGGTTCGCTACGGCGGGTTCATCAGGAAGACCTGATGCAAGCGCTCGGTAGGAGCGCCGCCGCGAATCGTGGTCGCGCGAAGTATCAGCGCGGCGGCGGCGGCGGGCCGGGCTTCGGCGAAGCGGCGCAGTTGCTCGAGGCATACGCAGACGATCCACTCATCGAGCTCGCCAGGCTTGCGTCCGCAGTCGCGTTCATTGTCGCCATCGGTAACGCCGACGCGCACGCGAAGAACATCTCGCTGCTGCACGACACGCCGACGACCGTTCGGCTCGCCCCTCTGTATGACACGGTGCCGACTGTCCTTTGGCCTGCGCTTACGGACGACGCGGCGATGTCGGTCGACGGCGGCTTCCCGATTGGCCGGCTCACACTCGAGGACATCGTCGCCGAGGCGACGAGTTGGCCACTTGCGCGGGCGGCGGCAGAGAGGGCGGTGGAGGAAACGCTCAATCGCGTACTGGCGGCGGCACGAGCCTCGAGCTTCGACCGTCTCGCAACGGTCGTGGTCGCGCGATGCGAGGCCCTGCTTGCGGGACGACCAGCGGGTTACGCTCTATGAGCGCTGCCCATCCTTGACTCGCTGCGCGGACGTAGCTTGACCTCAGGGGGCAGTCCGGGGTTCGATGAGCGCGCGCAGCGATCGACGGTTCGAGTCCGTCAGAGGGCTCTGAGAAACCGCTGCACGGTGCGGGTCTATGAAGCACCTACTCCAGCGAGATGAAGTTGGCGGCACTGATGTCCTTGGCGAAGTCCAAGCTTCCCGCAGCGATCGTCCGGCCGTCCGGCCGATAGATGAACGTCGTTCCGTCCCCAAGGATGTAGACGGGCGTCGATGAAAAGTACTTGAACTGCACAGCCTCCTCTTCCGCCACGAACGGGCCATGGAGTTGCCCGGCAGGGATGATGTTGAAGGTGCCGGCCTCGATCACTCCGTCACGCGTCTTGAGTCGCCCCGCCACGAGAAACAGCGTCTGCATGGTCGTGTGATAGTGCGCAGGGAACACGGCTCCCTCCTCGACCTTCGCCAGCTCGAGCGTGGCCCCGGTTATGGGATCGAAGAAGAGAACCTTGTTCGACACACCTTCCCAGGGCAGAGGCTGCCAGGGATGCTTGTCGTGCTGTCCCAGGCGACAGAACACACGCTCCAATTGGGGAGGGACTGGCTGAGCGCTGGCTGTCATCTCTGGCCTCCTCGAAGCTGCGCGCCTTCGCAGCACCGCTATGAGTCCGTTGAGCGAAGGACGCTTACAGTTTCGTGTCTTGTTGTCAAGTCGGATGCCAGCCGAGCAGACACCATCCAGACATGCGTTGACAACTTTACACTGTTGTACTAGGTTCGTGCGCGTCGTCACCATTTGACGCGGAGAAGCGATGCTCCTAGAGCGGAGACACGGGGGCGGGTCGGCCTCATGAGGCCACTCAGCGGGGAATGGCGTGACCGCGGTGACCCAGCGAGGCGAGGAGGCGAGATGTCGCACCGAACCGGGACGATCCCGACCCCGCCAGCGGCGTTGACAGTCGGACCGGACTCGGGGACCTCAGCGACAGGCCCGAACACATGGGCCGTGGCCGTGGACGTGCACGCCCCCGCCCCCGCGGGCACGAATGCTTCTCCTTCTCTTCCTTCTCTACTTTCAGAACGTGAACGTGCCGGTCGGCACCGACTCGAGGTAGACCTCGGCTACGGCACCGACGTCTTCACGGCCGCGGACGGACGCGGCCGATCAACATCTGCAAGCTCACGGGCGGGGCCGTCCCGATTCGCTACATCACCACCGCAAACGCGGTCGGGTGGGTTCAGCAAGCCCACTACTGGATTGAGGGTGGCCCGATGGCGCCGATCATCGAGGCAATCGTTGGGCCCAATCTCCAGCTCATCGTCCAACAGATCGATGCCGCGATCGGCTCTTTCTTGGGCGGCATCAATAGCCTCGGAACAGTGATCGATGTGTATTTCCTTCCGGGGCGCAGACAATGCCCGTACCCGACGGCGGCATCCAGGCGGTACGCGTCAGTCCGTGAATGATGTAACGATCGTGTTCGAGGGGGTCTCGCTGGGGCCTTAGGGAGACCGCTCCCGACGCACATTCCCAAAGAACCATTCCCCGAACCAGCTGGCCTGCAGCTGGGAGCAGAACAAGGAGGCAATCCGTGGCAGACGACGATGCGGGGACGAGCGCAGTTCGGTGCAAAATTGGAGGGAGTACAAGCACGGTCGACTCGACCCAGACCTGTACCGACCTAGGCGGGACGGTCGTCCCGCCCCCAAAGCCCTCTAAAGGCACGAGCTGCCGCCAGGCTATTGGCCCAGCAGCGGGCGGCTTCGGCTACGTGGACTACGACATGGTCCTGATAGCTGAGACATTCATGGACGAGGTGCTCAAGCAATCCAAGTCTGGCAGGCGTTTCCTGAAAGCTCTCATGTTCGTTGATAGGTTCGTGCTTGATGCGGTACGTAAGAACCCAGCGTTGATGGGGGAGGTCGTTCTCGCATGGTCGACCTGTATTGGATTCGTGGGAGCTCGAGATCTGCCACGCGGAAAGACGGCGAGGTTCTCGGAGAGTGCCTATCGTCGAATGTCGCGGCTCGGAGTCCGTCTACGGAAGTCATCCAAGAACGCGAGGTTCGACGACGAGATTGACTTTCTGAAAGTCGAATTCAAGTCATGGGTAAATCGGTCGCCTGAGGAGATCAAGCGGAAGTATCTGGAACTCTAGGCTCACGATCCGGAGTTGCTGAGTGGAAAGAGCGCGAGGACGAAAGTGACCGCACGGCGATCTTCACCGAGTCTCGACCCGAGGCGGCATCGATTCAGACGCAATTGATCGTTCACCGGCAGGGAGGTCTCAGATGACTGAGCAGACACCCGAACACGCGCCGACTGTCACTAAGGCGGAGCACGATGAAGATACGTTCGGCGCGAAGCGCGAAGCACACCTTGCAGAGATCGTGGAGGCACCAATCCGCGCGTCGATCGAGCGGCACGCGAAGATCGCGGAACTCAAGCGACGAGCTAACGAGCCGGTTATGAGACTCCTCTATGACGACGCTGAGGCGTCAACGGCGCGCGCCGAACTTCTAAAGGAGATTCTCGAGCACCCTGACGATCAGCGCAGGCGGCAGACTCGGACTTTCTCGGACCCGTCGACGAACGTGCTGCCCAGCGTGCATCCGGGCACAAACGTCTTCTCGAGGCCATACGACTTCGAGATTCGCGGCCCGAGTTCAGAGAGCGCAGCCATCGCCACGAGCCGAGTTGATGGAACATTTTCGTTCGGGCTGCCGTGGGGAGTGGGCGACGGACGGTATGCCACTGCCGGTCTGGGACTAACGCTCCGCGCAGGCGTTACCGGCGTTGCCCACATTCGTCCGTCCTGGCGTTATGACTTCAGCTACTGGACATTTGCGTCGTTTGGCTACACCGGGCACACGCAGGGGGCCGCATACGCTTCCGTGCAGGACGCAAACACGGGGGCTGGCCTTGCTGGCCGCGAGGTTTGGCTATGGAACACAGATAGCGACGCCCAGGCGGATGACTCGGGCTACATCGACTCGTGGGCGTTGGCACTGGACGTGCTCGTCCACGAAGGGCAGCTCTTCAACGTGAACCTCATGGCCGGTGGATATGTGTACGACGACCACGACATCATCTTGGGCTACTCGTTCGCCCAGTGCTCGATGAGCATGAGCTTGCCGTTCATCGTGGTGGAGCTCTGACAAAGCCGCGGGCAAAAGATAAGCCTCTTCCACGTGTAGTAGCGATAGGGGTTGGTCTTGTTGCTGAACCCGGCCGCGGTCTTCGTGAGGGCGGCATTCGCCGCTCCGTACGCGGCATCGTCGTAGGCTCGGCGGTCAGTCCCAATGCCTCCGCGCCTGCACCAAGAGGCCTCGAACTTCGCTGAGTTGTTAAAGGCGGTCCCCGACCTCAAGCCCACCGCGCTCAACTACCGGAGTGTCTCGATCTGACGACTGCATCGCTCGTCTCCTTCTTGACGGTGGTGCCTTTCGAGGGTAGGAGCCGAGCACGCATCTGTCGTTCGCGTACGAGACGTTCCGAGTATCAACACGATGACACAACGGTCGCGCGAGAGTTCGCTGCGCCCGCATTACCGACAAGGGCGGGCTAAGAGCCTATCCCGCTAGACCCTCCGCGCTGGCGAGGCGCCAGGCGATAAGGCCGCAGGCGAGCTGAAGCAGGGCACGGTGGTTCTCGGGTTTCTTCGACCAGCGGATGAGCAGGCCACGGAAGCGGTTGAGCCAGGAGTGGGTGCGCTCGACGACCCAGCGACGGGCGCGGAAGCCGGCGTCTTGCTCGAGCTGCTTCTTCTCCTCGCCGCGGGAGCGCACGTGCGCGATGAGCCCGTACTCGCCGAGAAGCTCGTACACCTCGGGGTAGTCGTAGCCCTTGTCCAGGCAGATCCCCTGCGCTTCAGCGCTGGCGTCCGGCCGGTGAACCACGATGCTCTCGAGCGTCGAGCGAAGGAGCTTGAAGTCGTTGACGTTCGCGCCCGCGATCTCGAGCCCGAGCGGTGTACCCCTGCCGTCGCAGAGGAGCGAGCGTTTCCCCCTTTTTCGCACGGTCAGTGGGATTGGGGCCGGTCTCCTCGCCGCCCAAAGGCGCCTTGCCCATGAGCCCGTCGCAGGACAGCCACTCCCACTGGATCCCGTGCCGCTCGTCGTAGGCGATGAGCCCCTGGCGCCAGAACTCCTCGAACACGCCCGCTTGCGTCCACTCGGAAAAGCGCCGGTGCGCCGAGCTCGAGGAGCAGATCCCGCCCGCCGAGAGCGCGTTCCACTGCATCCCCGTGCGCAAGACGAGCAGGATCGCGTTCATCGCCTCGCGGTCGGGCACGCGCGGGTTGTGGCAACCGAGGGGATGCGCCGGGCGCGGCGGAAGCAGCGGCTCCATCCGCTCCCACGTCTCATCGGGAATCCGCCAACCGTCGTCTTTGCTCACGAGGCCCATCGTCTACCTCCTGCGTCGGATGACGAGGAGGGCTTCGTCGTCGGGCAGGCGATGCCTTCCTAGCGGGATAGGCTCTAAGGCGCGTAGGGGGCCCCGCCCGGGCCGGCGACCTAGGACGACTTCGTTTGCGGGCGTCGCGGGGCCGTTCCTGCGGACAGTCGACCCGTCTACACGGCGTTCACCGCGGCCGCGTGCCAGACGGGTGCGTCGAGGCCGATCCGCTCGACGACCTGCTCGGCGGTCTCGAACGCCCCCTCCACCCAGCCCTGGTCGTGCGAATACGCCTCGCCGCAGACGTACAGCTGGATCGAGGAGTCGGGCTGGAGGATCTTCTGCGCGACGGTGTCCGCGTCGACGCCCACGTTCCAGCTGTTGAACGCGCCGCCGTAGGGATCCTCCGACCAGTCGCGCCAGGACGCGCCGTACGGCTCCGGGATGGAGATGCCGTGCACGAAGCCGAGCTGGCGCTGGATCTCGTCCACCATGTACGTGCTGGTCGCCTGCTCGACCCAGTGGGGATCGACGCTGCCGTTCCCGCTCGGGAACCGCGGGCCGCTGGAGAGACCCTCCCAGAAGGACGTGTCCAGCGTGTCGTCGTAGGTGGCGAGAAGCAGGGAGTTCGGATTCGATGCGCTGTCGGGCCCGAAGCACCACACCTGCCCGAGCGGGAGATCGGTCCCGGTCGACCCGGCGGTGATGCCGAGCTGCTGCCACCAGGCCTGGGCGTAGCAGCAGAAGACCTTCATGCACCGCTGTCCGGTCACGGAGCCTACGAGGTCCTGTGCAGCGTCGAGGACGTTCGAGTCGATCAGCTCGAGGCCCCGGCGCGGCAGCGCGAGGATCACAGCATCCGCGGTGCACGTCTGCCCGTCCGCCGTCGTGATCTCCAGCGTCGACTGCCCCTGCGGCCCCGTCGTGACGTTCTGGACGCCGGCTACCGGCGTGCTCATGAGGAGCTGCCCGCCGCCTGAGACGAACGCCTTCGCCAGCGTGATCGGGAGCTGGTCGTAGCCGTTCGTCAGCGTCGTGTACGTCGCGTGGCCGTCGAGCATGAACCACGGCAGCGCCTCGGCGCAGTTCCAGTTCGCGACCTCGAAGAAGTGGCCGTACGCGTCGCGGGCGTACGAGAACTCTTCGTTCGTCATGTTCAGCAGGAGGAAGTTCCAGAAGCCCATGTCGCTGAGGTTGCGGCCGTTCCAGGGCTGGGAGGTCACCTTGTCCCACTGCTGCTGCGTCCACGTGTCGCAACCCGGGAACACCTTCTCGATGGCGTTCGGGATCAGCGATCGAGGATCGACTGCCTTGTCGCTCGCCGGAAGCTGGTATGGCGGCGTGAAGGTCGGGTCGGTCGCCTGTTTGTTCGTGAAGCGCACACCGCGCAGGTAGAGGAGGTTGCTCAGCCCGCCGTGCGGAAACGGCTCCGTCGCCAGTCCGAAGTAGGCGACGATCTTGTTGACTAGTGTGTCGTTGCTCGTGAAGCCCATGGCGCCGAACTCGGCGCGGAGGTTCTCCATCTCCGGCGGGACGAGCGACTCGAGGCGCCCGCCGATACGGTCGGACAGCTCGAAGAGTCCGATCACGCGCTGCGCAGGGTCAGCGGGCAGAACGGACGACTCGGAGCCCGAACCGGTCTGCAGCCGCCAGGCGGCGTACGTCCCGCCGGCTCCTCCTCCGACCACCGCCACGTCGTAGTGCTCGTTCATGATCCCCACCCCTCTCTCTCGTCAGGCTGTCGTGACCTTTCCCGCCCCGAGCGCCTCGAGGCGCTCGACGACCTCGGCGCGCTCCCGAGCGGGCTCGCCGACCGTGAGTCCGTACCGCTCCGTCGCATCGCCGACGAGTCGATGGACCTCGCTGTGGGCGGCGGGATCCGCTTTGACCATCGCGAGCCCGTCTTCGGCGAGCGCGCGATCGCCGCTAGCCGCTGCGGCCGCGGCGAGACCGCCGAGCGCCCGCAGTTGCTCGGGACCGCCCCGGCCCGACGCCCGATCTCGAGAGCCTCCGCGAACTCCGCGATCGCACGCTCGAGCATCGCGGCGCCGAGCGCGGCCTCGCCCAGGTAGTTCGCGACCGTCGCGAACTTCTCGGGGTCGCCGTTGCGGCGGTTGAGCTCCTGCGCCTCGCCGAACCAGGCGAGCGCCTCCGTCCACTGCTCGCGCCTGAGCGCGACGATGCCCTTCTGCGCGATCCCGCCCATGCGGAGGCGTGGGTCGCCCAGCTCATCGGCTGCCCGGATCACCCGGTCGGCGACGACGATCGCGCGATCGTGCTCTCCGGATTGCGCGAGCGCGTACGCGAGACTGTTGAGGCCCCAGCCCCGCCGGTAGAACTGCGACCCCTCTCCGGCTCGCTCGACGTTCTCCTCGTGGATTCGGATCGCCGCCTCGAACTCGCCAAGCCAGATGGCGAGGTTTCCGAGCTGGTGCCGGAGCATCAGCTCGGCCTTCATCGTCTCCTCGCCGGAGGCCATCTCGAGACCTTCGTTCAGAAGCTGCCGTGCGAGCTCAAAGTCGCCGTCGCGGAAGATCGCGATCCGCGCGAGCTCCGCGCGGACAAACATCTGCGTCGACGCCTCGGCCCGATCGTCCGAGCCGGTCGTGGCTTGCAGCTCGTGCAGCAACGATCGCGCACGCTCGTACTCGCCCGCGACGCAGAGCGCGTAGCTCAGCGAGACGAGCGCCGACGAGCGGTCGTGGTCGGCCTCCGATCGCTCGGCAGCCTGGCCCCACAGGCGAGCCGCCTCGTCGTACGCGCTCTGGTTTTCCGCGTGACGGGCCGCTCGTCCGTACCACGCGTATGCCGCGGTTCGGTCCTCGGCGAGGTCGAAGTGGCGCGCGATCTCGTGCGCCAGCTCCTCTGTGCGCATGCCGCCGTTCTGCTCCAGCCAGACGGCCGCTCGGCGATGGAGCACGGTACGCTCGGCGAGCGCGATCGTGTCGTAGGCCACTCCGCGCGTGAACTCGTGCTTGAACGCGAGCTCGGACGTCCGCTGGAACCGGCTCGGCGAGCGCCGGAAGACGAGCTCTGTGTCGACGAGCCCGGCGAGCGGCGCGCCGACGTCGCCGTCCCCATCGAGCGCCGCGACGGCCTCCTCCCAGAAGAACCGCCCGAAGACACTCGCCCGCTGCAGTGCGCGGAACTGCTCTGCAGGCAGCCGGTCGAGACGCGCCCGGAGTACGCCCGTTAGCGTCTCGGGCACGCGGTACGTGCGGAGCATCTCCTCGTCCACGTGCCACATCGGTCCTGCTGAGATGACGCCGTCATCGATGAGGATCTTGATGAGCTCCTCGAGGTGCAGCGGGTTGCCGTCCGAGTGCTCGAAGACGCGCGAGACGAGCTCCTCGGGGATCCGGTCGGCGTAACGGAGGATGTGCGTGATCGCGGACCTCATTGGGACGCAGCTGCTCGACGGGCACGACGCGGTGGCCCCGCGCGAGCCCGCCGTCCGTGACCCAGCCCGCGCGTTCGTCGCCGAGCCCCGGCCGCGCGGTCGCGACGAGGACGAGCGCGTGCGGTTGCTCGGCGATGACCCGCTCGAGCATCAACAGCCCGGCGCGCACGGCCCGCTCCGCCTCGTCCTCGTGCGAGTGCTCGCCTCCCCAGAGCGCCATCACGCCGTCGCCGAGGTGTTGCAGGACACGACCGTCGTGGTCGACGATGATCCGGCCGAGCTCGCCCCAGAGCCGATCCACGAGAGCGCCGACCCACTCGGGGTCGAGCTTCTCGACGACAGACGTGTAGCCCTTCACGTCGGCGAACAGGACCGTGACCTGCCGCCGTCTCGAGCGCTGGGACGTGGTCAGCTCGGCCAGACGTTGCCGCATCGGCCCGAGCGCAGACTCGACGACTGTGTCTCCGAGCTCCGCCCGCCGCTCCTCGAGCGCGCCGATTGCTTGCTCGAGCCCTTCGGCTTCGCTGCGCTCTCGGGCCTGGCCCACACGGTCAGTCTAGGAGGGTTTCGTGAGCCGGCCTAACTGCCGAGCGATCAGCGCACGGCGCGCTCGAGTGCCTAGGATGTGTGGAGTCCGGCCGGGACGTGCACGGGCTGAACGCCGCGTCCATCAGATTGGGTTCCGGGCGTCGCGGTTCCAACAGAGAGCGGTGTGTTGTGGTCGCGCGACTACGAGCACTCGTACTCGTAACAGATGGTACAGCTTCCGACAGTGATGCACGAGCCGCCACCCACCCGAATCGGTGGTCGCCCGGCTGGGCCAGTAGCGATAGGCCCTGCTTGATAGACGACGCGTGGCGGAAGTTGTGTCGAGCCTTCCTCGTCCTTGAGCTGCGCCTTACGCCTGCAGCTGATCGACACCCTCGTGATCCGACAGGTCATCGCCGCGACCCCTGCCCCAGCCGCCGCCTTTGAGTGCCCGTCGAACTGTGACTTGATCGATGCCGTTGCGACCTTGCCGAGTACTTCGGCGTCAGTCTCCTCGCTCTCTGTCATTGAGGCAAGCCCCGCAACGATCTGCGTTATCGCATCTTGGTCATGGCCCACGCTCATCTCGAACCTCCTTTTGTTCGGAACCGTACAAGGTCTGCGACGAGCCGTGTGGCATTGAGTCAACACTTGGATCCGGTATGTTGCCAACACCTAGTGCAGCGACGTTACGGAGGCATCCGTTGGCTCAAGCAAGGTTCGAGATCTTCGCAGACGCAGCGGGCAAGTACCGCTGGCGCCTTAAGGACGTAAACGGAGAGAAGGTTGCAACGAGTGGCGAAAGCTTCGACAGCAGAAGCAACGCGAAGCGCGCCGCGCAGAACGTGAAGCTGACCGCTCCCGACGCCGTGGTCGACGATTGAGACGGGCCGAGCGAACGGGCCTTGAGAAGCGAGTGTAGGCGCGAGCCGTAGTCGTCGAATGGAGGCGAGTGTAGATGGATGTTGACGTGACAGCACGAGCGATCGTTTCTGGGTTTGTGAACGGCGAAGCTGTAAACGGGAAGGCATCGACCGTGTTCAACACGGGCCGTGGTGGTCGTTCGACCTGTGAGTTCTCAGATCTCCCGGACGGATTCAGACCGGCCACGCTGGGCACACACACCTGAACGACGCATCACACTTCTGCTGGTCTGAGCAGAATCGGTGACGATGTACTCAACCTCTACGACATGACGAGCGGGACGTACCGGGTGTTCAGAGCTGTGACCTATCCTCGCTATCCCGACAGCCTGATCTTGTTCGACGCAGACGTGCATGCTGATGCTTCCGTGTGGTCAACGACCATCTATGTGAACGGCACGTACGACGGACCCGCTGATGTCGTGGGATGCAAGGACTACCGGATCGGCTGGATGGCGGACGATCACAAGCTGCGCGAGTCGGGCGCCGTCGACCTTGAGCTGTCGTCCGGTGAGCGCCTGCATCAACGCTGGTCATCGATCATCACTCCCTCGGCATACTCCGACGACGCTCTGGCGATTCTTGCGAGGTTCCCATCAGAAGGCGAGGTCGTCCACGTCTCCATCTCTCCGTTTGAAGTAGACGAGCGCTCGCTGCGCTACAAGTGGGACGGAACAGTCCGGAAGACCGCCGAAGCGGGCTGAGCGCCTATGACTGGAAGCAGTTGCGGTGGAGGTGGGTCGTGAAGCTCCGGACAGGTCTAGTGGTTGTCGGGGCCGTAGCTTCGATTTGCACGGCCGACGCGTCCGCGGACACAATCTCTGGCTCCGGAGGCGCGGACGTACTCATCGGGACGCCTTCTCCTGACATCCTTTTCGGACGCGAGGGGAACGATCGAATCGTCGGCCGAGCTGGCAACGATTTGCTATCTGGCGGCCGTGGGCTCGACACCCTCGTCTGCGGCCCCGGATTGGACGCCGTTCTCGCGGATAGGGGTGATGTCATCGATTCGTCCTGTGAGCTTGTGGCGTCGGCCAGCGGGTTGCGCTTGCGCTCCGCAGAGCAGTCGTCGACGACACCAAGTGGAGGCGATGCACCGTCGGGCCCGGATGGCTCTGGCGCGGGCAACGGGACTGACTCGGGCGGAATTGACGGTGGCGGTTCCCAGGCCGCCGACGCGGGTGCTGAGGATCAGATCCTTCTCGCCTGGCTTTTCCTGCCCGAAGGTGATCCTGACTGGACCGAGGGAGTGGTGCTCTTCCTGCTCGGCGTTGTGGGCGCGCTTGTGACGACATACCTCTTCCTTGGAGAATTCTTGCCCTCCATGGGTGGAAAGGCCGACTACGAGTCGGCACGCCTCGACTTGAAGGCCAGGCTCACGAAGCGAGACGATCTACAAGCGGAACGACAGAAGATTGCCGGAGAAACCCCGTTCCCAGCTGACCGCATTGAGGCGCTTGATCGCATGTCGACGGACTTGACGACCGAGATCAGCGACATCCGTGACGGCATGTCGAGCGAACGGTGGCGTCTGGTGCTGCTGGGGATCCCGATCTACGTCCTGCTGGGCGGGGCATTTGCCACTGTTCTCGCAACCTCGCTTCCCGAAGCGCTCCTAATCGGATTTGGCTGGGTTGCGGTGGCGGATCGGTTGGGGCTCAAACGCGAGCAACAGGTGCGAGAAGACATTCGAGGCAAGGAGATCGAGACCCTCGAAACCGAGGCGGACACGCGAACGGAGGAAGCGGTTAAGGCCCAGGAGGCGCTCCGTGCGCTCGAAGAGGACTTCGAGGCGCTCGAGGGTGACTACGAGCAGCTCGCGGACGAGCACAACACGCTCGAAGTTAAGCTCAGGGCTGCGGGGGATGCGAACGCTGAGCTCGCGTCTTACAGGCTGGCCGCAGATCGCCTAGCCGACAAGGTGGACGTGATGCAGCTGGGCAACCGCTCCACTAGTGAAAGGCAGCCCGGAAATTGAGGGTGCTCCAGTCGAGTACCAAGCCGAGTGAGAGGTGCTGAGACTCGTTATCTGGGAGGTGTGTGATGACCGTTGAGCAGCTCGTCGACGACTTCGCCGCAGGACAGCTTGATCTCGAGACCTTCAAGGAGCAGCTTGCTGAGACGGCCGAGAAGGAGGCCGCTATCCACGAGGCCGAAAGTACACCTGTTGCACCAATTAGACGCACGCGAGACAGGCGCCGACGCGGTCCGTTAAAGCTGAGTCCTGAAGCAGAGCGTGAACTCGAGATCTCGCGGCAACGCATCAAGCAGGCTGCTAACAAGGCCCGGAAGATCTGAAGCACGCGAGCCCGCGCGTGACCGCCGAGGTGTGCTGCGTAAACTCGGCAATAATGCTATGCGCGAATTACAACACGGCGCTCTCAACCCGTCAGCGCAACGCTGCCTCGAGCGTAGCTGCCGGAGTCTTGAAGCCGAGCGTCTCTCGCGGCCTCGTGTTGAGCTTCGCGGCGATGGCGTCGAGCTGAGGC
>JALZOK010000101.1 GCA_030857225.1 Actinomycetota bacterium
GAGCCCCCTACGCTGGCTAGGCGGTTCCCGGTGGTCCCGGGGGCACGCCTCTACCCGCTGGTACCTCCGCTGCCCGTACAGTCATCACTCAAGCCGGACCACCTCCTTTCCGCGGTAAAGAGAGCATACGCATTTCGAGCGGATGGACGCGCGCGCTCATGGCCGAGGTTCATCGGCCAGGATGACGGTGAGCTCGAGGCCGCGGTCGAGCGGAAGCGTGACGCTCGAGAGCGCCTGATCCGCTTGACGCGCTGCCGAGTACGTCGCGAGCGCCTCGGCGTGGGAGAGGACGTTGTCGGCGACCACGAGGCCGCCTGGCTCGAGCAGCGGCCTGGCGAGTGCGAAGAGCGCCTCGTAGTCTTCCTTCTCTGCGTCCAGGAACACGAGGTCGAAGACGTCCTGCGACTCGCGCAACGTCCCGAGCGCATCTCCTTCGACCAGCTCGGCCCACTCCGCGAGGCCGGCCTCGGCGACATTTCGTCGCCACGCGGAGCACTTCTCGGGGTCGTGCTCGAGGGAGACGAGCCGCCCACCGAGAACCCGGGCTCCCGCGGCGAGCCAGATCGACGAGTACCCCCGCGACCCGCCGATCTCGAGCACCTCGATCCCTGCCTGCGACGCGGCGAGCGCGAACAGGAAGCGTCCGGTCGTCGGCTCGACCTGTCGCGAGCGGCTCCGTGCCGGCAACCCCGCCTCGCGCTCGGCTCGGTCTTCCCGTTCGAGGCGGGCAAGAACGGCGACGACCTTCTCGTCGAGCACTACGTGCCGTCCACCTCGACCACGATCATCCCATCCCGCACCGACACCGGGAAGACGGGAACGGCCTCGAACGCGGGAAACGTCATGGGGATGCCGGACTCGAGATCGAAGCGGGAGCCGTGCCTCGGGCATACGACGACGCAGAGCTCTGGCTCCCAGTCACCCTCACACAGGGGCCCGTCGTCGTGGGAGCACCGGTCCTCGATCGCATGGAGCGTCCCCGCGCAGTTGTAGACGCCGATCGTCAGCGTGCCTGCCGGAACCAGCCGCATCGCGCCAGCAGGGAGCTCCTCGACCGGACAGACCTCGATCGTTCCCATCGACCCTCAGTCGAGTACAAGGTCGCGCGTCGACGTTCCCCATTCCGCGGGAAGCGGCGTGCCCTTGGCCTTGTGCAACGCGACCTTGATCACTCCGAGGCCGAGGATCGCGCACTTGAGACGGACCGGCGTGAGCGGTATCCCGAGCTCGTCGAGCAACTCTTCGTTCGGCATCTCAGCGACCTCGAGCGCGGTCTTTCCCTTGACGAGATCGGTCAGCATCGAGGTAGCAGCCTGGCTGATCGCGCAGCCGCGCCCGTCGAAGCCGACCTCCTCGATCACGTCCCCCTCGCCGAGCCGCACCGAGACGGTCACCTCGTCCCCGCACAGTGGGTTCTGCCCTTCCGCGCGTGCATCGGCCGGATCGAGCAACCCGTGATTCCGAGGGTTCTTGTAGTGATCGAGGATGACCTCCCGGTAGAGCTGATCGAACTCGTTCATCCGAGAGACTTCTTGACTTTGTGCAGGCCGTCGACCAGGCGATCGACCTCCTCGGGGATCGTGTACACGTAGAAGCTCGCGCGCGTGGTGGCGCTGACCCCGAGCCGGGTCATCAAAGGCTGGGTGCAGTGATGGCCCCCTCGCACCGCGACGCCTTCCCAATCGAGCAGCTGCGCGACGTCGTGGGGATGGACGCCGTCGATGTTGAACGACACGATGCCGGCCCGGCGATCGGCGGGCGGCCCGTACACGGTCACCCAGTCCAGCTCCGCAAGACGGCCCATGGCGTACGTGACCAGCTCCTGCTCGTGGCGCTCGATCGCCTCGAGCCCGATCTCCGAGACGTAGTCGATCGCTATCCCAAAACCGTAAGCCTCGGCGATCGCGGGCGTTCCGGCCTCGAACTTGTAAGGGAGCTCGTTCCAGGTCGTCTTGTCGATCGAAACCGAGCGGATCATCTCGCCACCGAGATTGAACGGCGACATCTCCTCGAGCAGCTCCCGCTTCCCCCAGAGTGCGCCAACCCCGCTCGGGCCGCACATCTTGTGGGAAGAGAACGCTAGGAAGTCGCAGCCGAGCGCTTGGACATCGAGCGGCCGGTGCGGCGCCGCCTGGGCAGCGTCGACGACCATGATCGCCCCCTGCTCGTGCGCCCAAGCCGCGAGCTTCTCGACCGGGTTGATCGTGCCGAGCGAGTTGGAGACGAGGTTGTTCGCGACGACCTTGACGTTCCCCTCCCGCGCCAACGAGTCCAAGACGTCCAGTTGAAGCTCTCCCTGGTCGTCGATCGGGATGTGGCGAAAGCTCGCCCCTGTTCGCTTTGCCATGTACTGCCACGGAACAAAGTTCGAGTGGTGCTCGAGTTCGGTGACGACGACGAGATCGCCTTCTCCCAGGTTGTCGAGGCCCCAGGCATACGCGACCAGGTTGAGCGCCTCCGTCGAGCTGCGAGTGAAGATCACCTCTCGCTCCGACGGGGCGTTGACGAAGGTCGCAATCTTCTGGCGCGCGCCCTCGAACCCCTCGGTCGCGCGCTCCGCGAGCCGGTAGACGCTGCGATGGACATTCGTGTACGAGTGCTCGTAGAACTCGCGCATCGCATCCAGCACCTGCCGCGGCTTCTGCGTGGAGACCGCCGAGTCGAGATACGCCACCGGCTTCCCGTTGGCGAGCTCCTCGAGATACGCGAAATCGGCCCGGATCCGCTGGGCGTCGAGCTTGGATTCCATGGTTACGACCACAGCCGCATGCTACCCCCGGCGGATCGGCTCACCCGAGCTCCACCTTGCCGTTCGCCGACGCGCGCTCGGCGGCGTGCCGTTGCCGCTCGACGGCGACGGCTGCCTCCTCGAGCAGCGCACACACGCGTTCCAGTCGGGCTCTCTCCGACGTCTCCGCGAGTAACTCCAGCTTCGCCTCGGCCGAGAGCTCCACGCGAGCAGCCAAGACATAGGAGAGTTGAGGGATGTCAGCGTCGGGCAGATCGATCTGGCTCGACGTCAGCTCGCGCAGGCGGTCGAAGAGCGCGCGCGCGCGTTCCACGCTGCTCGCGTCCGCCAAGTCGTCGACGTCTTCGATCGGCGTGATGTCCCCCGTCTGGAAGCTCTTGCCACTTGTGAGGTCGACAAGCCTGAAGCGGTCACGACCCTCGACAAGGATGTTCATGCGCCCGTCTTCGAACCGGGTGAGCACTTCCAAGACCCGCGCCCGCGTCCCGATCTCCCGGATCCCCGAATCGTCCGCGTAGACGAGCCCGAATTCGGTGTGGTCCGCGAGACACTCCTCGATCAGTTCCTTGTAGCGCTCCTCGAAGATATGGAGTGGCACTTGCTCGGTAGGCAGGAGCACGAGACCGAGCGGGAAGAGGCCGAGCTCGCTCATGTCGCACGGCGAAGCGTTGCGAAGGCCCACATCCGGCCGTGGCCCGTCTCCGCTAGCTCGAGCCCTTCTGCTTCGGCCCTTCGGACGAGCTCCGCGGGAGGATGGACGAAAACGCGAAACGCGCGTCCGGTGACTCGGAGGCCTATGTTGACTAGCCCGAGGCCGGCGCGAACCCAGAACACTTCGCGCGGAAAGCTGAGAACGAGCGCGCGACGCGTGAGTCGAGCAGCTTGGCCCGCGAGCGCGATGCCGTCGGCAGAGCAGCAGACGACGCGATTGAGCAGCACGACATCGGCATCCTCGACGCTCTCCGGGCTCTCGAGGATGTCGGCGACGCGAAACGTCGTCCGCTCAGCAAGTCCCCGCTCGTGGGCGAGCTCCCGCGCATAAGGCTCCCAGGCCGCAACGAGCTCCACAATCTCGCCTTGCGCCGCCCCCGCGGCCACGAGCTCGGACTGCAGTGTCCCTACTCCTCCGCCGATCTCGAGGACGCGGACGCCCTCGAGCCCGCCTCGAGAGGCCGCGGTGATCATCCGCCGCTCGAGCTCGTCGAGGCCCTTCTTGCGATGGCGATCAAGGCTCCGGCGTGCCACGCGCGGCTTGAAGATCGCCTCACATGGGCCGGCGCGGCAGCAGCTCGTCACGGGTGTGACGATAGCGAGCGCTGCTACGACGCCTGCTCGAGATCGAGCGCGCCCGAGTTGATGCAGTACCGCTTCCCGGAAGGGCCGGGCCCGTCGTCGAAGACATGCCCGAGATGACCGCCGCACGTCGCACACGTGACCTCGGTGCGAACCATCCCGTACGTGACGTCCGTTTCGGTTACGACACTCGAGAGGTCCGCGGGCTCGACGAAGCTCGGCCAGCCGGTTCCCGAGTCGAACTTGTCCTCCGAGCGGAAAAGCTCTGTACCGCAGCCAGCGCAGCGATAGACACCGGGAGAATGCTCGTCAGTGTAGGCGCCGGTGAAAGCGCGTTCCGTTCCCTTGCGTCTCAGGATCTCGTACTGCTCCTTGGTCAGCCGGTCCTGCCATTCCGCGTCCGTCAACTCCAGTTTCTCGGTCATACATCCAGAGTAGCGTTAGCGTCCTCAGATGCACGCTGATGCCGTCGAAATCCGCGTCCTCGGCTGCCTGATCGAGAAGCAGCGGACGACGCCTGACGCCTATCCACTGTCGCTGAAACGCGCTTCGACTCGCGTGCAACCAGGCGACCAACCGGGAGCCACTCGTCGACTACGACGAGGCGACCATCCGCTCGGCGCTCGAGCGACTTTCGCGGAAGGGTTGGACGCGGCTGGCGAGCGGCGCGGGAAGCCGTGCTGCGAAGTACAGGCACTTGTTCGATGAGGTGGTCGGCGTCTCGCCGGCCGAGCTCTCGTTGCTGGCTGTCCTGATGCTCCGCGGGCCGCAGACTCCGGGCGAGCTCAAACAACGGGCCGAGCGTCTCCATCCGTTCGCCTCGCTCGCCGAGGTCGAAGGAGTTCTCACGGACCTCACCGAGCGAGAGCTCGTCGCGCGACTGGCGCGTCGTCCCGGGCAGAAGGAGGAGCGCTACGCGCACCTGCTGGGCGGGGAAGATCCGGTCGACGTCGAGATCGCCGCGCCCGCGGGAGACGACCGAATCGCCTTGCTCGAGGAACGGGTTGCGCGGCTCGAGGAGGAACTCGGGGCGCTTCGTTCGCCAAATCCGTAGAGGCAGCGCGCCTCGTGCCTACACCTGCGGGATGCGGGCCTCGAGTGCGGCCGCCAGAGCCTCGCGCACCGGCTCGAGCTCCACACGATCGAGCACGTCCTGGAAGAAGCCGCGCACGATCACGCGCTCGGCCTCCGCGCGGCTGAGACCGCGGGTCATCAGGTAGAAGAGCAGCTCGCGATCCACCCTCCCGAGCGTCGCGCCGTGCGTGCAGCGCACGTCGTTCGCGAGGATCTCGAGGCCGGGGATCGAGTCCGCGTGCGCGGTCTTCGAGAGGAGAAGATTCCGGTTCTCCTGATAGGCGTTCGTCTTCTGCGCCCCTTCCTCGACGCGAATCATCCCGCGCCAGACCGTGCGGGCGTTGTCGCGGAGAGCGCCCTTGAACGCGAAGTCGGATGTCGTCGACGGCGCCATGTGCTCCTGGAACGTGTCGTAGTCCAGGTGCTGGGTGCCGTCGGCGAAGTACGCGCCAGTCACTCGCGAGGTCGCGCCCGGTCCCGCGAGGTCGTTCTGGATCCGCACCTTGCCCTTGGCGGAGCCGAAGCCGGCAGCGACCCAGTCGAGCTCGGCGTCGCGCTCGACGCGCCCGTGATGAGACGCGAAGTGCCAGGTGCTGCGGGAGTAGTTCTGAAGGGAGATGTACTCGACCTTCGCGGCGTCCTGCACGACGATCTCGACAGCGGCGTTCGAGTATCCGGAGAGATCGGGCGATGCAGACGCGTACTCCTCGATCACGGCAAACCGGCTCTCCGGCTCAGCCACGATTAGCAGGCGCCAGAAGAGCGAGCCGCCTTCGACCGCGTTCGCGACGCGTACATAGAGCGGCTTCTCGACCACGACACCGCGCGGCACGTGCACGAGGAGGCCGTGCTTCCACATGGCGGCGTTGTGGGCCGCGAACTTCTCGTCCCAGCCCACGAGTGAGTAGAGGAGCTCGTGCTCGGCCGTGAGCGGCTCGAACCGGATTCCATCGGGCGCGAGGTTGATCTCGATCCCCGCCTCTCCGACGTGCGCGATGCCGGCGACATCGACGTCGACGAGTGACGGCGGTGAGGCGATCTCAACGGCGCCGTTCGCCGTCCACGCGTCGGGATCGAACCCCTTGAGGTCGGTGAACCTCCAGTGCTCGTCCTTCGTCGTGGGCAGCGGAAGCGCCTGGTAGTGCCCGAGCCGCTCAGCCCTGGTCACGACGCACCCTCGGCGCGTAGCGACGGTGGAGGATCAGGACGTTGCCGTCCGGATCCTTGACAAAGCCCATGCGGCAGACACCCGAGTCCTCGATTCCCATGACGTCGCCGCCCGCGGCCCTGACCTCGCCGACTGCCACTTCGACGTCGGCTACGCGAAGCGCGACCCCGTTCTCGTTCGGAACGAACGGTTCATCCTGTTCCTCGGGTTTCCAGAACGACAGCGTGAGATTCGGCGTCTCGATCTCCTCTTCCGAGAACTCGCTCGCGGGCAGCCCCAGCACGTCCCGGTACCACGCGACCGCCCTCGCCAGGTCGCGCGTCGGAACGGAGATGAAGTCGACCTGCTCGATCTGCATCACGTGGCGTCGAAGCGTCGGTGGAGCATGAGCAGGTTGCCGTCCGGGTCGTGGAAGAAAGCCATGCGGCATACGCTCGTCACCGTTGTCTCGCCATCGAATTCCACGCCTTTTGCCTCGAGCTCGGCGCGCGCGCCGTCCACGTCCGGCACGCGGAGAGCCATACCACCCAGGTTGGGTGCAAACGGCTGCCCTGGCTGGCCGGGTTGAAGATGTCGAGCGTCACCTGCCCTGCGCGGAACTCCATGTCGTCGTCTCCCTCGGACTCGATCTCGAGCCCGAGGACCTCGGAGTAGAACTGCTTCGCCCGAGGGATGTCCTGGGTCAGGAACGAGACGAAGTCGACGTGCTCGACCTTCATCACGGAGTCGATCCGTCGTGGTAGGGCTTGTAGCGGTGATGGAGCATGAGCCCGTTGCCGTCCGGATCCCGGAAGAACGCCATGTTGCACGCACCGTAGAACGACGCCGCGCGCTCGAGATCGCGCGTCGGGATGGACACGAAGTCGACTTTCTGAGGCTGCATCAGGACGTGGAGCCTGCGGCGTACGGTGCGTACCGACGGTGGAGCATGACGTCGTTGCCGTCCGGGTCGGTGAACAAGGCCATATGGCACACCCCGGTGTCGACCGTGTCTCCCATGAACTGGACGCCCTTGTCCTCGAGCTCCTCGCGCGTGACATGCACGTCCTCGACGTTGAGCGCAGCGTTCTTCTGCGGCGCAAACTCCATCCCGAGCCGGGCCGGCTCGTAGATCGCGAAGCACGTCTCGCCGACCCAGAACTCCGCCTGCGAATGCTCGTCGGGTCGCAGCCCGAGCGTCTCGACGTAGAAGGCGCGCGTCCGCTGCCAGTCGGTCGACGGAACGCCGACGAAGTCGAGTCCCGTGACCGCGCTAGCCAACCGAGCCCTCCATCTGCAGCTGGATGAGGCGGTTCATCTCGACCGCGTATTCGAGCGGGAGCTCCTTCGTGATCGGCTCCACGAAGCCGGACACGATCATCGCGCTCGCCTCGGCTTCGGACAGGCCGCGGCTCATCAGATAGAAGAGCTGCT
>JALZOK010000046.1 GCA_030857225.1 Actinomycetota bacterium
GCGCGGCCTCGCCGCGCTGACGCCTCGGACGGTCGTCGATCCGAAGCAGATGCGCAAGCGGCTCGAAGATGTTCGCCGTTCTGGTTATGCATGGGGACGCGAGGAGTTCGTCGCCGGGATCAACTCGGTCGCTGTGCCGGTACGTGACGCTCGCGGTCATGCGCTCGCCGCGATTCATGCCCACGGGCCGTCGTACCGCTTCCCTGCGTCGGGCGTCGAGGGGCGTGTGACCGACGCGGTCGTAGCGGCCGGGCGCGCGGTCAGCCGTCAGCTCGCCCGCGACGAGCGGAGTTCCGGGCTCTCACTCCCCTGAGGGACCGACACCGTTGCACGGTGGCGGTAGAAGTCGACCTTGCGGGGAGGCACCGGGGTGGCCCCGCGGATGAGATCCGCGGCCTTCTCGGCGATCATCATCACCGGTGCGTAGATGTTCGCGTTCGTGACGTACGGCATGACCGAGGCGTCGACGACGCGCAGGCCCTCGAGACCGTGCACTCGCATCGTCGCCGGATCGACGACCGCAAGCTCGTCGACCCCCATCCGGCAACTGCATGACGGATGTAGCGCGGTCTCCGCATCGCGTATGACCCAGTCGAGGATCTGCTCGTCCGTCTCGACCTTCGGGCCTGGTGAGATCTCGCCTGCGTCGAACTCAGCGAACGCCGGCTGCCCGAGAATGTGCCGCGCGCAGCGGATTGCCTCGACCCACTCGCGGCGGTCCTGCTCGGTGGAGAGGTAGTTGAAGCGGAGCGCGGGGTGGACATGCGCGTTCGGGGAGGTGATCTTCACGGAGCCGCGCGCGTCCGAGTTCATCGGCCCCACGTGCACCTGGTAGCCGTGGCCGCCCGCGGGCTGCGTCCCGTCGTAACGGATCGCGAGCGGGAGGAAGTGGAACATGAGGTTCGGGTACGCGACATCGTCGTTCGAGCGGACGAAGCCACCGGCCTCGAAATGGTTGGTTGCGCCAGGCCCGCGGCGGAAGAAGAGCCACTGGAGCCCCACCCACGGGCGGTTTCGCCACTTCATCGCCGGTGCGACCGAGATTGGCTTCGTGCACGCGTGCTGGACGTACACCTCCAAATGGTCCTGCAGGTTCTCGCCGACGCCCGGGAGCTCATGGACGATCTCGACTCCTACCGAGCGAAGATGCTCCGGGTCGCCGACCCCGGAGAGCTGGAGCAGCTGCGGCGAGTTGATTGCGCCACCGCAGAGGATCACCTCCTCGGCGTACGCTCGCTCGAAGCCCCCGGCCTTCAGGTACTCGACCCCGACCGCTCGCTTGTCCTCGAAGAGGACACGGGTGACGAGGGCGCGACACGTGACTTCGAGGTTCGAGCGCTGTCGTACCGGGTGGAGATAGGCGCGTGCCGCGCTCAGCCGGCGCCCCCGATGGACGTTGCGGTCGAAGCGCGCGAACCCCTCTTGGCGCTCGCCGTTCACGTCGTCGGTCAGCGGGTAGCCCGCCTGCTGAACCGCCTCGAAGAACGCGGTAAAGAGTGGATTCGTCGCCGGGCCGCGCTCCACCACAAGGGGGCCGCTGTCTCCCCGGTACTCGTCCGCGCCTTCGAGCGAGCGCTCCATGCGCTTGAAGTAGGGGAGGCAGTGCGCGTAGTCCCACTGCTCGAGGCCTGGCTCGGCTCCCCATTTCTCGAAGTCGAGCGGGTTCCCGCGCTGGAAGATCATCCCGTTGATCGAGCTCGACCCGCCGAGAACCTTGCCGCGCGCGTGGGCGACGCGGCGGCCGTCCATGAACGGCTCGGGCTCGGACTCGTAGCGCCAGTCGTAGCGAGGCGAGCCGATGGGGAAGGAGAGCGCGGCGGGCATGTGGATGTAGACGTCCCAGAGCGAGTCTGGCCGACCGGCCTCCAGCACCAGCACGCGCGTCTTCGGATCGGCCGAGAGGCGGTTAGCGAGCACGCACCCTGCCGAGCCCCCGCCGACGATCACGAAGTCGTAGCGCCCGTCTGTCACTCGCGTTCCAGCGCCTCGACGAGCAGCGTCGAGACGTCGGCGACGCGCAGCTCACGTCCGGTCTGGCGCACGCCGTCGTCGAGCATGATCGTGCAGAACGGGCACGCGACGGCGAGCGTCTCGGCGCCGGTCTCAGCGGCTTCGCGCACGCGCTCCTCATTGATCGCGGAGCCGCGCTCCTCCATCCACATGTGCGCACCGCCCGCGCCGCAGCAGAACGTGCGCGTGCCGCTCCGTTCCATCTCGACCGGCTGGCCGACCGCCGCGACGAGCTCGCGGGGCGCCTCGCGCACGTCGTTGTGTCGAGCGAGGTAGCAGGAGTCGTGGTACGTGATCGCCTGGTCCGTCGCCACGGGCCTGAGCCGGCGCTGGCTCACGAGGTCGGCGAGGAACTCGGTGTGGTGGACGACCTCGTAGCGGCCGCCGAAGTCCGGGTATTCGTTGGCCAGCGTGTTGAAGCAGTGCGGGCAGCTCGCCACGATCTTCGTCACGCCCGACTCGTCGAGCGTCGCGACGTTCTGCTTCGCGAACTCCTGGAACACGTACTCGTTGCCCATCCTTCTAGCTGGATCGCCGGTGCACGACTCGCGCGGCCCGAGGATCGCGACGTCAACGCGGGCGGCGAGCAGGAGCTTTACGGTCGACTCCGCAGATTTGCGAGCTCGCTCGTCGAAGGAGGCGGCGCAGCCGACCCAGTAGAGGACCTCCGGCGGTCGGCTTCCGGGTTTCAGCACCCGCACCCCCAGCCCTTCGGCCCACGCCGCACGCTCGTCCTGCGGCTTCCCCCAGGGGTTGCCGCTCCGCTCGACATCGCGGAGCATCGGCTCGGCTTCCGCCGGGAAGCGAGACTCGACCATGACGAGATGCCGTCGGAGGTCGACGATGTGGTCGACGTGCTCGATCGAGACCGGGCACTCCTGGACGCACGCGCCGCACGTCACGCAATCCCAGACGACGTCGTCGGTGACCGCATTCGGGACTAGCGCCGTCGGCTCGAAGCTCGCGTCTGCCAGCACCTTCGGCCCTTCTGCGAAGACGTGGTCGCGAAGGTTCATGATCAGGAGCTTCGGGGAGAGCTCCTTCCCGGTCGCCCAGGCCGGGCACACGTCCTGGCAGCGCCCGCACTCGGTGCAGGACATCGTGTCGAGGATCCCCTTCCACGTGAGATCCGGGACCGTCCCGGCGCCGAAGCGAAGCTCGTCGTCGGGACCCTCGAAGTCGAGCGGCTCGAGACGGCCCTTGGCGCGTGTCCGCCCGAAGAAGACGTTCGGCGCCGCGGTGGCGATGTGCAGGTGCTTCGAGTACGGCAGGTAGACGAGGAACGAGAGGATGATGAGCACATGGCCCCAGACGAGCACGCGTTCGAGCGCCTCCGTCGCCGTGCCCTCGCCGAAGAGCCCCGAGAGCGCGTTCGAGAGCGGCGACCAGTCGGCGCCCCATTCGTTCAGCCCGAGCGCGATCTGGCTCGCGTGCCAGAGGAGCAACGTGGACACGATCCCGGTGATCAGCGCGAGGATCAGGTCTGCCTCGCCGAGATGACTGCCCCGGAACCGGTCCGGGCGCTGCACCTTGCGGATCCAGAAAGCGGCCGCGATGCCGACGAGCACGAGAGCGCAGAAGAGGTCGACGAGCAGGGCGAACCAGCCCTGGCTCTCGAGCCAGGCGAGCGGCGAGGCCGAGGGCAGCCCCGGCTCGCGGTCGACGACGTAGACGAGCGCGAGCAGGATCGTCGGGAAGAGGACGACGAATCCCCAGAAGATGAACGCGTGCATGAGGCCCGGGCCGACGCGGTAGAGCAGCTTCCTCTGCCCGAGCACGATCGCCGTCTCGTTCTCGACTCGCCTCGGCAGATCGTCGAAGCGCGGGAGCGGCGCCCCCATCCGAACGAGCCGGACGAGCAGGAGCGCCCGCCTGACGAACAGCGTCAACGCTACGACCGCGACCGCCGCCAGGGCGAGCGCGGAGAGATCGGTCGAGCTCGCCATCAGCGGGCGGGGCGAGGCAAGCCTCGCCCTACAGCCCCCTTAGCTTCTTCAGCTCGGCGGTGATCGCCGGAACGACCTCGTGTAGGTCCCCGATCACGGCGTAGTCGGCGCTGGCGAGAATCGGCGCCTGTGGGTCGGTGTTCACCGCCAGGATCGTCTTCGCGCCCTTGCAGCCCGCCATGTGCTGCGTCGCGCCTGAGATGCCGCAGGCGATGTAGACGTCGGGCGCGATCTTCGTTCCCGTTTGCCCGACCTGGTCGGTGTGCGGTCGCCAGCCGGCCATGGTGACGGCTCGGGAGCAGCCGACCGCGCCTCCGAGCAGGCCCGCGAGCTCTTCGATGATCCCGAATCCCTCGGGTGAGCCCGCGCCACGGCCGGAGGACACGACCACCTTCGCGTCTGCGAGCGAGACGCCGCCGCCGGTGCCGCCGTGCGCCCTGGCCGTCACGCGAACGAGCTGGTCGGCTTCAGAGAGGGTGGGAGTGAAGCGCTCGACTGTTGCCTCGCCTGACGGCGCGGTCTCTGCGGCGACCATGTGCGGGGCGACGGTGAGCAGGGCGGGCGAGCCGTGCACATCGGCCTCCTCGAGCAGGCTGCCGCCCCAGCGCAGGCGCGTCACGCGCATGGAGTCGCCGGGCGTGGCGTCGATGCAGTTCGCGGCGAAGGGGAGGTCGAGACGCGCAGCGACATGCGCCGAGACCTCGTTGCCACGCTCGCTGCCTGCTGCAATGACTGCTGTTGGCTGGAGCCGCCCGGCCAGTTCGACAGCGGCCTGTGCGATCGAGGGTGGGGCATACGAGCCGAATACGTCGTGCGCGGCGACGTGCAGCGTCGAGACGCCGTGCTCTTCAAGCGTCGCAATCTCGCCTTGTAACAGACTGTTACCAGGGGTCGTGATCGCAAGAGCGTGAAGCGGAGCGCCCTGGGCAAATCCGCGTGCGAACGCGAGCGCCTGCAACGAGAGCTCGTCGACACCTCCAGGCTGGCGCTCGATGACGACGAGGATCACGCGACGCCGATCCGCTGGAGAACCTCGACCACCCTCGGCGCGGCGTCGGGCCCGTGGCCGAGGATCTCGGCCTCCTTGCGCTCGCCGGGCGGCGAGACGAGGCGTCGCTTCGAAAGACGCGCTTCCGCGGGCGTCGGAGAGCTCGAGGCCACCGGCTTCCTCTGGGCGCGCATGCGCCCCGGAACCGAGGGATAGCGCGGGAAGTTCAGGCCCTCCTTCACCGTGACGATCGCGGGCAGCGGCAGGTCGAAGACGTCGCGACCGCTCGTGACCTCCTGCTCACACCGGACATGCCCTCCCTCGACAAGGACGCCCTTGAGGCCGGTCGCGATCGGACGCCTCAGCGCGTGCGCGACGCGGATTCCCACCTGATAGCCGCCGGAGTCGGCCGACTCGTTTCCGAAGAAGATCAGGTCGTAGTCGACGCCTGACGCGTGCTCGGCCGCGATCGCGTCGAGGATCGCCGTCGCCGTGGCCTGTGCATCCCAGTCCTCGTCATCTCCGATCACGAGATGAATCGCGCGATCCATTCCGAGCGCCATCGCGTCACGTAGCTGCTCCTCGGCCTCGGGCGGCCCAAGGGTGAGGACGACGGATTCGCCGCCGTGCTTCTCGACGATGCGCACGGCTTCCTCGACTCCGCACTCCTCGTGCGGGCTGATCGTGAACCCGAGGTGCTGAGTGGCGATCACCTGCTCGTCTGCCGTGAGCACGATCTTCCCGCCCGTCAGCGGCACGCGCTTGACGCACACGAGCACGTTCACGGCACCGCTCCGTCGCGCGGGGAGAAGTCCAAGTTACAAGTTGTAACTTGGACGGTTTCGGCACCTGGAGCGGCTTTCCCGCTCGCTGGTCTCCCTGGAGACATGGCCGAGAAGGTCATGAGCGGATCCGTGCATTCTCGGGGTCGAAGACCGGCGTAGCATCGGCGACCGCGACCGTGACCGGATAGCGATCGCCCATGTACTCGACGGCCAGCTGCTCGCCCGCGACCGCGTGCTCGGGCGGGAGATAGGCCATGAGGATGTGCTTGCCGATCGAAGGCCCGGCGCCGGCGCTCGTGACGTACGAGCCGCGACCCTTGCTGTCTACGAGCCGGGCGCCGTCGCGGGTGACGACGGGCTCGCGCCCCAACGGATAGCGGACGACGCTGTTGGAAGATGCGTGGTCATCCACAGTGAGAGTGCAGAGGACCGTGACCGGCTCCTCGTCACGGGCCTGCAGATACGCATCCTTGCCGACGAAGTCCTGCTCCTTGACCTTCGGAGTCGTCATGCCGGCTTCGACCACCGTGTACTCGCTCTCGAGCTCGGCGCCGTAGGCGCGGTAGCACTTCTCCAGCCGGCCGGTCGTCCCGTAGACGCCGATTCCCGCCGGCGCCGCGCCGTGCGCCTGGCCCGCCTCCCAGACGATGTCCCAGAGCCGTGCTCCTTGCTCGATCGGGACATAGAGCTCCCACCCGAGGTCGCCGACGTACGAGATGCGGGAGGCCAGGACGCGCAGCGGCCCCACCTCGATCGTCCGGCAGGTAGCGAAGGGAAATCCGTCGTGCGAGACGTCGTCGCTCGTGACGCTTGCGAGGATGTCCCGCGCGCGAGGGCCCCAGATGCCGAGCGTGCACCAGGCGGAGGTGAGGTCGGCGAGCTGGGCCGATCCCTCCTCCGGGAGATGGTCACGCAGCCACTTGCGGTCGGCCATCCCGTGCGCGCCGCCCGTTACGACGCGGAACTGCTCGTCGCCGAGCCGCATGATCGTTAGGTCCGACTTGAACCCGCCACTCTTCGAAAGCCACGGTGTGTAGACGACGCGCCCGACCGCAACATCGACCTGCCGCATCGACACACGCTGCAGCGCGTCGAGCGCGCCCGGACCGGTTACGTCGAAGATCGCAAATGCGGTCAGGTCGAACAGCCCCGCTCGGTCCCGCATCGCCAGGTGCTCGGCGTTGATGAGCGGAGACCACCAGCGGGCGTCCCACTCCGACTCCCGGCCGTTCACGCGCTCCGAGTACTCCTCGAGAAGCGGCGCATTCGACTCGTACCACTGCGGACGCTCCCAGCCGGCCGCCTCGAAGAACACCGCGCCGAGCGCGCGCTCACGGGCGTGAAAGGGGGAGAGGCGAACGTCGCGGTTCGACTCCCACTGCTCGAGTGGGTGGACGATCCCGTACATCTTGTTGAAGCCCTCCGCGGTGCGCGCCCTCACGTGCGCGCTCGTCTTGTGGTGGTCGTGGAAGCGCGCGATGTCGGACGAGTGGAGGTCGATCTCGGACTCGCCGTGCACCATCCACTCCGCGAGCGACTTGCCGACGCCAGGGCCCTCCTTCACCCAGACCGCCGCCGCCGACCAGAGGCCCCGCACCTCGGGCGTCTCGCCGAGAATCGGCATCCCGTCGGGCGTCAACGAGAGGATTCCGTTGATCGCGTACTTGATGCCGACAGACTCGTCCCCGACGATCTCGGGCATCAGCTCGAGCGCTTGCTCGAGCTGCGGCGCAAAGTCCTCCTGGGTGAACGGGAACTCGGTCGGAGAGAGCGCGGCTTCTTCGACCGAGGGCAGGTCCTCGGGGTCGTACAGGATCGGGCGGTGCGCGTACGAGCCGATCTCGAGTGAGGTGCCGTCCTGGCGCTCGTACATGTTCGTGTCCATGTCGCGGACGATCGGGAACTCGATCGCGCGTTTCGCCTGCTCGAACTGCGGCACAGGGCCGATATCGATCATCTGGTGAACCGCGGGCGTGAGCGGGATGCAGGCGCCGGCCATGCGGGCGAGCTTGGGACTCCAGACGCCACAGGCGATGACGACGACGTCCGTCTCGATGTCGCCCTCGGATGTCCGGACACCGGTGACGTGTCCGCCCGAAGTCTCGATGTCGAGCACCTCCGTTTGCGCCGACACGGTCAAGGCGCCCAGCTCGACCGCCTGCTCGCGCATGAGCGTGCCGGCGCGGAGCGAGTCGACGACGCCGACGCCCGATGAGTAGAAGCCGCCGAGGATCGCCGTCTCGTCGATGAAGGGGACGAGCTCCTTCACCTCCGCGGGTGTGAGCAATGAGACCGGCTCGACTCCCCACGCCTTCGCAGAGACCATGCGCCGGGTGAGCTCCTGCATTCGCTCCTCGGTGCGGGCGACCTCGATCCCTCCGGATTCCGTGAAGACGCCGAGCTCCTCGTACTGGCGCACGCTGTCGAGTGTGAGCGCGGTCATCTCCTTCGAGTGATCGACCAGGTAGATGAAGTTCGAGGCGTGTCCGGTCGAGCCGCCCGGGTTGGGAAGCGGCCCCTTCTCGACGAGGACGAGGTCGCGCCAACCGAGGCGGGCGAGGTGGTGGGCGAGGCTCGAGCCGACGATTCCGGCGCCGATGACCACTGCGTGGGCTGTCTCAGGAAGGCTGCTCACAGCTCTACATATATCAGTCTGTTTCTAATAAATACACCAGGCCAGGTGTCTGACACCGGGCAACCTCAAACCCGCATGGTTGAGCGGACCGGTGTCAGACACCGTTGGTACGACGTCCGCTAGAGCACCCTTCTGATCGCCTGCTCGAAACCCTCGACGTGACGCCTCATCGCCCTCTCCGCCCGCTCCGGATCGCCGTCGCGGATCGCCTCCAGCAGGGCGAGGTGCTCCTTGACGGCTTCCTCCAGCCGCGCGACCCGGTTCAGCACCAGAAACCAGATCCGCAGCGTGAGCATGTAGTAGCCGTCGAGCGTCGCCTCCAGGAAGAGGTTGTGAGTGCATTGGTAGACGTGACGGTGAATCCGTTGGTCGAGGTCGATCAGCAGACGCTCGTCCGTCGTCGCCATCGCGGTCGCCGTCAGCCCGTGCAGGTCGGCGATTAGGGTCATCGTGGTTTCCCGGTCCGCGGCCGTCGCTCGTTCTGCGGCGAGCCTCGCCCCGAAGCTCTCGAGCACCCCGCGAACTTCGGAGAGCACGGCGAGGTCGAGCACGTTGACGTTCGAGACGAAGATGCCGCGACGCGGGTAGACCTCGACGAGTCGCTCGCCCTCGAGCCGCTGGAGCGCCTCTCGCACGGGTGTCCTGCCGACACCGAGCCGGTCCTGGAGCTCACGCTCGCTGACGATCGAGCCGGGGGCAAGCTCGAGCGTGACGATGAGCTCACGGATGGCGTAGTAGGCGCGGTCGGAGAGAGACTGCGCCTCGGCGGCCTCCGGCTGGTGGACTTTGAGGGGTGATGTGCTCATCGGATGGGGCCGGGATGGAGCCGGGCCTTCCAGTTCCTGACGTGGAAGACCCGGATCCGGTTCAGCTCACTTCAGCCAAGCATTGACCTTGGCTGCGTTCGCCTTCACCCATTGCTCCGCCGCTTTGTCCGGGTTCACCTTCTTCCCGGCGATCAACGTGGCGACGAAGTTCTGGTCGGCGTTTGTCCACTTCCACTTCCTGATGAATTTCACGGCAGGCGAGCCGCTCGCAGCGAACTCCTTGCTGACGAGCTTGTTGATGATCGTCACGCCGTAGGCGCACTTGTACTGCTTGATGTCACCGCCGGACGACGCGTCGTCCTTGCAGCCCTTCGGGCGCTGAGGGAGCTTCACCTCGACGAGGTCGAGCTGCACGTTCAGGTACTGCGGCGTGTACCAGTAGAAGATGACGGGCTTCTTCTGCTTGATCAGCTGCGAGAAGCGGGCAACCTGAGCGGGCTCCGCTCCCACGGTGACGTGCTTGAAGTTCAGACCTAGGAGCTGAATCAGCTCCTTGTCCTTCTGTACGTATGACGGGTCACCGCCGAGGAACATTCCCTGCGAGCCCGACTCGGGCGACTTGAAGACGGTCTCTTTGCCCTTCAGGCCCTTCCAGGTCGCGAACTGCGGGTACTGCTTGAGCAGGTACTTCGGGATGTACCAACCGATGTGCCCGATCACGCCGTTCGACCCGACGAGCACGACGGACTTCTGCTTGGTGACGAATTGCTTGTACTGATCGACGTGCTGCCAGTCCTCGAGCACGACGTCGACCTTGCCGTCCGCCATCGCCTGAAAGACCGGGATCTCCGTGATCTTCGTGATCTTGACCTTGCAGCCGAGCCTCTTCTCGAGCACGTACTTGGCGACATAGGTGTTCGCCGTCGAGCCTGCCCACGCTTGCTCGTTGAGTGCCACCGTGCCGCACGACTGGGTTGCCTCACCCAGCGCACTCCCCGATGAGGCGAGTCCGACCACTGCCGCCAGCAAGGCGCCGAGCAGCAGGCCGAGCCGCGCTCCGACACGTTTCGACATACGACCCTCCTTGTTGTTGGTGATTCTTCTCTCCCTCACTCGATTCCCTCCCTTCGTTCACGATGTGTTGCCTGCGTGACGCGGTCGAGCGCGATGCCGAGCGCGAGGATGGCGAGCGACGCCACGACTCCCAGCCCGAACTCGCCGCGAACGAGCCCCTGTGCGACGAGGTACCCGAGGCCGCCCGAGCCGACCAGCCCGCCGATGACGACGACGGCCAGCACCATGATGATCCCCTGGTTGACACCGAGCATGATCGCGTCGCCCGCCAGCGGGATCTTGACCTTCGTGAGCACCTGCCGGCGCGTGGCGCCGAACGCGCCCGCTGCCTCGACTGAAGTCGGTGCGACGTCTCTAACGCCTCGCTCGACCAGCCGCACCACCACGGGAAAGGCGTACAGCACGCCGGCGACTATGCCGGGAACGATCGAAACCGGCATGAGGTAGATGAACGGGATGATGTAGACGAGCTGCGGGAGCGTCTGAAGCACGTCGTTCACGGGCCGGAGTACACGCGACACTGTCTTGCTCTCCGCCGCCCAGACGCCGAGCGCCACCCCGATCAGCACTGCCAAGACCGTCGCAACCAGGACCTGGGAGAACGTGTCCATCGCCGGCTCCCACATGCCCAACACCCCGATCGACATGAACATGACGAGCGTCGTTACGGCCGGGCGAATCCCGCTCACCACGAGAGCCATTGCGGTGAGACCTGCAACCGTGACGAACCACGGCGTACCGATGAGGAACTCCTGCAGTGGCTGGACGCCGTGGACGAGGATGAAGTTCCCGATCGGCTCGGTGATCTTGAAGATGAAGTGCGCCGGATCCTGGACGTAGTCGAGCACCGCCTGAATGCGTCGGAGCAGCCGTTCTTGGGCGGTTGCCGTGTCGGGATAGATTGCAGCGGCGTCGAAGAGCTTCGCGAGCCCGACGGCGAGACCGACGCCGGCGGCGCTGGCGAGCGTGGCAAGCCGCAGGCGCCTGCGCATCGTGTCGGTGAGATGACGGCGGACGGGATCCGTGCGATTGGCGATCGCCTCGGTCGACCGATCGAGGGCCATCGCCATGACGACGATGGCGACACCGCCGAGGATCGCGAGCGAGGGATTCGAGTACAGGCCGCTCGTGACGACGTCACCGAGTCCGCCACCGCCGATGAGGCCCGCGATGACCACCATCGAGAGCGCGAACAGAATTGTCTGGTTCACGCTGAGCAAGAGCATCCGCCGTGACAGAGGCAGCTGCACCTTGGACAGCAGCTGAGCGCGTGTCGAGCCCAGCGACTCTGCCGCTTCGACCGTGTTCCTGGGGACGCGCCGGATGCCCAGCGCCGTGATGCGGACCGCCGGTGGGATCGCGTAGATCATCGTGGACACGACGGCCGCTCCCGGACCGACCGAGAACAGGATGACGACCGGCATCAGATAGGCGAACGCAGGCACGATCTGCATCGCGTCGAGGAAGGGCGTGATCGCCTGCTGGAAGCGATTCGAGAGTCCGGCAACGATCCCAAGCGGGATACCGACAAGAAGCGAGAGCCCGACGGCCGCAAGCACCAGCGCCAGCGTCTGCATGCTCTCCTCCCACAATCCCATCAGGGCGAACGATGCGAGCGCCGTACCGACCCAGGCGGCGGCGCGCCAGCCACCGAACCGCAGCATGACTCCGGTGCCGGCCGCGATGGTGCCGACCCACGTCAGCCAGAGCAAGAACCGGTTGAACCACCCGACAAGGTTGTCCACGAAGGTCGCAAAGCCGTCGAAGACGGCGAACACGAAGCTGGGGTCCGCTGCGTTTCGCTGATCGAGCAGCCAGGTCTGGAAGTCGTCGAGGCGGAACGGGAGGGAGTTCCAGGTGAGTCGGTCGGGCCAGGGATACTCGAGCGCCCAGACCCGGTTAACGATGTACATGAGCGCGACGATGCCCGCGACCTGGACGAGCTTTCCGCGCCACCAGGGGCGGTGGGAGACGACGGGTGCCGCGACGACGGTCTCGGCGGTGGCGACGGAGGCCATCTCAGTCGCCCCGCTCGCCTGCGATCGCGGTCAGCACGGCGTTGCGGTCGACGATGCCGACGATGCTCCCGTCCTCGATGCAGCACACGGGCTTCTCACTCGCGGCGAGGATCGGGACGGCCCGGCGCACCGTCGTCGCCACGTCCAGCCGGGGACCGTCGACCTGCTCGTCGGGGAAGGGCTCGCGCATGATCCAGCGGAGCGTCAGGACATGGCTACGCGGGATGTCGCGGGTGAAGTTCTCGACGTAGTCGTCGGCAGGCGAGCCGACGAGCTCCTCTGGAGTGCCGAGCTGCACGATCGCGCCGTCTCGCATGATCGCGATCCGATCGCCGAGCCGCAGCGCCTCAGGCAGGTCGTGCGTGATGAACATGGTCGTCTTCCCCGTCTCGGCCTGTAGCCGGATCACCTCGTCCTGCATATCGCGGCGGATCAGGGGATCGAGGGCGCTGAACGGCTCGTCGTAGAGCATCACCTCCGGGTTCACCGCGAATGCGCGAGCGACGCCGACTCGTTGCTGCATCCCGCCCGAGAGCTGGTCGGGAAACTGGTTCGCGACTTCCTCCAGCCCGACGAGCTTCAGGACCTCGTGGGCGCGCGCGTGGCGCTCGGCCTTCCCGACGCCCTGTACCTCGAGCCCGAACGCGACGTTGTCGAGCACGCGCCGGTGCGCGAGCAGGCCGAAGTGCTGGAAGATCATCGAGACCTTGTGGCGCCGGAGCGCTCGCAGCTCGGACTTGCTCGCGGCCATGACGTCGGTGCCGACGATCTCGATCGTGCCCGCAGTCGGCTCGATCAGCCGGATCAGCGTCCGGACGAGCGTCGACTTGCCAGATCCGGAAAGCCCCATTACGACGAACACCTCGCCGGGAAAGACCTCGATCGAGACGTCGCGGACCGCAGCGACGCAGCCCGTCTTCTCGCGGAGCTCTCTCCGCGGAAGGTCGGCGTCCGCACTGCCGATGACGCGCTCGGCGCGAGGGCCGAAGATCTTCCAGACACCGTGAGCGCGGATGAGAGGCTGGTCCTTCGGGGCTCCGCCGTTCACGGTGATCTCGGTGCTGCTCAGAACGGGCTCCAGATCACTGGTATACGGTGAATATACTACGGCCGCTTCGGAGTCAAGCGACGCGGGAGAAGGACGAATCGACGTCTCGATGCTGATCGGTGGCGCCTGGGTCGAGAGCGAGTCGGGCGCCCGGTTCGACGCCGAGAGCCCGGCGACCGGAGAGACGATCGGAACCGTTCCGGAAGGCACGCGAGAGGACGCCCGGCGAGCGATTTGCGCCGCGAACGACGCTTGGCAGGGCTGGGCCGCGCTCTCCGCCTTCGAACGGGCAGCTGCTCTCGAGCGGGTCGCGGCCCTGGTCGAGCAGCGTCGCGAGGTCCTTGCACGCACCCTCACGCTCGACCAGGGGAAGCCGCTCGTGGCGGAGTCCTATGACGAGGTGGACGAGCTGGCGGCGTACTTCCGACAGGCCGCAGCCGAGGCGACCCGGCTCGAGGGGTCCATGCCGCCGTCGGTCGACGCCTCCAAGCGGGTGCTCGTCTATCGCGTCCCGCGCGGTGTCGTCGGCGTCATCACGCCTTGGAATTGGCCCTACACGATGCCCGCGGAGGTGATCGCTCCGGCGCTCGCAGCGGGGAACGCCGTCGTCTGGGCGGCGGCGCCGTCGACGTCGGTATGCGCCGTCGCGCTCGCCGAGTGCATCTCGGACGCGGGGGTCTCGCCCGGAGTGCTCAATCTCGTCACCGGTCCGGGCGCCGTGGTCGGGGACGAGATCGCGGCGAGCCCGGGCACGAGCGCGATCGCCTTCATCGGCTCGATCGAGACCGGTCGCCGCATCGCCGCGCGTGCCGCCGGCAAGGCGCTGCTCCTGGAGATGGGCGGCAACGGCCCCTTCGTCGTTCTCGAGGACGCCGATGTCGGGGCCGCCGCCCGCGCAAGCCTTTCTGCGGCATTTCTCTGCGCGGGACAGAGCTGCACCGCAGGTGAGCGCTTCCTCGTCCACGAGCGCGTGCACGACGAGTTCGTCGAGGCGCTCTCGGGCGCGATCACTCGCGAGATCCGACTCGGCGATCCCTTCGACGAGGAAACGACGATGGGGCCGCTGAACAACGAGGCGGCTGCGGCCAAGGTCGATCGACATGTCGACAATGCTCTCGAGCACGGCGCGGAGATCCTGCTCGGCGGCACGCGGGCGAAGGGTTTCCCGACCGAGCTGTATTACCCCGCGACGGTCCTCTCGGAGGTACGCGACGAGATGGAGATCGCGCGTGAAGAGACCTTCGGCCCGGTCGTTCCGCTGACGCGGATCGGTTCCGACGAGGAAGCTCTGGCGATCGCCAACCGGTCTCCGTACGGCCTGCTCGCCGCGATTTGGACGCGCGATCTCGCTCGCGGGCTCCGCTTCGCCGAGGGGATCCGTGCGGGCTGGGTGAACGTCAACGAGTCCACGAACTACTGGGAAAGCCACCTCCCCTTCGGCGGTCGGGCGGGCTCGAGCTCGGGCGTCGGCCGGGTGGGCGGCCGGCATCCGCTCGATGTCTTCACCGAGCCGAAGACCGTCGTCGTCTCTCTCGGCTAGCGAGCTCCCCGTCCCGTCGTCGCATACAGTGGCCGCGTGCTCGAGGCGCGCTCGGACGTCGTCGGCAGCCTGCTGCGGCCACCGGAGTTGCTCGTCGTGCGGGAGCGATTCGAGCGGGGTGAGCTCGACGCGACCGACTTGAAGAGAGCGGAAGATGCGGCCGTCGATGACGCGCTTCGGCTTCAGGAGAACGCCGGGATGGCCGTCGTCACGGACGGCGAGATGCGCCGGCTCTCGTTCCAGAGCCAGATGACCGAAGCGGTCGAGGGCTTCGGCGAATGGGATCTGGACGCGTTCCTGTGGGGCGAGTGGCAGAGCGGCGAGCTCGGCGAGATGAGGGTCGAGCGCCCGCCGATCGCCGTTGTGGGAAAGCTTCGCCGCCGGCGCTTCCTCTCGGCCGGCGAGTTCGAGTACACGCGCTCGCGTACGAACCGCATTCTCAAGGTGACCCTGCCCAGCCCGAGCCTGTTCGCCAACTTCTGGGATCCGGAGCGCTCGAGCGGAGCGTACGCGAGCCTCGAGGAGTTCCTCGGCGACGTGGCCGAGATCCTCCGCGAAGAGGTCGATGAGCTGGTGCGGCTCGGCGCCACCTATATCCAGCTCGACGCGCCGCACTACCCGCTGTTGCTCGATCCGACCTACCGCGAGTTCTACGCGAGCCGGGGATGGCCGGCGGAGCGCTGGCTCGAGCTCGGGCTCGAGCTCGACAACCACGTCTACGGCAATCGTGACGGCGTGACGTTTGCCATGCACCTCTGCCGCGGGAACCAGGCGTCGAGGTGGCTCGTCGAGGGCGGCTACGACTGGCTGGCCGAGCGGCTCTTCGCGAGCGTGAACGCGGAGAGGCTCATGCTCGAGTACGACGACGCGCGTTCGGGCACCTTCGAGCCGCTGCGTTCGGTGCCGGAGGGAAAGACCGCGGTGCTCGGCCTCGTCACGACGAAGAGCGGCCGGCGCGAAACCGTCGACGAGCTCGCGGCGAGGATCGAGGAAGCGACGGCGTTCTGCCCGCTCGAGCGGCTTGCGCTCTCGCCACAGTGCGGGTTCGCGACCTCCATCCTCGGCAACGATCTCACGGCCGATGACCAGCACGCGAAGCTTCGGACGATCGCGGAGACGGCGGCGGCGGTGTGGGGATGACGGTCGTCCTCACGGGGACGGATCTGACTCTCGCCGAGGTCGTTCGCGTTGCCCGCGCCGGCGAGCGCGTGGAGTTGGCGCCGGTCGCCGTCGAGAAGATGCGCGCCTCACGCGCGGTGGTCGAGCAGGCGCTCGAGTCGGGTCAACAGGTCTACGGCTTCTCGACCGGGGTCGGGATGCGCAAGCGCTTTGCGATCGAGGAGGATCAGGCACGCTTCAACCGGCAGCTGATTCGCGGTCACCTGGTCGGTCAGGGGCCGCCAGCGGCGGCAGACAAGGTGCGCGCGACGATGGTGAAGCTCGCCAACGGGCTCGCGCAGGGCTTCCCAGGCGTTCGTCCCGAGCTCGCGCAGCTCGTCGTCGGCCGTCTAAACGAAGGCGTCACTCCGCAGGTCCGCGTGCTCGGCTCTGTCGGCCAGGCCGATCTTGCGGCGAATGCGGATCTCGTCGACGGGCTCCTGGAGGACTTCGAGCTCGCCGCGGGCGAGGCGCTGGTGTTGCTGGACAACAACGCGTTCTCGACCGGCCTCGCGGCGCTGGCCGTCTCGGACTGCGAGACGCTGCTCGATGCACTCGATGTCGCCGGCGCTGTCGACTTCGAGGCCTTTGCGGCCAACCTCGGCGCAGTGGACGAGGCTGTTGCAGAAGCACGGCCGCATCCCGGCCTCGGCTCGACGATCTCGCGGCTGCGCTCGCTGCTCGAGGGCAGCTACCTCTGGAGCGTGGAACCGCGCAACCTCCAGGATCCGCTGACGTTTCGGACGCTGCCGCAGGTGAACGGCGCAACCCGCGACGCGCTCGCCTACGTTCATGGCGTCCTCAGCGTCGAGCTCAACGCGCATCAGGGCAATCCCGTCGTCTCGGCCTCGGGTGGGCGGGTCGTTGCGGGCGGGAACTTCGACATCGCCCCGCTCGCGGCGGCGCTCGACTTCTTGCGGATCGCTCTGGCCCCCGCTTTGACGAGCAGTGCCGAGCGTGCGCTGAAGCTGTTGCAGTCTCCGCTCACCGGACTTCCCGAAGGGCTCGCTGCGCGTCCGCACCTCGCCGAGCCGGGGCTCAGCGAGTTCGGCGCGGCCGTGCAAGGGCTCGTCGCGGAGGCACGCCTGCTCGCCCAGCCCGTTTCGTACGAGCTCGCCTCGACGACGCAGCACGAGGGAATCGAGGACCGAACGACGATGGCGCCACTCGGCGCCCGCCGGCTTGCGGAGATGGTGGGTCTCGGCGCTCGGGTCGCGGCGATCGAGCTGACGATCGCCGCCCAGGCAGTCGATCTGCGCGGGCGACCAGCTCTCGGCGTCGGAACGGCTCGTGCCTACGAGCTCGTCCGTGAGCGCGTTTCGTTCACGGCTGCGGGTGAGACGGTGTCACCCGATCTGGAGCCCGTCGTCGAGCTCGTCCGGTCCGGGCTGCTCCTGGCATGATGGTGCGCGTGAGCGAAGGTCTCCTCGAGCGGCTCGATCGGGGTCCGGTGATCTGCGCCGAGGGCTATCTCTTCGAGCTCGAGCGCCGCGGTTACCTGCAGGCGGGCGCCTTCGTTCCTGAGGTCGTCCTCGACCACCCCGAGGTCGTTGCCCAGCTGCACCGCGACTTCGTCCATGCGGGCTCGGACGTCGTGGAGGCCTTCACGTACTACGCACACCGGGAGAAGATGCGGATCGTCGGCAAGGAGCATCTGCTCGAGGAGCTGAATCGACGGGCGCTTGGGATCGCGAAGGAGGTCGCGGACGAGACTGACACGCTCTTCGCCGGAGACATCTGCAACACCAACGTCTATACGGACGACGCCGAGTCGAAGAAGACCGTGCGCGCGATGTTCGAGGAGCAGGTCGGGTGGGCCGCCGACGCGGGGGTGGACTTCGTCATCGCGGAGACTTTCTCGCATGTCGACGAGGCGCTGCTCGCTCTCGACGTGATCAAGCAGGCGGGCTTCCCGGCCGTCGTCACGATGATCGCGCACCAGGCCGACACGACTCGGGACGGCCTCGGGTTCGGCGAAGCATGCAAGCGGCTGGAGGATGCGGGCGCCGACGTGGTCGGTCTCAACTGCGGGCGTGGGCCGGAGACGCTGCTGCCGCTGCTCCGCGAGGTTCGCGAGGCGGTCTCGGGCAACGTCGCGGCGCTGCCGGTGCCCTACCGGACGCACGAGCACCAGCCCTCGTTCCAGTCACTGCGTGAGGCCAACGGCAAGGAGCTTCCGGGCGGGATCCCGTTTCCGACTGCGCTCGACCCCTTCACGTGCAACCGCTACGAGATCGCGGAGTTCGCGAAAGACGCGCACGAGCTCGGCGTCAGCTACATCGGCCTCTGCTGCGGAGCAGCCCCGCATCACGTGCGCAGCCTGGCGGAAGCTCTCGGCCGGACTCCTCCGGGGAGCCGCTACTCACCCGACATGTCCAAGCATGCGTACTTCGGGACCGACAAGAGCCTCAAGGCCGAGAACCGCGAGTTCGCGGAAGAGCTGTAGCTCTCAACCGCGTTCGATCGGAAGCTCCGGGTTACGCCCCCACTCGTCCCAGGACGCGTCGTAGAGCGCCGTCCCCTCGATTCCGGCTCGATGCAGCGCGTAGACGAGGGTCGAGGCCGAGAGCCCGACCCCGCAGTAGCAGACTCCCCTCATTCCCGGCGTGACTCCGTGCTCGGCGAAAATGCTGCGAAGCTCCTCCGGCTTCTTCATGGTGCGATCGGAGGCGTAGAGGCTGTCGGACGGGATGCTCCAGGCCCACGGGACCCTTCCCGCGCGCAGCTCGCCCCGTGGCGTATGAGCGATTCCGTGTGCATCGGCAGCGACCGAGCCCGTCTCGAACCAGACGTCCCGCCCGAGGTACTGCTCCCGGGGGCGAGAGTCGAGGACGAACGCCCGAGGATCCTCCCGAGCGGCGAGCACGTCCTTCGCGGTGGCGACGAGTTCGAGACTCGCCTCATGTGGTGTCCAGGTGCCCACCGGCCGCTCGGGCGGCTCGGTGGTCAACGGGTAACCCTCGGAGATCCAGCGCTCGATGCCGCCGTCGAGGATGCGCACCTGGCCGGAGTGGCCGTAGACCGAACACGCCCACCAGAGGCGAAAGGGTCCTGAGTTTCGCGCGTCGGCGTAGGCGACGACGACTGTCCGGTCGCCGATTCCACGCGAGCCGAGTGTCTCGGCGAGCTGCTCCGGCGGGGCGAGCATGAAGGCGTAACGGTGCTCGGCATCGATTAGGTCGGATGTCCAGTCGAGGAAGGTCGCCCCCGGCAGGTGACTTTCCTGGTAGCGGGCGCGCCCGCGGCCGCCTTCGTCCCAGCGCAGGTCCACGACGACGACCTCTGGGTCAGAGAGTCGATCCGCCAGCCAGCTCGCCGTCACGAGCATCGGGGTGGGAGTCTACGAGCCATCGGGTCGCCGCGACCCAGAGACCGCTGGCCGCGGTGAGGGCCGCAACGACGGAGATCGCCAGCCCGAAGCCGAGTGCATCGGTGATGACTCCCGCGAGGAGCGCGCCGACGAGGATGCCGATGTCCCGCCAGAAACGATACACCCCGACCGCCTGCGCTCGCTCCTGCGGTTGCACGGCGTCGGAGACTGCCGCGATCAAGGTGGGATACACCATCGCCGTACCTATTCCGAGCAGCACGGAGGACGCCAGGGCCATGGCGAACGAACCGTCTCCCACGACGAGCAGCGCGAGCGCGCCGCCCTGGACGAGCATCCCGGTCACGATCAACGGCTTGCGACCCACGAGATCCGAGAGCCACCCGGTGACGAGCTGACCAGCGCCCCACACGAACGGATAGACCGCCGCGACCGCCGCTATCTCTCGTGTGCTGGCGCCTCGGGCAGCGAGGTAGAGCGGCGTCAGACCCCATGCCAGGCCGTCGTTCAGGTTGTTCACCAGCCCGGCCTGCGAGCAGGCACGAAGGACGGGGTCGCGAAACGTGGCGCGCGCGATCATCGACCGAAAGCTTCGGGACGCCTCGTCGCCGTGATCGAGCTGCTCCAGCGTGACGTGCGCGCCCGTGTCACGGACGAGGAAGACCGACGCGAGGAGACCGACCGCGGCGATCCCGGCCGCACCCACCCAGACGACAGTGCGCGGCACGAAGGTCGCGGCCAGCACTCCCGTCACGAAGGCGGCCGCCGCGACTCCGAGGTAACCCGCCGACTCGTTGAGCCCGAGCGCGAGACCGCGTCGCCGCGGACCAACGAGATCGATCTTCATGTTCACGGTCATCGACCAGGCCAGACCTTGGTTCGCGCCCAGAAGCAGATTTGCCACGACCACGAATCCCCAGCTCGGCGCGAGCGCGATCAGCGGTGCGACCGGAAGCGCAAGCAGCCAGCCGGCGACAAGCAGGCGCTTTCTTCCGACCTTCGCGGCAAGCCCTCCGGCCGCAAGATTCGCGCATGCCTTCGCGAGGCCAAAAGCCGCCACGAACGACAGGACGGCGCTCTTCGACTCGAGCCCGAAGTCCTCTTCGCCGACCAGCGGTAGGACGCTTCGCTCGAGGCCCACCATTGCGCCCACGAGGGCGTTGATCGCCACAAGTAGAGTGAACTGTCCTGCGTTCGCGCGCAGCCCGAGCAAGACCTGGTTGTGAGCCATCGCGCGGTCAGCCTATGACAGTGGTCGACTTCCATCAGCACCTCTGGCCCGAGCCGCTCGTCGAGCTCCTCTCTCGGAGGAGACGGGCACCGCGGCTCCAAGGCTCGATGCTCGAGCTCGCCGGCGAGGGCGAGAGCGAGATCGACCTCAGCGCGCACGATCTCGATGCCCGCCTCGCGCTCCTCGACCGGTGTGGGCTCGACCGCGCCGTGGTGTCGCTGCAACCGACACTAGGCATTGCCACTCTGCCCGAGGACGAGGCGGCCGAGCTCGTCGCCGCGTACGCGCGGGGGATTCTCGAGCTCGCCGCCGCGGCCGACGGAAGGTTGCTGCCGCTCGCGGCGGGATCGGATGTCGCCGGATTCGCCGGCGCCTGCATCGGAGCACCGGAGCTCGCAGACCTCGACCGGCTGGCCCCGCGGCTGGATGAGCTCGTGCGCCAGGATGCGGTGCTCTTCGTCCATCCCGGCCCGGCCGCCAGGGCGCCCGCAGGTGCTCCGGCCTGGTGGGCGGCGGTCGTCGACTACACCGCCCAGATGCAGGCGGGATACGCGGCCTGGCTCGCTGGAGGCGCTGAGCGCTGGCCGACACTCGACATCGTGTTCGCGATGCTGGCAGGAGGCGCGCCGTTCCAACTCGAGCGCCTTCGCTCCCGGGGCGTGTCCGGTCGTGACGTTCTCGACGACAACGTCTACTTCGAGACCTCCTCGTACGGAACCCGCGCGCTCGAGCTGTGTCTCGCCACCTTCGGCGTGAGCCAGCTGGTCTTCGGAACAGACGTGCCCGTTCTCGATCCCGAGCCGGCCCTGGACGCCGTCCGTGGCTTCGGCGATGCTGTGGCGGACGCCCTTTGCAACCAGAACCCAGTACGTCTATTCGCCTCAGAGGACTGACCCGCTGGATTCACGAGCGGGTCCTCGAGGATGTGGACCTCGACCGGCCCGCGCTGGCGCAACTCGCCGTCGATCTGGCAGCTGAGCCGCGTTTCTGGAAGCGCTTCGTCCGCCACGATCCGAACACGCGCCACTTCTTGCAGCTCTATCGCGACCCCCACCTCGACGTCTGGCTGATCTGTTGGCTGAACGCGCAGGACACGGGGTATCACGACCACGATGTTTCGTCAGGAGCAGTGCACGTCTGTGAGGGAGTGCTCCACGAGGACCACTTCGAGCGCAACGAAGACGGCTGGATTCGGGAGGTGACGCGCGAGCATCACCCCGGATCTGTGTTCGATTTCGACTCCTCGTACATCCACGGTGTGCGTCATGCGGGAGGGCCCCCGGCGACCTCGTTGCACGCGTACTCGCCCGCGCTCTGGCGGATGGGTCACTACGAGCTCGGCACGATGACCGGCGCGCTCGGGCGGGTCGCGATCACCTATGCGGACGAGCTCGCCTCGGCCGTTTAGGGCTGCGCGAGCAGGACGGCGAGCGCGGTGCTGACACGGGAAACCCTCGTCCGGCGACCCCGACTCCCGGCGCAACTCGCCGTCGACGACGTCGTAGTGTCCGATCGCGCTGATCGGCGGTGAGTACACGTGGATGGTCACCGTGCCGCGGTCGTGCTCCATGCGGTGGATGCCCGTTCCTGGAAATGAGAACGAGTCGCCGGCCTCGTACTCGCGAATGTGCCGCTTGCCGCCGATGACGAGCGCCTCGTTGCGGGCACGTCCCTCCAGCACGTGCACGCCCACACACGAGCCCGAGTGGTCATGGAAGCCGGTGCCGCGAGGCTCCCACCACTGGTTGAGCCTCTTCTGGGTGTGGTCTTCGCAGATCCACAGCCTCGAAGGAGGGCCGGATAGATCCCTCAGCCGTTTACAACCTGTGTGGGCGGGACGGCTAGCTACTCGCCTACGTCGCAGAAGCGGATTGCCGCAACGGCGATCGTCTGCGCACACGACACGAGGCTGTCTGTCGGGACGTACTCGTCGATGGTGTGCGCGCGATCGAGCCCGCTCGGGCCGAACGCGACGCAGGGCGTCCCGCCGAGTCGGGTAAAGGTAGCGCCGTCGTGCCAGTTGTCGAACCCGGCTATACGCGGCACGAGGCCAGCGTCGCTCGCGGCGCCGAAAAGGGTCGAGACGATCGGCGCTTTGACGTCCACTTCCGCGGACGGCACCTCGGGCGCCCACTCGATCGTCGGGGGATTCTCGGCGAGCCAGGAATCCGCTTCGGCCGCGGCTTGCACGTACTCCGTTACCTCGCGCTCGATTCGGCTGCCCCACCCCTCCGCGTCGGCGAAGGCCGGCAGATAGCCGATGTGGTACGTGATGCTGCACGACGACGGGTAGCTCACCGCCCACTCGCCGCCCGAGATCACGCACGGAACGATGTCGCCTGGGGGCAGGAGCGGGTGGCGCTGGTCGGGCCGGCTTCGCCAGTCCTCCTGGAGGCGCCGCATGGCGTCGAGCACGAGCTCGGCCTTTTCGATCGCGTTCACGGCACCCCCTTGGCGCCAGTCGGGCTGGGGGATACCGGAGTGGCCCGGTCGCCCGAGGACCGTGATCGTTGGGATGACGCTGCCGCGGCATGCGATACAGACGTCGTGGCTGGACGGCTCGAGCACGATGCCCGCGTCCGCCCGAACGCCGTGCGTAACCGCGGCCAGGCCACCGGCCCCAGTCGACTCCTCCTCGGTCACCGTGCAGACGACGAGGTCGCCCGCGAGCCGAAGCTCGAGCTCCGCGAGCGCCTCTGCCGCGAAGACCATGCAGCCGACGCCGCCCTTCATGTCGCAGGCGCCGCGGCCGTAGAGCAATCCGTCTCGGAGGTCTGCCCGGAACGGATCGGTTGTCCAGCGCTCGCGCGGGTCCGGCGAGACCACGTCCACATGCCCGTTGAGGAGGAGGCTTCGGCCGCCTCCCTTGCCCCGGAACGTCGCCGCCAGCTGGGGTCGGCCTTCGAAATCGAGTCCGGTCGGAGCGAGCTTGCTGCCCGCCACATTCTCCGATGCGGGCTCCCAGAGATCGCACTCCGCGCCAGCTTGTGCCAGGCGGCCAGCGAGGTACTCCTGCAGCGCGCGTTCGTCGCGGGGCGGGTCGTCGGGAGCCGCCCTGGCAGTCGTGTCGAATCCGATCAGGTCGGAGACGAGCGAAATCAGCTCGTTCTCGCGTTCGGCGATGTGCTCGACGACGGTCCGTTCCCGTGTGGTCAGGCTCATCCGCCGGCCGTACCCCACGCAACACCCGCGAAGCGGTGCATCTCAATCGGCTTCGCCGAGCGCCATCGCGATGGCTTCGTCGAGTGTCAGTGCCCGGCCCAACTCCGAGGCGTCTGCATAGGTCGACTCGCCGAGCTGTTCATGGAGAAGGCTCACTATCTCCTCGTTTCTCCCTTGTTGGTAGAGCGGCACGTTCAGGCCGAGCTCCTCGTGGAGCGCGAGCGAAGCGGCGAGGAGCTGCGCGGCCAGGTCCGCGTGCTCCGCCTTCGCGTGGATGAACGCGAAGCGGCTGAAGGTGTCGAGCTGGTGCGGGACGTCTCCGAGATCGACATGGATGCGAAGGATGTTCGCGGTGAGCGAGAGCGCCTCGCCAATACGGCCTTCGTCGCGGGCCTGAGCCGCAAGCTCGACCAGCGCGGTCGCCTCCAACGCGGGGCTACCGATCGACCGTGCCCGCACGAGGTTCTGCTCGGTGAGCTCCTTCGCGCGAGCAACCTCGCCGAG
>JALZOK010000047.1 GCA_030857225.1 Actinomycetota bacterium
GTGCTGGGGCTGGCGACCGGGCCATTCCGGGTGCAGCGGGCGGAGTGGCCCACAGCCACGGCACACCGCATCGAGATGGCGCAGCGCTGGGTCGACAGCGTCCGCCGGGTTGATGAGAAACGTCTCATCAACACCTCAGCGTCGTCTCACGCCCACCGGGCACGCTGAGACCATCTCCTCCCCCAAGGATACGGTATGCAGATCAAGGACCAGTGGAAGCGACCCCGCGATTGGAAGGTTGTGGCGGGAGTCGGTGCCGTCGCCGCCCTGGGCATAACCGGACTCCTGCTCGCCAATCCCGCCGACGGGTCGCTCCCCAGGCACATCTCACTCGAGGAGCGGGCGCGTATCGCCGAGACCAGGGTCAACCAGCCGATCCCCCCCGTGGAGAACGTGATCGACCTGTCGCGGCTCGGCGACGAGACGAGCTCGCCGTTCGGCGACCTCGGGCCCGGCGCCCCGGTCACCGGCGGAGACGACTCGCCCGAGAGTGGCTCGCCGGACGACGGTCCGGCCGCACCATCTGCCGGCGACGCGGGTTCCGACGACGACTCGGCGGCACCGTCCCCCGGTGACACGGATCCGCCCGACGACGACTCGCCTGAGGTCAGCTCGCCGGACGACGGCCCGACGCCTCTTTTGACTAGAACGGAATGCGCTCCCAGGTGAAGAAGGCGCTCGAGCGCGGATCGACGGACAGCTTCAGCCACTCGTCTCCCGTTGCCGAGCCCTCGACGACGATCCGGGTGATGTTCGGCGCTCCGGCGAACGGCGTGTCTTGGACGAACTGGTGGGAATCCCCCTGCAGCACCAGGACAGGCCCGTCGAAGGCTGCCGAGCGCGATGTGATGCGGGCGAGAATGTCCTTGAAGCCGTCGAGGTTCTCGTTGTCGAGCTCGAACGTGTCCGCCTGCATCAGCAAGACGACTCCGAGCGCACCGTTCTCCCCGGCGGTGTCGAAGGTCTCGTCGATCCAGGCCAAGGTCGCGGCGATGCGGGCGCTCGCCTCCGCGAGTTGCGCGGCGGTCGGCGCAGAGAGGCCCGTCCACGGGTCGAGGCTGTTGTTCGAGCCAACGACGTGGAGCGCCGAGAAGACGGCCTTCGACTGCATCCAGAGGACGTTCTCGGGATAGCCCGGCTGGGCGAGCACATGCTTCTTCCGTCCGCCCTGCGTCACGCCGGGCTCGGAGAAGAAGGTCTCGCGAATCTTGGCCAACCGCTCGAGTGGGTTGTACGCACCGTTCGACGTGCGGTGGCAGTCCGTCCACTCGCGGTCACGAGCGCGACGACAAGCGCGACCAGAGCCGTTGTCGAGCGTTTCATCGTTTGTCCCCTCCTCAGTCGAGTGTCGCCCTCGACCGTATGCCGCTCGAAGTCGACGGCGGGTCAACGCCTCGTGGAAAACTCGACTCGATCCGGTGAGCGGCGTCTCACCCCGGAGAGGCGCCCGGGTCGCTCCCCGGCTCGGAGCTTCACCTCGACGGCCCGCTCCGGCGCGCCGTCAGGAGATACTGAGCCGCGTGCCGAGCTACTACCGCAATCCTGACGCGCCAACGCCGAACCGTCCCTTGAAGGTCGGCGTTTGCTTCATCGTGGAGATGGACGGAGGCATCCTTGTCGACCGGCGGGAGGACGACGGATCACTGGCGTTCACAGGCGGAACGCTGGAGGACGGCGAGTCGGTGGAAGATGCGCTGGCACGCGAGCTGTTCGAAGAGACGGGTCTCGAGGTCTCGAGCGCAACATTCCTCGGCGTCTTCTCCGACCCCACCCGGATCGTCGCGTACCGGGACGGCGCAGTTCACCGAACTCTTTCGCTGGCCTTCGTCGTCGTTCCCAGGCCAGGCACGAAACCGCGGATAAGCGAGGAATCGCTCGAACTCTTGGTCGTGTCGACGGATCGGTTGCGCGAGCTCCCGTTCTGGCCCGCTCACCGGCCGATTCGTGACGCGTATCTCGCCTTCGACGGGAACGTCGTCGTAGCGTGATCCAGGTCTCGGGGAAGACGAAGCTCGTCGGACTTCTCGGTTGGCCCGTCGACCATTCGCTGTCGCCGGCGCTGCAGAACGCCGCGTTCACCGGGCTCGGTCTCGACTGGGCGTACGTTCCGCTACCGACTCCGCCAGAGCGCCTTGCGGAGGCCGTGCGTGGATTGGTGGCGCTCGGGTTCGCCGGTGCGAACGTCACGACCCCGCACAAGCTTGCGATCACGCGACTCTGCGAGACCGATGCACCTTCTGTGAACACGCTCGTCGTCCGTGAGAACCGGGTCGAGGGTTCGACGACAGACGTGGCGATTCTCGAGGGACTCGTGATCGAGAATGCGGTGATCATCGGCGACGGTGGCTCCGCCACGGCATTTTCACAGGCGCTGCCGGAGGCGCGCCGATTCTCCAGACGCGCCGAATGGCCCCCGAGCGTCGTGGACGCGGATCTGGTCGTCAACGCGACTTCCGTCCGTGACGAGGTTGTCGTCGAGCTCCACTCCGGTCAGACGCTCGTCGATCTCCCGTACCCGGAGACCGCGACCGCGACTGCCGCTCGTCGCGCGGGCGCGACGGTTATTGGAGGGTTGGAGGTTCTCGTCGCGCAGGGCGCCGCCTCGTTCGAGCTCTGGACTGGGATACGAGCACCGCTGGAGGTGATGCGAAGGGCCGTCGGGGCCAAGTAACGGACTGCTACTTGGCGGTCTACGCTTGCGGCGTGGCGCTCGAAGTGAAAACCGCCGGCGAGTCGCATGGGCCTGCGCTCGTCGCAATCGTGAGCGGTCTCCCTGCGGGCCTGCTGCTCGACCGCGACGCGATCGACAACGATCTCAACAGACGTCAGCAAGGCTACGGCCGGAGTCCACGGCAGAGGCTCGAGCAGGACCGGGTCGAGGTGGTCGCCGGGCTGCGCCACGGCTGCACGCTGGGGTCGCCGCTCGCGCTCGTCATTCGCAACCGCGATCACGAGAACTGGGCGTGGGGAATGAGCCCGTGGCCGCCCGAGGGCGATGCGACCGGCAAGGGGACGACGCCCGTCACGCTTCCGCGACCCGGACATGCCGATCTCGCCGGTGCTCTCAAGTACGGGCACGACGACACGCGCAACACACTCGAGCGGGCAAGCGCGAGACAGACCGCGGTGCAGGTCGCGGCGGGAGCGGTGGCGAAGGCGCTGCTGCGCGAGATCGGCGTGGAGGTCTCGGCGCGCGTGCTCGAAGTCGGCGGGGAAGCGTCCGAAGACGAGTGGCAAAAGGCGACCGATGCCGCTCGGGCAGACCGCGACACGCTCGGTGGCGTTATCGAGGTGGTCGCCGACGGAGCTCCACCCGGCCTCGGCTCCTACGCCGAGAAGGAGACGAGGCTGGACGCACGGCTCGCGGCTGCGCTGATGGGGATCCAGGCTGTGAAGGGCGTCGAGATCGGCGACGGGTTCGCGCTCGCACGCCGCCGGGGATCGGAGGCGCACGACGAGGTCGGCGACGACCGGCGCAGGGAGACGAATCGCGCCGGCGGGATCGAAGGAGGCGTCACCAACGGCGAGCCGGTCGTCGTCCGCGCAGCGATGAAGCCGCTGCCCACGCTGATGAGACCGCTTCGCTCGGTAGACCTCGAGAGCGGAGAGCCCGGCGAAGCTCTCGTCGAGCGCAGCGACGTGCAGTCCGTCGAAGCCCTCGCCGTCGTCGCCGAGGCAGCGGTCGCCTGGGAGCTCGCACGCGCCGCACGCGAGAAGTTCGGCGGGGATGCTCTCATCGACTTCCTCGGAGCCCACGCCGCGTACTTGGAGCGCATCCGCTGGCGTCACAACGGCTGAACGCGCTCGATCGACACCTCGCGCTCGTCGGTTTCATGGGTGCGGGGAAGTCGACGCTCGGACCGGAGCTCGCCGAGCGTCTCGGGCGCCCGTTCGTCTCGGTCGACGGCGTCGTCGAGGAACGCACCGGCTCGACGGTTGCCGAGCTCTTTGCCGAGCGTGGCCAGGATGCCTTTCGCGAGCTCGAGGAACGCATAGCCGTCGAGATTCTCAACCGTCGCCTGCCGTCGGTTGTCGAGCTGGGGGGTGGCGCTCTCGGAGTAGAGCCGACGCGGATCGCTCTCGCCGAGCACGCGTTCACCGTCCTGCTGGAGACGACGGCAGAGGAGGCTTGGGAGCGGGTCTCGCCCGACGCTCGCCCGCTCGCACGCGACCCCGACGAGTTTCGGACGCTGTTCGAGGAGCGCACACCGCTCTATGAAGCGGTCGCCGACGGACATGCTCGCGACGCCGACGGCGTGGTCCTGGCTGCTTCCGGCATTCACATCTGGGAGGGGGCGACCGACGGGCTCGGCGGGCTTGCTCCCGGGATCGGTCCGGTCGAGCTGGTGGTCGATGCAGGGGTCGAATCGCTCCATGGCGACCGTGTGCGCCGCGCGCTCGGCGAGCGCCTAACGTCCTCTCATGTCGTGCCCGCCGGCGAGCAGGGGAAAAGCGTTGCCGAAGCGGAGCGGCTCTGGTCGCGCCTCCGGCTTGATCGCGCGGGAACCGTCTTGGCTCTCGGGGGCGGCTCGACGATTGATCTGACCGGCTTCGTGGCCGCTGCCTACCTACGAGGAGTCGCGTGGGTTGTGGTGCCAACGACGCTCGTTGCGCAGGTCGACGCCGCAATCGGCGGGAAGACCGCGGTCGACCTCGAGCGAGGCAAGAACCTCGTGGGAGCATTTCACTGGCCGGCACGGGTTGTCGCCGACCCGGAGCTCCTGGCGACGCTTCCAACCGACGAGCTCGAGAACGGCCTTGCCGAAGTGGTGAAGACGGGGCTTCTCGTCGGCGAGCCACTCTGGGAGTTGTCGCTACCCGAGCAGGTGCGCCGCTCGGCGTCCTTCAAGGCTGCTGTCTGCCTGCGGGATCCGCTCGATCGAGGCGAGCGGGCACAGCTCAACCTCGGTCACACGTTCGCGCACGCCCTGGAGACCGCATCCGGCTACACGCTCCCGCACGGACGAGCGGTCGCGCTCGGATTACTCGCGGCGCTCAGGCTCTCGGGACTCGAGGACGACGCGAGAACGGTCGAGGAGCTTCTCCGCCCGGAGCTTGCCCGGCTCGACAGGGACACCGCGTGGGCCGCGCTCGCGGTCGACAAGAAGGCCGTCGACGGCCGCCCACGACTCGTGCTTCTCGAGAAGCTCGGCAAGCCGATGATCGGCGTCGAGCTCGCCGAGCGCGAGATTCGCGCTGCTCTTGATGCGCTGATCGCGTAGATTCAGTCGGTGCGAATTGTCGTCCTGAACGGCGTGAACCTCGACGTGGTCGGTCGCCGCGATCCTGCGCTCTACGGCGGGATCAGCATCTCCGAGCTCGAAACCCGGATCTACGAGTGGGCGAGCGAGCTTCACTGCACGGTGCGCGCCCGGCAGACCAATCACGAGGGCGAGTTCATCGACTGGTGCCACGAGGCGTTCGACTGGGCGGACGGCGTGATCATCAACCCCGGAGCGTGGGCCCATTATTCATGGGCTATCCGCGACGCAGTCGAGCTCTTCACCGTCCCGGTCGTCGAGGTGCACCTCTCGAACATCGACGAGCGCGAAGAGTGGCGGCGCACCTCTGTGCTCGAGGGAGTTGTGGAAGCGAGGATCATCGGAAAAGGACCCGACGGGTACCGCGAAGCACTCGAGTTTCTCGTCAAAGAGCGCCCGTGACTCGCATCGAACGCCTCGCAGCGTTGTTGGAAGAGCCGCTGCTCGTTGCCGGTCCGCCGTACGTCCTCGGCGGCCAGGCCAATGTGCGCTACCTCACCGGGCTGCAGAGCTCGAATGCCGCCGTTCTCGTCGAGCCGGACTCGACCGCGACTCTCTATGCGGACTTTCGCTACGCGGCGCGGGGCCGGGAGGTCGAAGGCGTCTCGTTCGTCGAGACCGCGCGGAGCCTTCTGCCCGCGATCGGGGAGCTGCTCGCCGGTCGACGAATCGGGTTCGAGGATTCCCAGCTTCCGTTTGCCGGCTATCGCGCGCTCGTCGATGCCGGAGTCGACGCGACTCCCCACTCCGGGCTCGTGGAGTCGCTGCGAGCGGTCAAGGACGAGCCCGAGATCGAGATCATGCGCCGTGCGGGTGCGCTCTCGGATGAGATCTTCGGAGCGCTGGCGCGCGAGCAGTTCAGTGGCCGCACCGAGGTCGAGCTCGGCTGGTGGGTCGAGCGGAGCTTTCGAGACGCTGGCGCCGAGGGAGTGTCCTTCCCCACCATCGTCGGCGCGGGTGAGACCGGCACGTCGCCGCACGCGGTGCCGGGCGCTGACCCCATCGCCGAGGGCGTGCTGGTCACCGTCGACGCCGGCTGCATCCTCGACGGCTACTGCTCGGACTGCACGCGTACCTTCGCCGTGGGCGAGATCTCCGAGCGGCTGTCCGAGATCTACACGCTTTGTCTCCAGGCGCAGCTCGCAGGCCTCGCCGCGGTCGCACCCGGTGTGCGAGGGGAGGACGCGGACGCGGCGGCGCGCTCGGTGATCGCCGGCGCGGGGTTCGGCAAGGCATTCGGCCACGGCCTTGGGCACGGGGTCGGGATCCAGATTCACGAGGCTCCGACTCTGCGGCCCGAGTCGGCAGACGTGCTCGAGCCCGGGAACGTGGTCTCGGTGGAGCCCGGCATCTATCTCCCGGGCGAGGGTGGAGTGCGCATCGAGGACCTCGTGCTCGTCACCGAGGACGGGCGCGAGCGGTTGACGCAGTTCTCGAAGGAGCTCATCACGGTCTCGTAGGGCCTGGTCGCCGGCACCTACAATGCGCGCCCGATGGCCGAGACCGTCACCACGAACCAGTTCCGCAACGGCATGCACGTCGAGCTCGACGGCGCCGTGTGGCGCATCGTCGAGTTCCAGCATGTGAAGCCGGGGAAGGGCGGCGCGTTCGTGCGGACGAAGATGAAGGCGCTCGGGTCCGGGGCGGTGGTGGATCGCACGTTTCGCGCCGGCGAGAAGTTCGCACGCGTCCATACAGAGGTCAAGAGCGTCCAGTTCATGTACGACGACGGCTCCGAGGCCCACTTCATGGACGAGCAGACCTTCGAGCAGTTCGGGTTGCCGCATGCCGAAGTCGCCGACGAGCTCGCGTACCTCGCGCCCTCGAGCTCAGTGCAGATGCTCGCGGTCGACGGCAAGCCGGCCGGGATCCAGATGCCTTCCTCGGTCGAGCTGACCGTGACCCAGACGGAGCCCGCCGTCCGAGGAGACACGGTCACGAACGTCTCGAAGCCGGCGACGCTCGAGACGGGGGCGGTCGTCCAGGTGCCGCTCTTCGTCGATCGCGGTGAACGGATCAAGGTCGATCCGCGCGAAGGTCGTTACATCTCGCGGGCCTGACACAAGGGCTGGCAGCCGGAGGGCGCTAAGGTCCAGGGCTGATGCCGAAATTGGTCGATACCACGATCCGGCTGCTCTCGCAGGAGCCTCTGGCCGGGAGACTTCCGACCGCAGAGATCCTTCGCGTGGCCGAGATCCTGGACGGAGCGGGCTTCGCGTGTCTCGAGATCTCGGGCGGAGGCGTCTTCGACGCGACCGTACGCCGACGAGTAGAGAGTCCGTGGGAACGGATCCGGGCGATCAAGGCCCGAGTCTCCACACCGCTCGGCATCGCGCTGCGTGGCCGCTTCCTCGTCGGGTCGCGGCCCGTCAGCGGGGACATCGTCGGACGCTTCGTCTCCTGTGCCGCCGAGAACGGCATCGAGGTCTTTCGGCTCCACGATCCACTGAACGACGTCTCCAACCTGCGCGAGGCCGGGGCGGCGATCACGAGCGCCGGCGGCACGTTCCACGCGGGGCTCGTCTACAGCCCCGGTCGCACCGAAGAGACGAAAACGCTCGTGGACCAGGCGCAGAAGCTGCCCGAGCTCGGTGCGACGCGTGTCGTCGTCAACGATCCCACCGGCGCGCTCCTCCCGCACAAGGCGCACGAGCTGGTGGAGCGAATCCGCGAGGCGAGCGGGCTCTCGGTCGGGTTCTACGTGCAGGGCGCCGCGGGCCTGGGGATCGCCTCGGCGCTGGCCGCAGTCGACGCAGGGGCGGATCTCGTCGCGACCGCCGTCTACCCGCTCGCGCTCAGCCTCCATCGCGTCTCGGGTGAGGCGTTGGCGGAATCGCTCGAGGGCTTGGGTAATGCCACCGGGGTGCAAACGGACAAGCTGTGGGAGGCTGCGGACGTCATCGACGAATACATCGGGGACGAGCCGGTCGCGCCGATCGCTCCCAGGATCGCCGTGCGGGCGGCCGAGTATGACCTTCCCGCCGGCCTCGTCGCCGCGCTCGAGGTGCATCTGCGCGCGCACGCTGCCGCCGACCGTCTCCTGGACGTCCTCGAAGAGGTGGGACGCGTCCGCGCCGAGGCCGGATGGCCGCCTCTTGCGGCGCCGATCGGCCAGATCCTCGCCTCGCAGGCGCTCCTGCACGTGCTCGAAGCGAGGCGCTACGGCACCGTGATCGACGAGTTTCGGGCGCTGGTGCAGGGCGGCTACGGAGCCACACCCGAGCCGGTCGACCCCACAGTCGAACGGGCGGTCGAGCTGCTGGCGCCGGGAGCGGCGCTCGTCGACGACCCGCCGACCGCGGAGGACGTCCGTGAGCACGCCGAAGGCTTGGCTGCGAGCGAGGAGGAGCTGGTTCTCATCGCTACGTTCGGCTCCGATGCGGAAGAGCTGTTGAAGATGATCAGACAGCGGCACTCGCGCGATGTCGTGCTCGTCGCCGAGGACGAGGACGCCGAGCGGGCGGAGCGTATCCGCGAGCTTGTCAAGATCGTGCAGGAGAGCGGGGTCGGTGAGATCGAGATCGAGGACGAGGGCATGCGCGTGTCCGTCCGCCGCGCCGACGAGCTGACGGTGACGGGCACCGCTCTGCCGGTCGCGACCACGGAGGGCCGGGACTACGACGTCACCTCAGTCGAGCACCCCGACGCGGCTGCGGCGATGCGCGTCGAGTCACCGATGGTCGGCGTCTTCTATCGCGCTCCAAACCCCGGAGCGCCTGCGTTCGTCGACATCGGCGACGCAGTGGTCCCCGGCCAGACGCTGTGCGTGCTCGAAGCGATGAAGCTGTTCAACGAGCTCAAGGCCGAGGTCGCGGGCACCGTGGCGTCCATCCACGTCGAGAACGCGCAGCCGGTCGAGTACGGGCAGCTGCTGTTCGAGATCGACCCGGCCCTCGCGCCGCCTGTTCTCTAGATGCTCGATTGGGAATTGACGCGCAGTCGGTGGCGGTCACGACCAAGCCGGGCGACGCACTCACTCGCCGTGCAGGCTGGTAAGCCTGGACGGCGAGGGAGGGTGGCGATCCGACGCCGTGTCGTGACCGTCATCCGGCCCGCCGTGAGTTCCCGATCGGGCATCTAAGAGGCGCCGGCGGTGTTCTCGCGTGTCCTCGTAGCGAACCGCGGCGAGATCGCGGTGCGGGTGATCCGGGCCCTACACGAGCTCGACATCGAAGCCGTCGCCGTGTATTCGACTGCCGACAAGGAAGCGCTTCATGTCGAGCTCGCCGATCGTGCGATCTGCGTCGGCCCGCCCTCGGCAGCGGAGAGCTACTTGCGGATCCCGAACGTGATCGCGGCCGCCGAGACGACGGGCTGCGAGGCGGTTCATCCCGCATACGGCTTCCTCGCAGAGAACTCGGCGTTTGTCCGGGCCTGCGAGGAGTCCGACCTCGTTTTCGTCGGGCCGCCGGCAGAGGTCATGGAGCGGATGGGCGACAAGGTGCGCGCGAAAGCCGAGATGCGCGCCGCGGGGGTGCCGCTGGTGCCGGGGACGGAAGGAGTCGCGAGCCTTGCCGACCTGCGAACCGCGGCACGCTTGATCGGATTCCCCGTACTCGTCAAAGCCGCGGCCGGTGGTGGGGGGAAGGGCATGCGGCTGGTCTCGAGCGACGAGGAGCTGGAGGGCGCGTTCGCATCGGCGGGTGCCGAGGCGGAAGCCGCGTTTGGCGACGGATCCCTCTATCTCGAGAAAGCGGTCTCACCGGCCCGGCATGTCGAGATCCAGGTTCTCTGCGATGCAGAGGGAGGAATTCTCACGCTGGGCGAGCGCGAATGCTCGATCCAGCGCCGGCACCAGAAGCTGGTCGAGGAGTCGCCGTCCCCGGCACTCGATGCGGTAGCGCGGGAGGAGATGGAGAGTGCGGTCGAGCGCGCGTGCGCTGCGATCGGGTACCGGAACGCGGGAACGTTCGAATTCCTGCTCGGCCCGGACGGCAGCTTTCATTTCATCGAGGTGAACTGCCGGCTCCAGGTCGAGCACCCGGTCTCGGAGCTCGTGACCGGTATCGACATCGTGCGCGAGCAGGTACGCATCGCCGCCGGCGAGCGGCTCGAGCTCACAGGTCGGGCAGCGCGGCGAGGGCACGCGGTCGAGATTCGCATCAACGCCGAGGACCCGGCACGCGGGTTCGCGCCCGCGCCCGGCACCATCACGCGGTTTCTGCCGCCGCTCGGCGCAGGGGTCCGGGTGGACACGGCGATCCGGTCGGGAAGCGAGATCCCGCCGTACTACGACTCGATGATTGCGAAGGTGATCGTGTGGGACGAGACGAGACAGGCTGCGCTGTCGCGAGCGGTGCGCGCCCTGACCGAGCTCGAGGTGGAAGGGATTCCGACAACCCGGGAGCTGGCTCTCGACGTGCTGACCTCGCCAGAGTTCCGGAGCGGCGAGTATTCGACGTCGACTCTGGCCGATCTGGAGGGCCGCGTGCCGTCCCTCTCCCTCTCGTGACGCCTTCGGTGGGACGCCGGGCGGGCCGTCGGCAGGCCCTCTTTCTGCTCTATCAATGGGATCTCACCGGCCAACCGCTGGCCTCGCTGTTCGAAGGGCAGCCGGACGAGTTCGCCGCGTCACTTGCGCGGGCCGTCTCCGAGCGGGCGGGCGAGCTCGACCTCCGCATCACCGAGACCTCGAGAGAGTGGCCGGCCGAGAGGCTGGGTACGCTCGAGCGCAACGTGCTGCGCATCGGCGTCTACGAGCTCGAAGAGGGCACGGTTCCACCCGAGGTCGCGATCAACGAGGCGGTCGTCTTGGCGAAGCGCTACACCTCGGAGGAGGCCGGCCGGCTCGTCAACGGCATTCTCGGACGGATCGCTCGAGACGAGGCTGCAGTTTGAGCTCGTCCGACGAGGCGCTCGGCCGGGCCGAAGACCTGCTCGCGCGGCTGAATCAGAAGCGCGAGGAGCTCGAGGAGCTCGCCAGGGCGGACGACATCGATGGGGATGCCGCGGTCGACCTCATCGCCGACCTGGCCGAGCTCGCCAAGCAGATCGAAGCCGAGCTGACGCGCGCACGGACGCAAGAGGCTTGATGTGGAATTCACGGCGGGCCGGATGACGGCCATGACACTGCGCCGGATCGCCACCCTCCCTCATCGTCCAGGCTTACCAGCCTGCACGATGAGGGAGTGCGTCGCCCGGCTTGGTCGTGACCGCCCCCGGTTGCGCGCCAATTCCACATCAAGCCTCTAGCCGATGCGGACGGCTGACGAGCTTCGCGACTCATTCGACGGGTATCTCGCCATGCTTCCGCTCGCACCGGAGCTCGGCCGCCTCGAGGAAGCTCTCCGGTATGCGCTCGAAAGCGGGGGAAAGCGGATTCGCCCAATCCTGTGCCTGGCAGTGGCGGAGGCCGCGCACGGCGATATCGAGACGACACTGCCTGCAGCCGCAGCTCTCGAGCTCGTGCACACGTTCTCTCTCGTGCACGACGACTTGCCTGCGCTGGATGACGACGCAGAGCGCCGAGGGCGCCCGAGCACGCACGCTGCATTCGGTGACGGCGTCGCCGTTCTCGCGGGTGATGCCTTGCTCGTCGAAGCGTTTCGCCTCGCGCTCTCGTACGACGACCCTGCGATCGCCCGGGAGCTGGCCGACGCCACCGTCGGGATGATCGGCGGTCAGCATCGCGACATCACCGGCGACGATGTCGATCTCGCGGAAGTGGAGCGACTGAAGACGGGTCGTCTCTTCGCAGCGGCGGTGGGACTCGGGCTTCGCTCGGCAGGCGTGCCGGACGAGGAGCAGGCTCCGTGGCGGGTGTTTGGAGACGAGCTGGGCCTTTTGTTCCAGGTTGTGGATGACATCCTGGACGGGGACGGCTTTGCCGAGCGCCTGGGAGTCGTGGGAGCGAGACGCCTCGCAGATGCCGCCGCCGCGCGCGCTCGGGAACGGCTGGACGGCCTTGTCGCCGAGACGTCGGTGCTGGCCGAGTTGGTCGACGGTCTGGCCGTGAGAACTGCTTGAGGGTTGACGCGCAGGCGTTTCCGGCTAGCGTCCGGCGCTAACGAACAGCCAGGTTTCGCTCAAGACCTCATTTATCCGCGCGAGAACCGCCGTTCCCTCCTCACGCGTGCCTCTCCGTCTCCACAGACTCCTACCCGTGTTGGCAGTCGTCATGCTGGCCATGGCTCTGCCTCCGGCCACCGCGTCGACCTCGGGCGGACGAGTCGACATGGTGTCGGAGCAACCCTTGAGCTACGCGGACGGGCATCAGCCTCCGTGGAAGACCACACGTCCGCACGTGAGCGTCGGTGAGCGTGCGGCGAAGATCGCGCTCGAAGCGGTCGGCATCCCGTACCGCTGGGGAGGATCGTCGCCCGAGACGGGCTTCGACTGCTCCGGGCTCGTGCGTTGGGCGTACGGCCGGCTCGGCATCGAGGTCCCGCACAGCTCCTATGCGCTCTGGAGCTCAGGGATGCCGGTCGAGCGCGACCGGATGAAGCCCGGAGACGTCCTCGTTTTCTCCGGGATCGGACACGTGGGTTTGTACCTCGGTGGGGCCCGCATGGTGCATGCCCCGTACTCCGGGTCTCATGTGCAGCTAGTCGGCCTCGCGAGTTCCAACTATGCCCAGCGCCTCGTTGGCGTGCGACGCGTCACGCGCGTCTAACCCCTACGGCAGAGGCTGCGATGACTCGACGCCGAGAGAGAGAGAGGGAGACCGCGCGCGAGGTCGATGTGCTTCTCCCTCACGCGCGGTCCAGTAGAACCAAGCATCACAACATCCTTGCAGCACCCACCTGCACAGCGGGTGCAGGTGGATGTCAGAATTCGTTAGCGGCGTGTGTACCCGAAGCCTCCGAAGAGCGCGAGGACGACGAGCACGATGATCAAGACCAAGAGCCAAGTTGGCATCTGTTCACCTCCTGGCGCAACTAGTTCCCATGCGGGACTCCGTTGAAACCCACCCGCAAGCGCCTAGACGTTCTGCTGGTGGAGAACGGGCTCGCGGAAACCCGAAGCCAGGCGCAGGCGCTCGTGCTCGCCGGGCTCGTGCCCGGTTATGACAAGCCCGGCCAGCAGGTTGACGAGAGCGCCGCGTTGAGCGTCATGCGACCAGCGCAGTTCGTCTCGCGGGGAGGAGAGAAGCTCCGAAACGGGCTAGCCGCGCTCGAGGTCGACGCCGAAGGGCGCGATTGCGCTGATGTGGGCGCCTCCACCGGCGGCTTCACGGATTGCCTTCTCCAGGCAGGCGCCGCCCGGGTGGTGGCGATCGATGTCGGCTACGGGCAGCTCCATCCACGCCTTCGTTCCGACCCGCGCGTGACCGTGCTGGAGCGCACGAACGCACGAGCCCTCTCCGAGCTGCCTTTCGCTCCCGAGCTAATCGTCTGCGACGTCTCGTTCATCAGCGTCGCGAAGGCGCTGCCCCCCGTGCTCGCGCTCGGCCGGACGAGCTGGGAAGCCGTGGTGCTCGTCAAGCCGCAGTTCGAGGCCGGACGCGCAGACACACCGAAGGGCGTCGTCCGCGACCCCGAGGTGCAACGGAACGTCCTCAGGAGAGTGACCGAAGCCGCACGAGCGTGGGGTGGAGCGACCACCGGAGTCGTAGACTCAGGGTTACCCGGCCCGAAGGGAAACCGGGAGTTCTTCGTCCATCTCGTCAACCGGCCGTCCGAGGCGAACCCCGATGACATCGACCGCTGGATCGCCGAAGCCGTCGGCCCGCGATAAGCGGGTCACGCGGGCTGCCGTCGTCACTCACGGGCAGCCGGGCCAGATCGGGTCCGGGCTCGCTCGCCTACAGGCCGTCGCGGAAGAGCACGACGTCGAGCTCTTCCACCAGGCGGACGCCGACGCCGGCGCCGACATCGCGATCGTGCTCGGCGGCGACGGAACGGTGCTGCGCGCGCTGACGAGGTTTCTCGGCACTGGCGTGCCCGTGATCGGTGTCAACTTCGGAAGAGTCGGCTTCCTGAGCTCGATGCCGAGAAGGGATCTCGAGGCCGGACTCGCGCGAGTATTCGCGGGAGAGTACGAGGTGGTCGAGCTGCCGACGCTCGAAGTCGAGCACCCCGATGGGACTCGACAAGCTGTCAACGACGTCGTCGTCGCGAGCGCGTCACTCGGGCGAATGATCGAGCTCGAGCTCGCGGTGGGCGGCGAAGAGCTCGGACGCCAGCCCTGCGACGGGATCATCTGCGCGACCCCCTCGGGCTCGACCGCCTACAACCTCTCGAACGGGGGTCCGGTGCTGGTGTGGGGCCTCGAGGCGATGGCGCTCACCTACGTAGCCGCTCACTCGCTGCGCGCACGTCCGCTCGTCATCCCACCCGGAGCGGACGTCATCATCTGGAACCGGACGGAGGGAGTCGAGGCCGGCGTCCTCGTCGACGGCCACCGGATCGCGACCCTGTCGAAGGCCGAGCGGGCGGTCGTTCGCATCGGGCCGGAGCGCTCCCTGCTCGCCACACTTCCGGAGGCGACCTTCGTGCGGCGCTACCGGCAGAGCTTTGCTTCGTAGGCAATACGTCGAGATAGCGAAAAGCCCCTGGTCAACCGGGCGAACGTTGCCTGGTACGGCGTTAGATCGTGGCGACGGTAATGATCTCGAGACTCGCCGGGTCGAACGGCTCCCGGAGCCAGCCTCCGTACTGTGCCTCGACTTCGAAGCCGGTATCAGCCAGGAGGCCGGCAAGCGTTTGGACATCGACGAAGCGAAGGCTGGCACGGTCCACTCGTAACGGCGCGCCGTCCGGATCACTCGTCGTTTCGGTCAATGTAACGACGTCGCCGACGATTGCTGCCACCTCGTAGGAGATGCGGACTTGCCGGCCCGAGGGGTCAACGACCTCCGTCGTGTTCCCGGGCCAGCTCTCCCACGCCCGCGCGAGCGGATTTCGGGTCTCGAACGCGAAGCGACCACCGTCTGTGAGCGCTCGGCGGATCGCGGTGAGCGAGGCGCGTAGCTCGTCGTCGCTGACGAGTACCTGGAAGGCGTGACCGATCATGATGGCCAGGTCGAACTCGCTGTCCCACGGCATCGACGCCGCCGTGCCGGCCACCCACTCGATGTCGGTGCGGCGCCGCGCCATGCCGAGACTCGCACGATCTGGATCGACCCCGCACAACCGTCCGACATGCCCGGCCTGGCGTGCCCGGTGCAGCATTGCTCCCGTACCGCAGCCGACATCGAGCACCGACCCAGCTTCCATCACCAGCGCAAGATAGAAGTCATCGCTCGGTCCCCATGCGTTGAGCACGTCATAGAGAGCAGCCGCCTCCTCGTCCGAGTACATGGCGTGAGCGTATGAGAGATCGAAGCAGCTGGGCGGGTCTCTTATCTGGTTGCTCGTGTCGGTTACTGTCGCCCGTGACTCATGCTTCGTAGGCTGCGCGTCGAGAACCTCGTCCTGATCCGCCACGCCGATCTCGCGTTCGGGCCTGGGCTGAATGCGATCACGGGCGAGACCGGAGCGGGGAAGACGATCTTCGCGCAGGCCGTCGGACTCCTGCTCGGCGCTCGTGCCGACGCATCGTCCGTCGGCACAGAGGGCACCGAGGCGTACGTGGAAGCGGAGCTGGACGTTCCGGACGGCTTCTTCGACGAGGAGGACGTCGCGACCCTCGCCGAGCTGCGACCCGAAGGCGAGTCGGGCCTCGTGCTCGCACGCCGCGTGTTCGGGGACGGGCGGACGCGTGCGTATGCGTGGGGCCGCGCCGTCGCTCGCGAGGACGTTGCTGCGGCGGCGGAGCGGCTGATCGCCATGTCGGGCCAGTTCGAGCAGCGCCGGCTCGCGCGCCCATCGTTCCAGCTCGACGTGTTGGATGCGTTCTGCGGCGCCGAGCAGATCGCGCGTCGCCGGGACGCCCGTGTCTCGTGGAGAGAGCTTGCGGCCGCGCGCCGACGATACGACGAGCTGACGCGTGACGCCGGTGCTGCGGCGACCCGCCTGGCCGAGCTCGAGGCGCTGGTCGAGGACACGGAGGGTCTTTCCCAAGGGGACGCGGACGCTCTCCGAGCGCAGCGCGAACGGCTCCGTCACGTCGCCGAGCTCGAGGAGGCAGCTTCGACCGCAGCCGAGGCCATTGCACCCGAGGAAGGCGAGGGTGCGGCCTCGCTGGCCGCGCAGGCAGAGCGCGTGCTGGCGCCGCTCGAGCGCATCGCGCCCGAGCTCGGTGTGGTGGCGACGGAGCTCCGCGACGTCTCGGTTCGTCTGGTTGAAGCAGGAAGCGACCTGCACGGCTTTCTCGCTTCGCTCGAGGCGGACCCCGGTGCGCTGGAGGACGTCGAAGGACGTCTCGCGGGGATCGCCGATCTCCAACGACGCTTCGACGCGTCGTCGTTCGAGGAACTGCTGGAGCGAGCGGATGCCGCGCGGGCGGAGCTCGACGAAGCCACGGCCGGCAACGATCCCGTCGCGACTGCGGCAACAGCCGTCGCCACCGCCGAGGCGCGCGTGGCCGCGCTTTCGGAGGAGCTGCGAGCGACGAGGCGCTTGCAGGCGCGCCCCTTCGGTGACGCCGTCTCGGCGGAGCTGCAGGGGCTCGGCCTGGGCGATGGGGAGTTTCTCGTCGAGCTCCGCGAGCGAGAGTCTGGCGCGAGTGGCGCGGATGAGGTCGCCTTCCTGATCCGACCGAATCAGGGCCTGCCGTTCGGTCCGGTGGCCGAGACCGCGTCAGGAGGCGAGCTGTCGCGGATCGCGCTCGCGCTGGCCGCAGTCGCGGGTGGAGAGACTCTCGTGTTCGACGAGATCGATGCGGGAATCGGCGGCGTGACCGCGCACGCGGTGGCTTCGACCCTGCAGCGCCTGGCCGAGCGCGCGCAGGTCCTGACGATCACGCACCTCCCGCAGATCGCGACTGTCGCAGACCGGCACTTCCGAGTGGAAAAGGTTCCGGGCGACCCGACACATACCCGCATCGAGCAGCTGGACGACCTCCTGCGCCGCGAAGAGCTCGAGCGGATGCTCGGAGGCCAGGAGTTTCTCGCCACACTCGGCGGGGATCAGGCTCGAGCCTGACCCAAAGCCCGACCGCAGCGGACCCGCCTGGTACGCTGAGACCCCGTGGCCAAGTACGTGTTCGTCACGGGTGGTGTCGTCTCCGCGCTCGGCAAGGGGATCGTCGCTGCTTCCCTCGGGCGGCTGCTGAAATCCCGCGGCCTCTCCGTCAGCGCGCAGAAGTTCGACCCGTACTTGAACGTCGATCCCGGGACGATGAGCCCGTTCCAGCACGGCGAGGTCTTCGTCACGGAGGACGGGGCCGAGACCGATCTCGACATCGGCCACTACGAGCGCTTCATCGACGAGAACCTGTCGCGTAACGCGAGCCACACAGCCGGAGCGATCTGGGACAGCGTCCTGCGCCGAGAGCGTAAGGGGGAGTTCCTCGGCGCGACCGTCCAGGTCATCCCGCACATCACGAACGAGATCAAGGCCCGCATACGCCGCGCCGAGAAGGTTTCCCCAGCAGACGTGGTCATCTCGGAGATCGGCGGTACAGTCGGCGACATCGAGTCGCTTCCGTTCCTCGAGGCGATTCGTCAGTTCCGGCGCGAGGTCGGGGTCGAAAACGTGCTCTACCTCCACGTGACGCTCGTCCCCTTCATCCCTGCCGCAGGCGAGTTGAAGACGAAGCCGACGCAGCATTCCGTCAACGAGCTCCGACGCATCGGTATTCACCCGGACATCGTCGTCTGCCGCTCGACCGAGCCGCTTTCCGACGACATTCGCGACAAAATCGCGCTCTTCGCGGACGTGGATCTGCGCGCGGTGATCGCCGCTCCCGATGTCTCCGACGTCTACCTCGTCCCCGAGACGCTCCAGGCGGAAGGTCTCGATGCGCTCGTGTGCGAGAAGCTCGGGATCGACGTGCCAGCCGCCGATCTTGGCGAGTGGCGTGAGCTGACCGAGAGGAGCTCCGAGCTCGAGGAGGAGGTCGAGATCGCGCTCGTCGGCAAGTATCTGAAGCTCCACGATGCCTACCTGTCCGTGCACGAGGCGCTGAAGCACGGCGGTGTCCACGCCGGATGTCGCATTCGAGTGCGGTGGGTCGATGCCGAGCACATGTCGTACGAGGAGGCGGTGCGAGAGCTCGAGCAGGTGGACGGCGTGCTCGTCCCCGGCGGTTTCGGCTCCCGCGGCTGGGAGGGCAAGATCCTCGCCTGCCGCGTCGCACGCGAGCGTGAGATCCCGTACCTCGGCCTCTGCCTTGGCATGCACGTCGCGGTTTCCGAGTTCGCGCGGAGCATCGCGGGAATGGAAGGCGCCAACTCGACCGAGATGGATCCTGAGACGCCGTACCCGGTCATCGACCTGCTCCCGGAGCAGAAGGAGATCGAGGATCTCGGCGGCACGATGCGCCTCGGCGCCCAGGCGGTCGAGCTCGCCGAAGGGACGCGGGCCCGGGAGGCGTACGGCGAGCCCGTGATCCACGAGCGGCACCGCCACCGGTATGAGGTCAACAACGAGCTCCGTTCACTACTGGTCGACGCGGGTCTTGTCATCTCGGGCACGTTCCAGGAAGGAAGGCTCGTCGAGATCGTCGAGCTGCCCGATCACCCCTGGTTCGTCGCGAGTCAGTTCCACCCGGAGTTCAAGTCGCGGCCGACGCGCCCGGCGCCGCTCTTCCGTGACTTCGTCGCCGCTGCGCTCGACCGGTCGCGGGCACGAAGCGGTGTGCGTGCGGTCGCTGGTTGAGCGGCGCAGCGGCGAATCAGGTCGTCCACGTAGCCGCCGCGATCATGCGTCGAGGCGACGAGATCGTCCTCGTGCGGCAGGGTGCGCGGGGAGTGGAGCCGTTTTGGGCGCTCCCCGGCGGCGTCGTCGACGAGGGGGAGCTCGTCCCCGAAGCGCTTGTGCGGGAGGTGCGCGAGGAAACAGGGCTCGAAATCGCAATTCAGACCCGACTCGCCTTCGTCCGCCAAATCGACGACCGCCGACCCCGCCAGCCCGTCGCTGCATGGGAAACGGGCTGCCTCGCGACGGTTTGGGTCTTCGAGGTCGACTCGTGGAGCGGCGAGCTCGATGCTTGCGATCCCGATGGCGTTGTTTCCGAGGCCTGTCTGGTCCCGCTAAACGAAGCCGTCGTACGGTTGCGCCACACGCACTGGCTCGAGCTTCCGGCGGACTACCTCGATGGTCGTGTCGAGCCGGGCTCGTTGCGATTCGAGCGCTGGCACGAGGACGGCCGGGTCGAGATCGTGCGCGAACCGCCAAGTTACAACTTGTAACTTGGCAGGATGAGCACGGTTCAGCAGCCGCTGACCTCTCCGCTTGTCGACCTCTTCCTCGAGTTCTGCGCGATCCCGAGCCCCTCGGGGCGCGAGCGTGCCGTAGCCGACCGCGTCGGCGCGTACCTCACGGATCTCGGTCTCGAGTGGGACGAGGACGACGCCGCGACAAGGCTCGACGGTGACACGGGGAATATCTACTGCCGTATTCCGGCATCGAACGGGAGCGGGACACCGATCTTCCTCTGCGCTCACACCGACACCGTTCCTCCGGAAGGGCCTATCGACCCGGTCGTCGGTGAGGACGGGATCGTCCGGAACTCGGCGGGGACGATCCTCGGCTCTGACAACAAGGCCGCCGTCGTCGTCATGCTCGAATCGACGCGGCGGATTCTCGATGAGACTCGGCCGCACGCGGGTATCGAGCTCCTGTTCACCCCGCAGGAGGAGGTGTCGCTCCGCGGAGCGGACGCGTTCGACTACACGAGGCTCGTGGCTCAGACAGGATTTGTCTACGACCAGGGCGCGCCGGTCGGTGAGATCGTGCTCGGCTCGCCGCACGGGCGGCTGCTCGACTTCCGCTTCCACGGACGCTCGGCCCACGCGGGCATGTTTCCCGAGGACGGTCGATCTGCGGTCGCGGCGGCCTCACGGGCGATCGCCGACTTCCGGCTCGGGAGGATCGACGAGGAGACGAGCGCGAACGTCGGCGTGATCACTGGCGGGACGGCCCGCAACGTCGTTCCCGAGTGGTGCTCGTTCTCGGCCGAGGTGCGCTCGCACGACGAGCGCAAGGCGAACGATCTCGTGCGCGAGATGCTGGAGACCGCTGCGTTCGCGGCGAGCCTCGGCGAATGCGAAGTCGAGTCCGAGGTGCGCCCGAGCTTCCCCGGCTACAGATTCCGCGAGAGCGATCCGCCGGTGACGCTCGCGGCGAGCGCATTGCGGGCCGCCGGATTCGAGCCGACCTATGCGCTCAGCGGCGGCGGCGCAGATGCGAATGTCTTCAACGCGCGAGGCCTCTCCTGTGTGAATCTCGCGAACGGGATGATGGAGATCCACACCCCCGACGAGCACATCGCCGTCGGAGATCTCGAAGCGATGGTCGAGGTCACGCTCGCGCTCGTCGACGCCGCCCGAGTTTCGCAGGGAGGTTCGCCCTCGCCCTCAGGGGCGTAAGGCTCACTGAGCCTTCGTCAGGGAGCGTCCAACGGGTTGTGCGCGATCCCGCACGAGTTCCATCCAGGCACTATGGCGCACCTCGCTCGCCGGGCGCTATCGTCCGCGCGCCATGCGGATCGGCGTCGCCAGAGAGATCAAGCCCCAGGAGCATCGGGTCGCCCTCACGCCTGCAGGGGCACGCGAGCTCTTGCAACGTGGGCATGACGTGCTCGTCGAGGCTGGAGCCGGCCTCGGGAGCGCGTTTCCCGACGAGATCTACGAGCGCGCCGGCGCGACGATCGTCTCCGTCGACGACGTGTGGAGTCGGTCCGAGCTTCTGCTCAAGGTGAAGGAGCCGATCGCGATCGAGTACCCGCGCCTGCGCCCGGGCCTAACGCTCTTCACGTACCTGCACATCGCCGCGGACGAGGCCCTCACTCGGGCGCTCGTCGACTCCGGGATTACCGGGATCGCCTACGAGACCGTCGAGACCGATCTCGGAGGACTGCCGCTTCTCGCCCCGATGAGCGAGATCGCGGGCCGCTTGGCGCCGCAGGCCGGCGCGCACTACCTCGAGAAACCGAAAGGCGGGCGTGGGATCCTGCTCGGCGGGGTCGCGGGTGTGTCGCCGGGCAAGGTCGTCGTCATCGGCGGCGGCATGGTCGGCTACAACGCCGCGATCATCGCGATCGGGCTCGGAGCACAGGTCACGATCTTCGAACGCTCCGTCGACCGCATGCGCTACCTCGAACAGATCCTGAGCGGGCGCGTCACGCTCATCATGTCGTCGAGCCTCCAGATCGAGGCGGCGCTCGAGGACGCGGACCTCGTCATCGGCGCAGTCCTCATCCCCGGAGCACTTGCCCCGAAGCTGATCACCCGCGAGATGCTGAGCGGGATGAAGGAAGCGTCGGTTCTCGTCGATGTCGCGATCGACCAGGGCGGGTGCGCCGAAACCTCCCGCGCCACGACGCACGACGACCCTGTCTACACGGTCGACTGCGTCATCCACTATTGCGTCGCGAACATGCCAGGCGCCGTTCCGATCACCTCGACGCGGGCGCTCACGAACGTCACGCTCCCGTATGTCGAGACACTCGCGGATCACGGCGTCGTCGCTGCGATCGAGCGCGATCCCGAGCTTGCGCGCGGCGTCAACGTGCTCGGAGGGCGGGTCACGTACGAGGCCGTCGCCGAGGCGCACGGGCTCGAGTACACGCCGCTCGACGACGCGCTCGCGTAAACCGGCTCACAGTTCTCGCTGAAGAGCAACCGACCGGGCCCGGGAATACGATCAGGGCGATGGAGCCTGAACGTTCGCTCGAGCAACGTGTAGACGCTGTCGAAGCGTTGCTCCGAACGATCCTGATCCGCCTCGAGGAGATCGAGCTGCGATCTGCCGGGACTCGTCCAGTGGCTCCGCCGGTGCCTTCGGTTCTGTCGCCTACCCCTTCGCAGCAGCAGTCGTCTTCTCGACCTGTGCTACCACCGCAGCCCACGGCGCTTGCGCCTCCCGACGCGCCGATGCCGACTCCGTCATCGCGCAAAGTCATGAGACCTGGGGAGACGCTCGAAGACCTGCTCGGCGGGCGCGTCCTCGCCGCGGTCGGCGGGCTCGCGATTCTCATCGGCGTCGTCCTCTTCCTCGTCATAGCCGTCGATCGCGGCTGGATCGGGGTCGAGGCACGCGTTGCGCTCGCCTTCGCCGGCTCGACGGTGCTGCTCGCTGTGGGGCTCTTCCTCTACGAGCGGCGCGGTCAGACCGATGCCGCGATCGCCGCCGTCGCGACCGCGCTCGCGTCCCTCTATGCAGCGCTCACGTACGCGACGGCCGTGCAGGACGTCATCGGCAAGACGCCAGGGCTATTCGTCGCGGGGGTCATCGGGGCGGCCGGCGCAGCGATCGCCGTTCGGTGGCAATCGCAGCTTGTGGCCGCGCTCGGAATGCTGGGCGCACTCGCTGCGCCCGTGCTCGTCGACAGCGGTACCTCCTCGCTCGCGCTCGCCTTCACGGTGATCGCCCTGGTCGCGGTGGTCGCCGTGCTCCTTTGGCAGCGGTGGGGCTGGCTCTCGATCGGCGCGTTCCTGCTCACCGCGCCGCAGGTGGCGTTCTGGGCGGAGGACAGAGGCGACTTGACCTTGCCGCTGGCGATGCTGGTGCTGTACTGGTGGTTGTTCGTGATTGCTGCGATCGGCTATGAGCTGCGCGTGCCCACCTCCGCCCTGCGCGCCTCATCTGCGTCGGTGCTCCTCGTCAATGCCGGGTTTGCCTCGGCCGTGGGGTGGTACGTGATCGACGACCGGGGCTCGTCCACGGGTGCCACTGCGTGGGTGTTGGGCCTTACGGTCGCGCACATTGCGCTCGGAGGCTTCGGCTTCCGGCAACGGATGTCGAGCGAGATCGCGAGCCTCCTCGTCGCCGTCGGGCTCGGCCTCTCCGGTGTCACGCTTGCCCTCGCGCTCGACGGACCCGCTCTCGTCGCAGCGTGGTCGGCCGAGGCGGCGATTCTCGCCTGGGTCGCGCGCACCACCCGCGAGCAGCGCGCGCTTGTCTTCTCGGGCGCATTTCTCGTGCTCGCGGGCCTGCACACGTTGCTCGACGAGGCGCCGCCCGAAGCTCTCGTGGACGGTGTGGGGGATCTGAGCATGGCGCTGGCAGCGGTTCTGTGCGTCGCCGTCGCGGCCGCCATCATGGGATCCCTCGTCTCCCTGCCCGACCTGCGCCTGGTTCTCCTGGCGGTTGCGGCAGTGGGGTTCGTCTACGCAGCATCCTTGCTGATCGTGGACGTGATCCAGGGTGACGCTCTCGAACGCTCCCAGACGGCACAGGTCGCGCTCAGCTGCTTCTGGGGTGTCGTCGGACTCGGCGCAATCGTCGCCGGGCTCGTACGCGACGTTCGCGCGCTCCGCTTCGGCGGGCTCGCACTGCTCGGACTCGGCGTCGCCAAGCTCTTCCTCTACGACCTCTCCGAGCTCGACGAGCTCTATCGCGTGCTCTCCTTCGTCGCAGTCGGGCTTCTGCTCCTCGCCGGCGCCTACGCGTATCAGCGGGTGCGCGCGGTCGGAAGGACGTCGTGATCCTGCTCGCGACTCTTGCGGCGGCGCTGGCAACAGCCGCTGTGGATGTCGACGAGACCCAATTTCGCTACGCCCGAACGCTGAGCGCGCCAAGTGGCGCTGCGGTGCGCTTCGAGCCGGACAAACAGCTGTACGGACACGCCGGAATCGACTTTCCCGACCTCCGGATCCTCGACTCCGAGGGCGAGCAGGTCCCGTGGCGGGCCGAGCCGAAGGCCGCGGCCGTTCCGAGCCAGGTCGTCGGGCTCGTCGCGCGCGGCAGGCTGAATGGAGTCGTGACCGTGGTCGTCGACCGCGGCGCCGTCCGTCCGCTGATCGACCGGATCGCGCTCGAGATTCCCGACCGCCGGTTCGTCGGCAGCGTGGTCGTGCAGGGGAGCAACACGGGCGCCGAGGGCTCCTACGCGAGACTCTCGACGACCCCGATCTACGCCGTCCGCGGCGCCGTCGCCGCTCGCAGCACGACAGCGGTGTTCCCGCCCACCGAT
>JALZOK010000102.1 GCA_030857225.1 Actinomycetota bacterium
TCCTCGCCCTCACCGCCGCCGTCCACCTCAACTGGCAACTCGGCCGACCGACCCGCGCACTCACCGCCTACGGGCATTAATCGATCAATCATCTAGGGCAGCAGAGGCTGATTCACGGGTCTGGTTCGCATCGAGCGGCGTGATCTCGAACGCCGGCGTAGAACTCGTCCCACCAGCCGGATCGCGGGAGCTCGCGGTCTGCCTCCGGAATCCGGTCGAAGACTTCCCAGATGCGGTCCGCCGCCCCGTCCAGGTCCTTCGTCGTCTCGTAGACGTGGTCGAGCAGCACCCGCCGCCCGAGATGGACGTGGAGCACCTCGTCGGCCCAGTCGAAGTCCTGGTAGAGCGCTGCCAGCGCGTCGCCCGAGGAGGCCGCCGCCTCGGCCTGAGCCCGCTTGCCGTCCCTTCGCATCGCCGTGTGCTCGGCGGCGTAGAGCAGCGCATAGCGCTCGTGCGGGGTGAACTCGGTGTTGGGATAGGAGGCGAAGCTGAGGTCGTGCGGCACCGTTTGCCAATCGATCTCGTGCGTCTCGAACCACGCCTCGCCGAACATCGAGTGCCGTGCCTCGTCCCAGAGATGACGTGCGAGATCGCGATGGACATCGAAGCTGGCGTCGGGCCATTCGTACAACGTCAGCGCGATGAGCTCCACTGCGTGCATCTCGGTCAGGCGGACGTAGAGCATGCGCCAGTTGATCTCGTCGGGCGGCCGCTCATCGTAGGGGAGCCGTCCGCGCGAGTCCCAGAGTCGTGTGAAACGCTCATCGCGGCGGGGCACGCGGACGAGCTCGAGAGGCTCCACTGCAAGGGGTGGGGATAGCTCACCGGCGCGTTCGTCATCGCCGCCTGCGCCCCCCGCGGCGCGCAGATACGCGTTCAGATGATGCTCCCACTCCTCGTCCGCTCCCCCGAGCGCCGCGAGAGCCGCTTCGCCCCAATCGATTTGCTCGCGTTCCTCGAGAGAAAGGAAGCGAAGCAGCCGGAGGGTGGGGTGGTCCGCGAGTGGATTGGCGCGGCGGCGGTGCGTTTCGGTCACCTCGATCAGGCTCGGCTTGAGGACGCGGTAGACGCCGGTAAGCAACTCGCGTGTCGAGCGGGAGCGAACGAGCTCTTCGAAGAACGCCTCCAACGCTGGGTCGTCGGGTCGGTCGAGGTAGTGCGGCGGCTTCCGCATCTCCGGGACGCGCTCACGCAGCCACCCACAGTGCTCGGCGTCCTGCCAGAGGTGGAGAGCCAGCGCGCACTTGACCTCCCACTCGGGTACTGCGCTCAGGTGCGCGGCGAGCACGAGCATCGTTCGCCGCTCGATTCGGGCCAACCGCCGCAACTTCGTGACGGTCTCGTCGACCGTGCGCTCGGCACGCGTTGCCTCTTCGTAGCTGGAGATCCCGGCGAGAGGAGGTATGGAGCTCATCGGATCACCTGGCAGAGTGCCGCCGGAACGACGGCTCGACCATCGACGAACATGCTTCGTTCATACAAGATTCTGCTATGCGCGTACCCACCCCGCAACCGCCGCCCTACGCTCATATCCTCACCGGCCATGAGCATCGCCAGCAGGACCGCTGCTGGCGTCCGCACGGGACCGACGACTGGCTTCTCATGCACACGCTGTCGGGCAACGTCATGGTCGGCTTGCCGGACCGGGAGGTGCTGCTCGGCGCGGGGGACACCGTCCTCTATCAACCGGGTGGGTCCCAGGACTTCGGCGGTGATGCGTCCAGCGCATTCTGGGAGGTCGTCTGGGCCCATTTCGTGCCGCCGCCAGACTGGCTCGAGCTGATTCGCTGGCCCGAGGTCGCTCCTGGCGTTCTGCACATGTCGGCTCCTGAGTCGGCGCTTCTGGATCGGATAAAAGCCTGTCTGCTCGAGACCGACCGGCTGGCGGTTTCCGGGCTGCCTCACGCCCATCGGCTCGCGCTCAACGCTCTCGAGACCGCGCTTCTATGGTGGGACATCCAGAACCCTGCGCGTCGTCGTCTCGACGCGCGGGTGGTCGCGGCGCTCGAGCACCTCTCCCACAACCTCCACCGCCGCGTCTCCGTCGACGAGCTCGCGCGCGCAGTGCATCTGTCCCCGTCGCGCCTCGCCCATCTTTTCAGCCAGGAGATGGGAGTGACGCCGCGCGACTACGCGGAGCGGCAACGACTCGGGAGGGCGAAGCAGCTCCTCGAGGTCACTCTGCTGCCTGTGAACGAGATCGCACGCCAAGTAGGGTTCGAGAGTCAGTTCTATTTCGCCGCGCGCTTCAAGAAGCTCACCGGCCGCACTCCGAGCGAGTTCCGGTCGCGGAAGCGGAGGAATAGCTAGAGGCGAAAGACGATCAGAGTCGCCGCAAGAACGACCGTGGCTGCGGCGAGCAGGCGAAGGCCGAGCTCCTCGGCGGCGATGAGCCGCGCTTCGTCCAGGGTCTCGCGGCCGCCTTCTTGCAGCGCGAGCTCGCCATGCACGGCGACCACGCGCCGGCGGACGAACCGGACATGGTTCGAGAGCGCACGCTGTGCGAGAGAGAGCAGCACGGCGAATGCCGCTGCGAGCACGGCTTCGATCCCGATGTCGCCGGCGACCGCGGCGTATCCACAGAGAACAGGAAACCCCCCCCAGGCGAGCCCGAACCAGAGATTCGAGTGAAAGCGACCGCTTGCCAACTCGAGGTTGTAGGCGACGACGAGAAACAGCCCGAGAGGTACGAGTAGCGCGAGCCAGGGGCGAAACGTCACGGCTCCGACGAGCCCGATCGCGCAGGCCGCCCCGATCGAAACCGCTGCGAGCGTGATCAATGCGGAATCTGGGATCTTCGTGCGTAGCGGGCGTCCGCGGAGCTCGTCGAGCGCATGCGCCCCGACGCCGACCGCGAGCGCGAACGCGGCAATTGCGGCCCCCAGCCGTCCCCACGCGATCACGGGCGCCAGACAGCCGCCGATCACGACGTACGAGAGATGCCAGGCCGTGTAGGGCGCATGCAGAAGCGTGACGTAGTCGCGCCAGCCGCCCTGGTCGAGCGCGTACCAGGACGGCCTCACGATCGAGAGCCCCAGATGACGACTCCGCCACCGAGGCTCAGGCGCCGCACCTTCAGCTCCTGCAGTCCGGCCGCACGCCAGAGCTCGAGCTGCCGTTCGAGGGGGTAGCGCGCCCAGAAGCTCCGGATCGAGCCGCCGAGAAAGCCGCCGACCTCGCCCCAGCCGTTTCGCAACAGGCGCCCCGCGACCGGCAGGCCGATTCCGACGTAGACATCCCACAACGGCCGGGCCAGTCCGCGCGGGACGCCGAACTCGAGGGACGCGATGACGCCTCCGGGGCGTACGACACGCGCCAACTCGGCGAGCGTCGCCCCTGGATCTTCGACGTAGCGGAGCAGATACGTGACGGTGAGGTGGTCGAAGCACGCGTCGGGAAAGGGCATGGACTCCGCAGATGCGAGCACGAGCTCCGCCTGTCGTCCGAGCCTGCGGCGTGCCACCTCGAGCATCTCCTCGCTCTGGTCGAGCCCGGTCACGCGAAAGCCGCGGCGTAGCAGCTCGGCGGCGACGAGCCCGGTGCCGGTCGCGACGTCGAGCACATGACCTCCGTCGGCCGGGACGCACGAGACGAGGAAGCGTCGCCAGCGCGGATCCTGTCCGAGCGAGAGCGTCGCGCCGACCCGATCGTACGAGGGGCCGAGCGGCGCGAACAGCTCGCGGGCGTGGGCGGTGCGCGATGACATGGCGCTTATTCTGGCGACGTGAGCCTCGCCGACGACATGGAGCGAGTCGCCGGTCTGGCCACGGCGCACGTCGAGGCGGGGGATGCGGTTTCCGGGATCATCGCGACCGAGGCGTTGGCGGGTACGCGCGTCTACTTGTGTGCGTTCGACGACGCCGACGGCCGGCGCAGTTGGCTTGCCGTTCGAGGTGACGGGACTCCTGTCGAAAGCAGGGTGGAGCTCCGCGAAGCCGTGTCGGTCGCTGCGCTCTGCGAGGTTGCCACCGACGCCGCTGGCGGAGGAGACCTGGATGCGCTCATCCTTCGGCTCGACGAGCTGCGGGTGGCCGAGGCGCCTCCGGGAATCGAGGCGGCCGTGAAAGCCGCTCGCGAGCTTCGAGACGTCCTCGCGGCGCCGCCGCAACTCGCGACGCCGGACCGGCTCGACGAGATCGGCGTCGCCACCCGACGCCTCGAGCGCGAGCTCGACCCGATGGCCGCGTCCCCGTTCACGGCTGCGATGAAGTCCTCCCAGAACGCGGTGCGGGAGCTCCAGCGCGAGATCGAGGCCGGCTATCGCATTCCGTTGTTGTAAGGGCAGGGCATGCCCGGCCCTTACAATGCGGTGATGGAGGGCGGTGGTTTCTTTCCGTTCGGCGGCGATCCCGAGGAGCTCCTCGGGGCGCTGCGCGAGTTCGCCGAGAAGCAGGCGGAGTCTGTTCACGACGCCCAGCGGGAGCAGTACGCGACGCTGACGCTCAATACCGCGGTCGAGCTGACCGCGGCAGCGCTCTCACAGATTCGGGCTGAAGGCTCGGCCGACGCGCAGGCGATTGCACTTCGCGACGCGATGCGTGTGCTCTTTCCCGAGGCGGTCGCGCTCGTGTCGGCGGCCCGCCAGGGCTTCATGCGCCAGTAGGACTCTGCGCGGCCAGCAGCGACCACCCGCCGTCGACGACGAGCGTCTGGCCGCGGATCATCTCCGCCTCCGGCGCGCAGAGGAAGGTGATGCACGCGGCGACGTCCTCGGGGGAGACGATGCGTCCGGCCGGATTCCGCCTCCCCATCTCGAGCATCGCCTCCTTGTTCGGAAAGTGCTCGAGCGCGCCGGTCTCGACGACGCCTGCCGAGACCGCGTTGACGCGGATCCCGCGCGGGGCGAGCTCGACTGCGAGGTAACGAACGAGGGCTTCGAGGGCGGCTTTCGATGCGCCGACCAGTGTGTAGTTCTCCAGCACGCGGGACGAGCCGAGGCTCGAGATCCCGACGATCGACGCCCCGGCGGGCATCGACGGCGCCGCAGCTCGGGTCAGCGAGAGAAGCGCCCGCGCGTTGGCAGAGAGCGTCCAGTCCCAGTGCTTGTCCTCGGTCTCGAGCGCGGGGCGGATGACTCCGGTCGCCGCCGCGTGAATCAGCACGTCGAGCGCGCCGAGCGCGCCGACTTCCTCCGCGATGCGTTGTGAGGCTACGTTCCCGCGGACGAGGATCGGCTCCGCGCCCAGCTCCGTGAGCTCTGATGCCGTCTCCTCCGCGGCGCGGTCTCCACGCATGTAGCCGATCGCCACCCGGCTTGCCCCGAGCGACGCGAAGCGGAGAGCGATCGCCTTCCCGATCCCACGCGATCCTCCCGTCACGAGGACGGAAGCTCCTTCGAACCTCATTCGCGGGGAAGTTGCGGATCCGAGACGGGCGCGGACGAGGGGACCGTCTCCCACCCGATCCGGCTGCGCGGCTCCGGGGCGGTGTCGGCAGCGAGCGAAGACGAGTATCCGAGCCGGTCGAGCAGCTCCATCTGCTCCTCGCCGTAGCGACGGATCGGGTGCTCGGCTGGAAGAACCTCGACGAGCTCGCGAACGCGAGCGCGGAGTTGGTAGGCGAAGTGGGGCGTCGCGGGGCCGACGAGAGCGTCGATGTCGTCACGACTGGGCTCGGCCATTGGCGACAGCCTAACTGCGGGCAGATTGGCGCGAACTTTCCACCCTTACAGGGACAGGCACCGTAAAGACCGCCCCGATCGCTGCCGGCGCGAGCGACGATTGGCAGATCAGCCGCCGAACGCTTCTTTGAGCGTCGCGCTCGAGACACGGGAGTGCGCGTAGCCGGAGGTGCCCTCGTCCAACAGCTCGCGCGCTCCCGTCGTGAGCGTCCCGTAGGCCGCGCCGGCGAGGAGGCTCCCGACCGAGACGCGTCGCACCCCGACCGAGGCGAGCTCCGCGATGGTCGGTCCGTTCGGCAGCGCGAGGACGTTCACCGGCACGCCGACCGCAGCGACCAGAGCGGCGATCTGTTCGAGATCGGTGAGTCCCGGCGCGTAGACGGCGTCGGCGCCGGCATCGCGGTAGGCGATCAGCCGCGCGATCGTGTCGTCGAGGTCGTCGACATCGCGGATGTGGTTCTCCGCGCGGCCGGTGAGCAGCATCGGCTCGGACAGCGCCCGCGCGGCCTCAGCAGCCTCGGACACTCGCGCGGCCGCGACCTCGACAGCGTCGACCGCACCCGTCGCCGGATCGAAGTCCTCGATCGAGAATCCCGCTGCTCCGGCGGCGGCGAGGAGCGCGACGGTCTCGGCAACACCGCCGGGGTCGTCCGGATAGCAGCGCTCGCTGTCGACGTTCAGAGGAAGGGCTGTCGCCTCTGCAAGTGCGCCAACGTGCGCGACCAGCTCCTCACGAGTGACCTTCTGGTCGAGCTTGCCGAGCGCCCAGGCGAATCCCGCGCTCGTCGTGGCGAGTGCCTCGAATCCTGCCGCTGTCAGCAGCTTGGCTGAGCCGACGTCCCAGGGGTTCGGCATCACGAACAGCTCCTCTCGCTCGTGCAGCGCTCGGAAGTGGGCGCGACGATCCTCGGCGGATGCGGTCACTCCGCTGTCTTATCAATTCGGCGTTTCCCTGTCGGCTGGATAGCGTCCGATGATGCGACATCGAGCGGGTGCGACGGATGTCCTTCTCATCGGCGCAGTGGTGATGTGGGCGTTCAACTTCCCGGTGACGAAGTACGTGCTCACGCACGACTTCCAACCGCTCGCCTATGCGGCCGTGCGTTACGGCGTCGCGACCGTTCTCTTTGCGGGGCTTACGATTGCAATCGAGCGGTCGCTCGCCGTTCGCGGAAAGTCGTCCTGGCGCTTTCTCGGGCTGGCCGTCGTCGCACTCCTGCTCAATCAGATCTGCTTCGTCTACGCGCTCGAGCTGACAACCGCGGCGACGGCTGCGCTCATCCTCGGGACGACGCCGGTCTTCACGGTTCTCATCTCGTACCTGATCGGGGTCGAGCGGATCACCGTCCGCGCGGCGCTGGCGGCGGCTGTTTCGTTCAGTGGGGTGGCGCTCGTCGCCGCCGGCTCGGGCGGTGACCTGACAGGCGATCTCGGCGGAAATCTTCTCGCCGTCGGGATGGCCGTGACTTGGGCGGCGTACTCGGTCGCGATTGCGCCGCTGATGCAGAGCTACTCGCCGTACCGGATAAGCGCGGTCGTCCTCCTCGCGATGTGGGTTCCGCTCTTCGCTATCAGCGCTCCGCAGACGACAGGACAGGACTATTCGGGTCTCGGCTGGGGCGTGTGGCTCGGGCTCGGCTACGCGATCGTCGGGCCACTGGTGTTGACGAACGTGCTCTGGTTCACGGCGATCGGACGGGTCGGTCCGTCTCATGCCGCGATCTTCGCGAACCTCCTCCCGTTCGCCGCGGCGATTCTCGCCGTCGTGTTCCTCGACGAGACGCTCACCCTGATCCAGATTGCGGGCGGCGTCTTGATCGCGCTCGGGATCCTCGTCGTACGCCGCCGCGCGCCCGTAGTCCAGGCCGCCTAGAATCAGGCGCATGAGCGACCACGACTTCATGCCGATCGACGGCTGGGACCACCTCGAGATCTGGGTCGGGAACGCGAAGCAGGCGGCGTACTTCTACGAGAACGCCTTCGGCTTCACGCGCACGGCCTACGCC
>JALZOK010000048.1:0-940 GCA_030857225.1 Actinomycetota bacterium
ACGACAACGCCGTTATCGAAGCCTTCTGGGGCCGCATGCAGGTCGAACTGCTCAACCGCAAGTCCTGGAAGACCCGCATCGAGCTGGCCTCCGCGATCCACGACTACATCGAGCTCTTTCACAACAGCCGCCGTCGCCACTCCGCCCTTGGCATGCTCACCCCAACCGAGTACGAGGACCGCTACTTCCGCACCCACAACGCCGCCTGACTCCAGAACCCGGACCCCAGAAAACCGGGGGCAGATCACGGTGTCAACCGAAGCGGGTCAATTCCAATTCCAACTCCACTTCCAAACACAAGGAGCGGGAGCCGCTGAAGCGGCTCCCGCTGGCGCACTCTTTTCTGCGGGGCGCCTACTGGGTCGGTTGGTCGCCAGCCGCTTTCGGGGCGGCTGGCTTACTTGCAACCCGGCGATTGCATCTCGGCCCACCCTTCTGACCTCGCCCCAGCGTTTGCGGCGTGCAACGCGTCGCTCACCGTCGCGTCGGTCGAAGGCGAGCGCCAGATCCCTCTACTCGATCTCTATCGTCGACCGACAGACGACAATCGCTCGCTCCTCGATCTCGCTCGAGGCGAGGTGGTCGCGTACGTGCGATTGCTCGCACCGCCGAAGGCATCCGCCTACCTCCGCGCGGGCGAGCGGCAGGCGTTCTCCTTTCCACTCGTCGGCGTTGCTGCCTCGCGCCATGCAGAGAAAATCCGCGTCGTCGCCGCGGGCGTCGCAAATACCCCGCTCGAGGTCGACGCCGCCGACCCGCTCGCCGGACTGCCCGGCAATCCACAGTCAGCCTGGAAGCGGAACGTCCTCGCGACCCTCGTCCAGCGCGCGCTCACCCAACTTGCACGCGATAGCGAGGAGATTCCTGCCGCCTAAGCTGGACTGTCCCCGAGTGGTCCCGACAGTCAGACCCTCGGCACAAGCCTGAGAGGACGGCACCC
>JALZOK010000048.1:950-24066 GCA_030857225.1 Actinomycetota bacterium
GCTGTAGCCGGGTGCCGTCCGTGTCTCGGCTCACTCTCGCCTTCGACGACCAAATCGGAGGAAGGAGCGAGCCGCATGTCTGAGGATGACGTCCTCTTCGGCTACCGGTTGCAGTTGTTCGACCACGCCGCTCGTACTTCGGTCAGCGAGGCCTGCCGCACGTTCGGCGTGCACCGCTCGACCTACTACCGCTGGAAGCGCCTGGTCGACCGGCACGGGCTCGAGATGCTGCGACCGAGGGAGCGGCGCCGGCCGAAGATGCCCAACCAGCTGCCGGCGATGGTGGAGGAGCGGATCGTCGCCTTCGCGATCGCCCATCCCGGACTGGGACCCCGGCGGGTCGCCTCCGAGCTTGGGCGCGAGAAGTGGGGCGGGATCGTGGTCTCCGCAAACGGGGTCTGGCGCTGCCTGCGCCGCCACGGGCTCAACACTCGCTCGAAGCGCCTCTCGCTGGTCGCCGGCTACCGCGCCCCCTACGAGCCTCCGCGGGAGTCCGTTCCAGAGCCGCACATCGAGGTCGACCATCCCGGCGAGCTGGTCGGCTTCGACTGCTTCTACGTGGGGCGCCTGCGCGGCACTGACGGCGCCGTCTGGCAGCTGACCGCGATCGACTGCTACTCCTCGTATGCGTGGGCCGAGCTCGTCGTGTGTGCGACCGGAAATCCCAGCGCGAAGCAGACCTCGAAGCTCGCCCGCCGGGTCGCGGGTGAGCTGAAGGCGGCGGGCTGGCGGCTCGAGCGCGTGCTCTGCGACAACGGCAACGAGTTTCGTAGCGAGCCCTTCAAGACCACTCTCGCCTCGCTCGGCGCGCGCCTCACCCACATCCGCTCCGGTCGCCCGCAGACGAACGGCAACGTCGAGGCCCTGCACCGTCTCGTGCTCGAGGAGTGTTGGCGGCCAGCCTTCGCCCGCTATCTCTACCCCCGCTACACCGGGCTCAGGCGCGAGCTCGAGCACTACCTGTGGGAGTACAACTTCGACCGCGTCCACCACGGCCGTCTCACCTGTGGACGCATCCCCGCAGACATCGTCTACGGTGCTCGCAAGATGGAGGCGAGATGAGCCGCGAGTGTCGGCACATCTCGGAGTCGGTCCAGGCTAAGCCGCGACGCGAAGCCGGTAGAGGCCGCTCCGCGAACCGACCGACTCGACTGCTTTTGACCGTGAAACCTGGGTTAGGAAGGTCGCGATCGGGTCTTTGCCGGCGATCCTATGACCGCAGGCACGGACAAGCCGGAACCAGTCGCGGTAGTGGATTGACTCGCCCGCCGCGACCTCAGTGCGGAGGATTTCAATTGCGACGTCGCGGAGCCGCTGGCCGCGTAGCTCATCGGTCTGCAGGTCGACGCGGAGCTGCGGCGCCAGTTGGAGGACGTCATCAAGCTCTTGCAGCAGCCGTTCATCGAGCACAGCTCTCGCCTCGAGATCTTCGGCCTGTGCGCGGAGCGCCTCAGCCTCCGAGCGGAGCTTCCTCACGCGCTCCTGGAGCGCATCGCGCTGTTGGACGGCCGCGGAGACGAAGTCTTCCGAGAGCGCGGCGGGAACGGGCACGCAAGGCACTCTATGACGAGCTGCGGACGAGGCTACCCCGCTGGTCGCGCAACGGCTCACCGGCGTCGGCCGCCGGGAGTCGGCGTCGAGACAAGGCTGCACCGTGATGTGAGTCAGTCAGTCCACCAGAGACGAGGAGATCGGTGATGACGGCAAAGGCAGCAACCGCAAAGGCTCGCATGGGAGACACGCTCGTTGACCGCCTACGGGAGGAGCTTGGAGTACGCGGGGTGCTCGTTCAAATGGCCAAACGCCGGCAGATCATCGAGCTCCGATGTGAAATGCCGAGCTGCTACTGCCACAAAGGGAGGGCCCACTTCGACCCCAAGTCGCACCCTCCCGGCCCATGGGAACCGTCGCCGGACCATTACCCGAGGCTCAAGTCCGATGGCGGACACCTCGACCCTTGGAACGTCCGGCTCTCGCACGTGCTCTGTAACCGAGAGGACTATGGCTGGCGCATGCGGATTAGAAGGATGCTCGAAAAGGGGATGTCGCTGGACGAGATCGCCGAGAATCTGAACCTCAAGGGCGTACGGGCTCCGCATGGAAGGGGCAAGTGGTCGGCCGCCACCGTCCGGAAAGCGTTTGTCTCATAACGCCAAGTGGCTGACATCGGAGTTCCGGGCTCGCGGCCAGGCTGCGGCTTCGTAACCATCCAAGAGCGCTCGTGCCGAGCCGCTCTCCCTCTTACGATTGGACGCGATGGCCGCGACTGAGCCCGTCCCGCTGACGCTTCGCCGCCTCGAGGACCACCTCTGGCAGGCGGCCGACCTGTTCCGGAACAAGGTCTCGAACCAGAAGGACTACATCCTCGCTCTCCTTTTCTTTAAGCGGGCATCCGACCTCTACAAGGAGGAGACGGATCGGGCGCTCGAGCAGCTCGGCGAGGCCGCCACCGACGAGCTCGCGCGCGACCCCGCCTTCCACGTCCTCCAGGTCCCGGCCGGCAACACCTGGGACGACGTCCGCGACACCGACGAGGCGCTGCAGGGCAAAGCGCTGAACGATGCGCTGGCGGCGATTGGCCGCGCCAACCCGAAGCAGCTGGCCGGCGTGTTCGAGCGGACCGACTTCAACAACAAGATGGCGCTGCCGAGCGACGACCTCGCGCGCATCGTCGAGCACTTCCACGAGCTCGGGCCGCTCGACTCCACCCGTGTGTCGACAGACATGCTCGGCCAGGCCTACGAGTGGCTGATCGCCAAGTTCGCAGCCGCCTCGGGCAAGGGCGGCGGCGAGTTCTACACACCGGCCGAGGTCGGCAAGCTGATGGCCGGGCTGCTCGAGCCGCAGACCGGCGACCGCATCTACGACCCGACGTGCGGATCCGGTGGTCTGTTGCTGCAGTGTCTCGCGCGCGCGGACGCGCAAGGTGTGAACGTCCGCTCGCTATTCGTCTACGGCCAGGAGCTCAACCCGGAGACATGGGCGATCGCGCGCATGAACATGCTGCTCCACGGCGCCGGCGACGCCGCCGAGATCAAGCTCGGCGACACGCTGGCCACGCCGGCGTTCGTCGACGGCGCGACGCCGAAGACGTTCGACGTCGTCATCGCCAACCCACCGTTCTCGTCGAAGAACTGGGGGCACGAACGCTTCAAGGCCGGCGGCGACCCGTTCGATCGCATCAAGCACCTGCCGCCGAAGTCGCACGGGGAGATGGCGTTCCTGCAGCACATGGTGGCGTCGATGAAGGAAAACGGACGGCTCGCGGTCGTGCTGCCGAACGGCGTCTTCTTCCGCGGCGGTGCCGAGCTCGCGGTGCGTAAGGACCTGATCGACGCCGACCTCGTCGAGGCGATCGTCCAGCTACCGGTCGACCTGTTCTACGGCGCGGGGATCCCCGCGTGTGTGCTCGTCATCAACCGGGCCAAGGCGAACGAGCGCGAGGGCCGCGTCCTGATGATCGACAACTCAGGCGGCTTCGAGCGCCGGGATACCAAGAACATTCTCAGCGTCGAAGCGATCGAGCGCGCAGTCGCCACCTTCAACGGCGGCGAGGAGCAGGAGGGTTTCGCGCGCTGGGTGGGGCGTGAAGCGATCGCGAGCGAGAGGTACCACCTTGTCGTCCGCCGCTACGTCGGAGGAGAAGGTCGGTACAAAGGCGCAGCTCGCCGGCAGAAGTCAGAACTCGGATTTGAGGAGTCGGTCGAGGCCTACGTGGCCGCGCGGGGCACGCGCTCGACCGAGGCTGACGTCGATTCCCTGATCGCAGCATTGCGCGACATCTCCGGTCGCGGACGCGAAGGGTGGCGGCATGTTGCGTTGCGAGAAATCGCCGCTGTCGATGGTGCGAAGGTCAAGGTGGATACGTCCGAGGAGTATCCGATCGTCGGTGTCCTGAATGCTGGTCAGGGGTTGTTCTGGCGCGAAACGATCTCTGGAGCCGACACGACCTATGCGACGCTCCAGCGCCTTCGGACTGGACAGCTCGTCTACCGCAAGTTGACGGCATGGGAGGGCCCGATCACCGTCGTTCCGGCCGAGTTCGATGGTGGGTACGTGTCCAGCGAGTTTCCCACCTTCACGCTCGACGAGGACGCTGTGCTTCCGGAGTTTCTCGCCCTTGTCTGTCGGAGGCCGAGCTTCTGGAACGAGATGCGTATTCGCTCGCGAGGCACCGCCGAACGTCGGGGCCGCTTGAACCCAAAGGATTTTCTGACCGTAGGGATCCAGCTACCCGACCTGGACGCTCAGGCCCGGTTCGTCGAACTCGAGCGCGCGATCAGACGCATTGACGCTGAACGAGCGGCCCTTGGGGCCGTCGGCGCTGCTGCCCTCGAGCGCTTGCTGTCACCCGGCCAAGACCCAGCGTGACGATGCTCGGCACCGAGAAGCCCGTCCAAGAGAAGATCGTCCGCGATCTTGCCGCCATCGGCTGGCGTCCGGTCGAGCGCAAGGCGATGAACGAGCTGCGCCAGGGGGCGCATGGGCGAGGCACTTGTCGAGCCGCTGCTCGTCGACGCCCTGCGCGCCCTGAACGAAGACCTGAGCGAGACCGAAGCGCTGCAGGTCGTCGAGGCGTTGCGGCGCGTCACGGACTCAGAGTCGTTCCTCGAGATGTTGCGCGACGGCTTCGACATCCCGCTCAACCCCGACGAGGGCTCACGCCACATCACCGTCGTCGACTGGTTGCATCCCGAGCGCAACGACTACGTCGTCAGCGACGAGTTCGCGCTCGAGACCGGAGCCATCCGCGAGCCGCGCGTCGACGTCGCCTGTCTGATCAACGGCATTCCGCTCGGCCTCGTCGAGACCAAGGCCTTCAACGAGGACTGGAAGGAGGCCGTCTCGGACTTCGAGGGCTACTGGGCCGACGCGCCCGAGCTCGAACGCTACGCCGCCGTCTGCGTCGCCACGAATGGCTTCCGCTTCCGCGTCGCACCGAGCGGCGCTCGCGGAGTCTCGAGCTACGCCGAGTGGAAGGACACCTGGCCACACGAGAAGCCGGCCGCGGCCGAGCGCGAAGACCGCGAGCTCGAGATCGGACTGCTCGGGCTGCTTGACCCGCATAACCTTGCCGACGTCGCCGCTAACTTCGTCGTCTTCGAGACGCGCGGCGGCGTCACCAAGAAGAAGCTGGCCCGCTACCAGCAATTCCGCGCTGCCAACAAGCTGGTAGGGCGCGTCCTCGACGGCGAGCACGACCGCGGCATCGTCTGGCACACCCAGGGCTCCGGCAAGAGCCTGACCATGCTCTTCGCCGCACGGAAGCTGAAGAACGTCGGACTCAACAACCCGACGATCTTCATAGTCATCGACCGCCGCGACCTCGACGACCAGATCAACGAGACGTTCACCGCCTGCCAATTCAAGGGAGTCAGCCGAGCGACGACGCGCACCCGGCTCAGCTCGCTGCTCGTCGCCGACACCCGCGGTGTCATCATCACCACCGTCCAGAAGTTCGACGAGCAGACGTCGACGCTGGCCGACCGCGACAACGTGATCGCGCTCGTCGACGAGGCGCACCGCACGCAGGAGGGCCTCTACGGGATCCGCATGCGCGGCGCGCTGCCGAAGGCGAAGTTGTTCGCCTTCACCGGCACGCCGATCGAGTCGACCGACCACTCGACTCGGCGTGCGTTCGCCCCGGAGATCGACGGCAAGTACGAGAGCTACTTCGACGCCTACTCGCCGAAGGAAGCGATCGAGGACGAGGCCACTGTCGAGGTCGTCTACGAGCCGCGGCTGCTCGAGCTAGCCCACTTCAAGGGCGACGAACTCGATCGCTCGTTCGCCGCCCTGGTCGACGAGCTGCCCGAGGAGGAGCGGGAGAAGGTCAAGGCCGATGCGGCGCGGCTGAAGGTGGTGGCCAAGGCGCCGGCCCGCCTTGACGCGGTCGCGGCCGACGCGCTCGCCTACTTGCGCGAGCACACCTTCCCGCAGGGCTTCAAGGCGCAGTTCGTCGCCGTCGATCGGGAGGCCTGTGCGCTTGTCGCCGACGCCCTGCTCGAGCTCGGCGTGCCCGCCGAGGAGCTCGCCGTCATCTACACGCCGCACGGCAAGGAGGACGCCAAGCCGGAGAACGAGCATCTGCGCCGCTGGTCGGCCGACGCGCAGTGGCGCCGACTGCACGGTTCGCAGGCGAGTGGGGAGGACGTCGTCGTCGACGAGGACTCCGAGCTCGACCTTGGCGAGGTGCAGGCGCGCAAGAAGTTCATCAACGCCTTCAAGGACGACGACTCGCCGCTCAAGGTGTTGATCGTCACCGACATGCTCTTGACCGGCTTCGACGCCCCGGTCGAGCAGGTGATGTTCCTCGACAAGCCGTTGCGTGGCGCAAAGCTGCTGCAGGCGATCATGCGCACCAACCGGCCCTACCCGGAGAAGGGCAAGGACCGCGGCGTGATCGTCGACTACTGGGGCGTGTTTGACCGCCTCCAGGCCGCCTTCGCCGAGTTCTCACCCGAGAACGTCGAGATGGCCGTCCTCGATCTGCAGTCGCTCAAAGACAGCTTCCCGACGCTCGTCGCCGATGCGCTCGCGCTCGTCGCTGCCATGCCGCGCGACGACGACGAGTACGAGCAGATGATGTGGCTGCTGCGGCGGTTCATGGGTGACAAGGCAGCGGCCGAGTTGCTCGAGGAGCGCTTCCAGGCCGCCCAGTCGGCCTACGAGACGCTGGCACCGGACCCCGCGCTGCTGCCTCACCTCGACGACTACCGTCGGCTCGTGCGGGTGCGGGCGCTGTGGCGGCGCGGGGCGAGGCTCGACGATCGCGATAGCGACTTCGACATTCGCGAGTACCGCCCGCACACTCATGCGCTCGTCCAGGAGGCGGTTGCGGTCGAGCGGCTTAGGCGCGACCTCCCGATCTACCGAATCGACGGCCAGTACCTCCGGCACCTCGAGGAGGCGCCGGGGTCGCCGGAGGAGAAGGCGGCCGAGGTCGAGGCGGCGATCGAGTACGAGATCCGCGCCCGCGGCGGCGACAAGGATCCGGTTGCGCGCTCGCTGGCCGAACGGCTCGAGCGCATCCGTCGCCAGAAGCAGGAAGCCGACGCCGACATGCTCAGCCTGCTCGAGGATCTCGTCGGCGATTGGGCCGCCGAGAAGGAGGCCCACGAGGCGCTCGGCCTCTCCGAGCGCGCCCAAGGATTCTTGAGCCTGACGCGTGCCCAGGCGCCGGCGGGTCTCGGCGACGACGCTCTCGTCGACCTGGCGCGGCGGCTCGACGAAGCCGTGGCCAAACACGCGACCGTGAGCGACTGGGCCGAGCGCGACGATGTCCGTCGCGACATCCGCGGCGAGGCCATGCGGACGCTGCTGGCCGACGAGCAGACGCGATCGTTCGTCACGCCGGCGTTCCTCGACGAGCTGATGATCGTCGCGACAGCCAGGGAGTCGACGACAGCATGAGTGCGGCAGGCCGCGCCAGTGTCCGGAAGGTGTCGCCGCCGCAGCTACGGGATCGGAGGCCGCACCGCTTCGTCATCGGGGGCGAGACGTTGATCGTGCGTGTCCGCGAATCGCGGCGGGCGAAGACCGTACGGATCATCGTCGGGCCGCGCCGACCGCTGGAGGTGATCGTTCCCCGCGGCTTCGGCGCCCGAGACGTCGACGCCTTCCTCGAGGACAAGCGCAGTTGGGTCGAGACTAAGATCGCCGAGGCGCGCGCGATCAGCGAGCGGCCTCCCCAGCTTGGCCTCGGACGCGCCGGTACCGTCTGGCTCGCAGGCCGCGAGCTTCCGATCGAGCGCCGTAACGGACGACGCGCGATCGCGATGCTGGAGGGCGATCGCCTGGTTGTCTTCGGCCCCTACGAGAATGCGGCGGCGGCCGTCGAGCGTTGGTACCGCCGCGAGGCGCGCCGTCGAATAGCGGATGTCGTGCGGCGGGAGGCCGAGCGGCTCGGGTACGAGTACCAGGCGATCGGCATCCGCGACCCGCGCACGCGCTGGGGCTCGTGCTCGCGTCGCGGCAACCTCTCGTTCTCGTGGCGGCTGCTGCTTGGGCCCGACGACGTGCTCGAGTACGTCGTCGTGCACGAGCTCTGCCATCTTCGCGAGCCGAGTCACCGGAAACCGTTCTGGCGACTGCTCGAGTCGGTTCGACCGGGCTGGCAGGAGCAGGCGCGGTGGCTCCGCGAGCACGGACAAGAGCTGCACGCCTACGACCCAGCCGTCTCACTGGCGAGCGCATCCCCATCTCCGCCGCTCGCGACGGCTGCTGGTTAGACCGTCTCGGCCGACACTGTTGTCGCGCTGCGGTGGATCTCGGACATCGTCGTGAAGATCGAATCGCGCGCCTCGTCGGGCGTCAGTCCCCCGCGCGCTTACTACCCAATTGCCGGCGGGTTACTGCGCCGTGCAATCAATGCTCTGCGACCGAGCTCGTGTCCCGACTGTTGCCGGCTCTCGCCGAGCTACTCGCTCGTTCCTTTGATGGTGACGTCGACCTTTCGCTGCTCATCCTCGTCGGGTGTCGACGTTGCTGCCGAGGTCGGGAGACGTATTCCAGCGCTTCGGCATCGCGGACGCCGCCGAAGGTTAGGTCCCCGCGGAGGCGGAGCGGGAGTCGTGCGAGCGGGTCGAAGATGAACCTCACCCGTAGTTCGCCGGCTCCCTCTTCAAGGCCTGCGACAACCGCCAGGAAGAAGTCGGGGTCGGTTCGGGCGCGTTCGACCTCGTTCGGCGTAAGCGTGATCTCGTTCGGGATCTCTCCGCCCGACGACATCTTGATCTCGAAGCACTGGCGCAGGTCGTCGATCGCGTCCGCGCCGACGCCGCGTCGGTGACGGAGATCGGCGACTTCGCCATCGCCGAGCGCGAGCGCAGCAATCACAGCGTCGTATGCGAGCTGCTCCCGCGCACTCATCGGCGGCAGCACGCTTGGCGGCCCAGGCGCTCCGCTATCCGTTGTCTTCCCGTCTAGGTCGCGGCCGGTTGTCGTGCCGGTCTTCGGCGGCGTGCCGCCGCCGGTCGTCGCGCGCTTCCGGGGCGGTGGAACGATGATCCCGCCGCGTGGAGCCCCCGCGTTGACGATCGTCCCCTGCGACGGCTCGAGCTTGTCGATCTCCTTCAGCTTGCGCACCTTGACGCCGCCGCCGCCGCCGGCCGTCGTGCCGGCGGCCGGCTTCTTGGCCGTCTTTCCCTTGCGGGTGCGCCGATCTTCAGCCTGGGTGCGCAGCTGAGCGAGTCGATCGTCCGTCGTCTCTTCCGCGTCGACGTCGCTCGAGAGGACGATCTTCTCGGCTCCGAGACCGCTCTCGGCCTTCTGCCACATCGCCACCCATGCCCACGCGACCTTTTGCCGGTCGCCGTCGAACAGTTCAGCGATCGCGCGGCCACCACCTTCTGCCGAACCGATGTCTTCTGCGGACCGGGCGAACAACGTCAGCGGCTGCCGGAGCAGGTGTGCCTCGGCCGGCGCGACAAGCCGGCGACCTCCGGGGACGGTCGCTGCGACCTCAAGATCACGATCGAGAACCAGGAGCGCTGCTGCGAGTTCGTCCCAGGCGACGGTCAACGTCTCGTAGAGCGCTTGGTCGCGGCGGGCGAGCTCGGTGCGGAGGTGCTCGACCGCGAGCACGAACCGCGGCCGGAACTCGTCGCCGACGGCCGCGCCGTAGCCGGCGTTCGCAACTGGCATGAACTGCTCCGTGCTGATCAGCGTGAGCCCGAGCGCCTCGATCAGCGATTCCATGTCGTCGATCGCTAATCCGGGCTGCCAGACACGTGCTTGATCGGCGACTGCGCTGGCCACGGTTTCGTCCGCGATCGCGTACACCGGTCGTCGTGTCGTCCACTCCTCGCCAGTCCAGACGGGAAGTGACCGCAACGTCGCGCGCAGTTGCGGCGTCGCGTCTCCGAGCGCGCGCGCCAGCGTCCGCATCGTCTCGATAATCACCGGACGATCGCCATCGCCAAGTGGCCCGTCGTCTGCGATTTCGCGCAGGACCGCGGCGCAGTCTCGAGCCTCGGGAAGCGGGATCTGGAGGGTCCGCCAGAGCGGTTCGAGCAGCGATGTGTTCGCAACGAACGGGCGGCGGCGTCCGAAGATCGGCGGACCGCTCAGTACCTGCGCCGGTGCGTACCAGCGACCGTTGATCAAGAGCAGCCCGCGCACGCGCCCGCCGCGGCCGCCGGCGAAGTGCGACCGTAGCGCAGCGACCGTCATATCGTCGACCGGTCGCTGGCCGCGGCCGTCCGCCGGGCAGGCGAGTGCAAGGATCCGGTACGCGGTCCGCGTCTGCTCCTCGACCGACACCCCGGTCTTGCCGGCGTCGCGTAGCTCTTCGAGCCGGGTCACGATGCTCGTCGCCGACGGGCCGCGTCTGATTCGTAGCGCCGTCAACGCAGGACTCCGCAGCATTTGATCGTCGACGCGCATCAGGTACAGGCTGCGTTTGTCGCCGACCGTCAGACGGTTCGCCTCGCTCGGGAGGTGCAGGTCGAGCGGTGCGCGCAGTGCGCCGGTTGCGCACGGAAGCCACGGTTCGGATGCGGCTCGAGCGAGCCAGGTCGCTATCCCTCGCCGCGGGCGTGCCAGTAGCCGTCGTAGCCCCAGACCGCCTGCGCGGTCGCGTGATCGGCGAACTGACGCTCCCAGCCGCGCGCCAGCAGCCCAAGAAGTGCGGCGGCCCGTCGTTTGCGGCCTGCGCCGGGCCGGTCGGCCTTGATGTTCTCGATCACTGCGTCCAGATCAGGCGACCAGCGGTCGTCGATCAGATGGGTGGCGCGTTGGTTGAGCGCGCGCAGCTCGGTCGCCTGCACCTCGGGGAGCCGCCACTGTTCGAGCGGGCTCACCAGTCGCGGGTCGCGGCTGTAATGCTGGATCTCGTTCGGGGGCCGCACTAGGCGCGGGAACGTCTGCACCCCGAGCCGCGCGAGCAGCCGCTGCGCGTCGAGTTCGCGTCGACCGCCCGCGCGCTTGAGCACTAGCCTGTAGTCAGGCGATACCCAGCTGAGCTGCGGTGTCTTGCCGGCGGCGCGCGCGAAGCTGTCGGTCTCGCGGTCTATCTGGCGTGGCAAATAGGCCGTGCTCGGGGAGACCCAGAGCGGCTCGGTCTTACCGCGGTCGTCGTAGCGGAAGCCCCGAAGCTTGATCGCTCGGCCGATCTTCGGTCCGAGCTCGCGTTGCTCGTCGTCGCTGAGTCACTCGAAGGCGTCGCGGAGGGAGAGGAGCGGGCCGTCGTCGAGCGGGATCGGTTCACGCCTCCCGCGCGCAAGCAAGGCCAGCGCTTCGCCGTCGGAGTCGTACGCGCCGACAAGCAACTCTTCGTCCTCGAGTCTCGCTGCGCACGCCCCGTCCCATCTTGTCGCCGCCGAGATAGACGGGGTGGATGGCGAGGGTCAGGCCGAGCTGCGAGGCCAAGCTTTGCGGTTCGTCACGAACGACAAGCGACCGGGGTTCATCCCGGCGCGGCGGCGCGACGCGCGTTTCGTCAGCAAGGATGACGCCGCGCTTCTCGCAGAACTTGTCGAACACCTCAGCCTCGATTGCGGCGGTCGCAAACGCCACATACCACTGTGGTTCACGCTCTCCGAGCTCGGCATCGTCGAGCTCGAGCAGCTCGAGCGCTTCTTCAACATCGAGCAGCTGTGAGCGTCCGAGCTCTTGCACGACGCGTCGCCAGCGACCGAACCGGTCGCGCTGCGTAGGTGGAACAGCCGAGAACCCGTCCGCGAGTAGCTCCTGGTCGCTCCCGGTCAGGACGCTGTCGAGACCTGAGTCCTCGAAGACGATCTCGTCAAGCGGCCGCAGCGCGTCTTCCGCCCCCAGCCGAAGCTCGTCGGCGAGGCGGAGATGACAGCGGCCGATCACGTCGAACAGCAACCGCTCGCGCAGCCATTCGCTAATCCCGTCGGGGACGTCGTGCAGCAGCGGCACCGCTCCCCAAGCGCGTCGCGCATCACGGCTGAACAACTCCAGCGTAACGGCGGCGAGCAGGTCGCCGAGCTCGGCGAAGCGGTGCGCATTCCAAGCCCGCTCGTGCAAGGTCGAGCGTGCGGTGTCGGGGTCGAACTGTGCGTTGAGGCCTACGGGCAAGGTGGATGCGACCGGCAGCGGCAGTCGGTCGTACAGCAGCCCTTGTTCGGGCCGGCGCGGGACGCAGATGCCGAGAGTGGTTGTCGGCCCGGTCGCCTTGTTGTGCCGGCGCTCGTCTGCCTTCAACGGCATCTCGACGAGGTAGCGCGAGTAGGTCTGACTCCGCTCACGATCCGTGAGCTCGACGACTTCGACCTCGAGCTCGCGCCCGTGAAGCCGGATGTGCGCCATGCGGCGCTGCCGCCCGTGAAGCTGATGGTCGACGACAGCCGCGCCGCGCCTCAGGTCGATCTGCGCGACGCGCCGGACACTTCGCAGAAAGACGAGCGAGCGTGTGCCGAGTTCGGTCATGAACTGCTCGAGAGCCGCCGCGTTGACCTCGTCGTGGAGCGGTACGACCAGCAGCGTCTCGCGGGCCGAGGGGTCGTAGAAGCCCTCGATCGCGGGCTCGGGCGGGCAGGGTGCTGGCACCTCGCCCATGCGGAAGTGGTACGGATGGCAGTGTGCGTCGATCGGACCGCCGAGCGCGCGCAGCGTCTTCTGGCCGATCCCGAACCTTCCGGAGGCGCTCGGGTCGTCGGGTGTAGTGCTCACCCAGGGAAGCACCATCGCGCCGACGTGCTCCAGCGAAATTGGTGCTCCGTTGTGGACGATAAGCAGCTCCCGGCGCTTCTCGTTCACGCGCAGGGCGACGCGGAGTTCGGTGGCGCCGAGGTCATCGCCGTTCTGTATCGACTCGACGATGCCCTGGAACGGACGCGCGCTCAAGCTCTCTGCGCCGCGTTCGGATCCGCGGCGACTCGCCTGGAAAAGCGCCGGCTGGTCTTCGATGAGCTCTGCCAGTCGCTCTATCGCGGCCGCCGCGAATTCCGGTGAGGCGAGCTCGGTCAGGCTCTCCATCTCCGGCCAGCTATGAGCAAGGTGCTCGGCCGCTTGCCGGCCAAGCTGGCTGTCGGTAGTGGTCGCTGCCGCAGGTTCCGTCACGCGATCAGGATTGCAGCCGCAGCCGTGAACGAGAAGCGCCGCTCGTCGCGGCAGGCTTGGTCGTCTTGGTCAGAGCAGCCGATGCGTTCAGGCCCCTCTGTTCCACCTCACTTTGCGCGTCGTGGACCTGAAAGCTCCATAAACGGCTCCATACCTGACGCACGTTGGAGCCTATGCAAGTCGATCCGAGTTGGAAACGGGCTGTTTGCGGCGCTTTTGCAGAGCCCTCTGACGGACTCGAACCGTCGACCCCCTCCTTACCATGGAGGATTGACCATCCCGGCGGTCGCACCGAACATCGCCTGCACCTTGCGGGTTCCCTGCATTACGGCCACTTCGGGCATGAGTGACGGTCGTGGCTTGAGGAGTCTTCAGCCACCCTGAGAGAACCTGAACCTATCCCCAGAACCAGTCCCCAACGGCTGACGGAGAATCTGTACCGCCGGCGCTCCGAGGCTGCCGAGGACAAGCAATCCGTTGTTCAAAGCGAGTTCCGCCTCCTAGGATCTCGACTCCAGAGCGCGTCTCAGACACTTGGTCGCGGCCTAACCTGTGCTCGGGTCTGGCGGCTGCGGTGGCTCATTGAGGGCCGTGGCCGCTTGAAGCAACGACTTCCAGCGGCCGAGCTGGTCGTCGTCTTCAGGGGCCGCGCCGCTGATGTGAGTGCCGCTCCCGATCTGCGGAGGCGCCTTGGACGGCGTCGCCAGTTCGCGACGGGCCGCCGATGGGACGACAACTTCGAGTGGCTCTTGCCCGCGTGTTGCTGGTGGCGCCGATCGAACCGCCTGGTCGATCAACGTCGCGCCGAGGCGCGTGAGGGCACCAAGGAGCTTCGCTCGCTCTTGCGGGCGCGAGCGGAGGCGCGAGAGCCCTTGCTTGGCCTGTGCAGTGGAGGCCAGGACGATCACACCAGAGAGCAACTGTGTCTCTTCGTCGAGGTTTGGCTCTCGCTCGCTGTGCGCAAGCGGTATAGCCAGCATCGATCCCCATCTTGCTGACGCCAGCGCCGGTGATGTTGCCTCAACAACGGTGCCGCTACAGAACGCATCAACCACTAGATAGTCGGTCGGGAGTACAGCGCGTGCACTTTGGATGATCGCGGGGTTGTACGACAACTTCTCTGACTGCGCGGCCATCACGAGGAGGTTGGTTGAGGGGCTGTACACCCAGAGGTGGAGAGCTATCTCTTCATCCTCTGCTCGAAAGGCGGGCACCTCACCCAACCCTCGAGTGAGGGCCGCCGCGGCCGTGTCGAGAATCCGCCGTCGCCCCTGCTGCGCCGTCAAGAACCGGTTCTCGGATCCTCGCGTGGCGAGGAGGCCACTTCGTAGCGCCGCTTGTTCGAATCGCATTGCTCGCCGACGGCAGTGCCACGGCGCATCGGCGTACTTGTCGAGCCTTCCCTTCGCACGGGCCCTTGTGTGGAGATCGGTCTCCCGCACGATCTGAGCTGCGTCGCTATAGGTCGAGACAAACGCGACTTCGACGCCGGCGCGTGCGAGGCGCCGCCCACCTGACTCTTCGATCGCCCGGAAGACGATCGCGTCGGCGTCCTGTCCCGGCGGCACCTGCCGAACCGAAATTGTGGCGTGACGCGGCCTCGGCGTGCCGCGTTTGGCTTCTGCTCGGTAGAGATAGCCCAGCAGGTTGGGGTCAGTGAGGCCAGTGCCAAGGAAGAGGCACCGGCCAGCAGAGAGGAATCGCTCGGCGATCTGGCGCCGCTGCTCGCCGATCTCGCCAGCGGCGAAGAATTCGTCGTCGGCCAGAACGAGTCGTCCACGTACTTGCTCGCGCGCCGGCCGCGTCTCGTCTATCAGACCGTGCAGATGCACGACCACGCAGCAGTCATCAGGAATCACTTCACCCGGCAAAACTTCTGCGACACGCATGTCGCGACGGCTGCGGTGCCGGAGCTCGGCAATGAACGCCTTCTCGAGCAAGCGGTCATAATTTGTCGTCAACACAGGAATCGGGCGCGGGCTAGCCAGGACGAGGCGAGCGATCGCGACGCCGGTCGGACCCGGAGCGAGCGTCTCGATCTCGACGTCGCTCAGTAGAGCTTGCGCTACGGCGACTTCGTACTCGTCTCCCAGATGCGCCTTGACAACAGCAGCCGCGGCAAGCGGACCTAGCGTTGACATCGTCCTTTCGGCAAACTGGGTGATGGCATCGGCGTCACGCGAACCGGCCGCTCGGAAGCTCTCCGTCTCGGGTGCGACACGCTGCAGCAGTCGCAGCACGAGCTGCGTCCACGACGGCAGTCCCGCCTCCGTGGAGATCCCTGCTCCCACGAAGATGGCGGCAAGAGGTTCTGACGCGGCCGCTTCAACCAGAGCGAGCACGTCGGGGCTATCGAAGAGTGCTACCGCACTTGTCATGAAGCCGCGACAATACCGCTGTGATCTCTCTCCATCCGTCGCGCCGTCTATCTTTGAACGGGTGCCGTCTCGAGCGCTTGCCCATGACACCTCTCAAAGCGCTGACGTCGTGAGTGCGCGCGAGAGCAGTGGGACGACGCGCTCAGGTAGACACGCTCGCCGCGTTCGCACGCGGCCTGCGAGCTATGAAGCGCAGCTACAGCTCCTGGACTCGACGTACTCCCAGACCCGCGACGCTGATCTGACAGAGCTGAAGCATGCGCTGCGTGGCATGTGGCGACGCCAAGGGATTTACGTTGGCTCAGGGGGGGCGCTCGCAGTCGCGCAACTCGCTGCTGACATTCATGAGGCACAGACGAGAATGCTCGCACGCGCTGCTACTCCGCTCGACCTGATCGCGCCTGCTCCGCTGTACGACACCGGCGTAATGCTCTTCACTGCGAGCGGCCGGCATCCTGATGCGGTAGCAACGGTTGAGGCGGCCCGCCGAAGTGGCACTCGACCGATATCCGTGGTCACTCATCGACTCCGAGAGGAACTTCCCCCGGCTCTAGCCGCATCATTGGACGTTGACGTCGTGACGTTGCCCTCGGTTGTCGAGAGGGAGGGATTCTTGGCGACGAACAGTGTTCTGGCGATGGCTACTGCGCTCGTTACTGCATCGGGCTACAAGACACCATCCAGGCTGCCTCACATCGACGGCAACGGCAGCAGGCCGCTCCGCGAGAACACCCTCATCCTCGACGCGTCGGGACTCTCGATCGTTGGCACCGATCTAGAGACGCGACTGTCCGAGACAGGGCTGAGTAGTTGCCAGGTAACCGACTACCGGAATTTCGCTCACGGTCGACACACGGGCCTGGCAAGACGACTCAAAGACACGACCATCGTGGCCCTGATAGCGCCCGAAGTCGCTGATCTCGCAAACGCGACACTGCAGGCGCTTCCTCCGGATGCGGATGTGCTCAAGCTCGAGACGCGCACGAGTTGGCCGGTGAGCGCGCTCGATCTGCTCGTCGCGTCCATGAAGCTCGTTGCTGCTACCGCCGCCGCGACGGACATCGAACCTTCTCGGCCGTCCGTCCCCGCTTTCGGCCGCCAGCTTTACCATCTGTCCAGCCGGCCCTATCTACGCGCACCTGCCGACGCTGTCGAACGCAAGGTGATCGCTGCTAGAACGCAAGCGACAGCAAAGCTCAGGCGCCCTTACGAACGAGCGCTCGAGGATTGGCTTGCGGAAGCGCGGGGGCTGCGGTTCGGGGGTGTAGTGGTCGACTACGACGGGACGGTTTGCGCGACCCAAGATCGTTTCGATCTGCCAGATGAGTCGGTGCGCAGCCACCTGCTCGAGCTTCTTCATGGCGGAGTCATTGTTGGCTTCGCCAGCGGCCGCGGTTCCTCGCTTCATCGTGATCTGCGTAAGTGGGTGCCGAGACGCCTCTGGCCCCAAATTGAGCTTGGTCTCTATAACGGCGGTCTCACACTGTCGCTGGCCAACGAACTGGGCGCGTCCAATCAGAGTAGTCCTGTCACCCGCGAGGTCAGTCGCCGGCTTCGGACGATGCCGATCGCAGCTTCGCTCGAGTTTGAACTGCGTGAGCACCAGTTGAGCGTCGAGCCGGCTGCGGATTCGGGGTTGTCGACAGATATGATCGTCGGTTCGATTCTCGAAGTGGTCGCTTGGGCGCCCACGATCGCCGTCAAGGTCGTAGCTTCGGCACACTCAGTCGACGTCATCCCGTCTCAGTCAGCGAAGACCGGGACCCTGGAGCGCGTTGCTGGCCGAGCAAACGGTGTTGTCCTCGCCGTCGGCGACCAGGGACAGGTAGGTGGCAATGACTTCGAGCTACTCGCGTCGACGAGGTGGAGCCTTAGCGTTGACCGCGTCTCCAGCGATCCGACTCGGTGCTGGAATCTTGCTCAGCGTGGCGAGAGCGGCCCTCGACTCTTCGGGCGTTACTTGGCATCGCTGAAACCGCTGAAGGGCGGCCTCGCTTTTCGCTGGAAGAGCTAGCGCGTGAGGGACCAGCTTGCCGAGCGCGTGCTCGCCACGGTAATGGGCTGGGACCCCGCGCAGTTGGCGGATGGCGGCTCAAGGCTCCAGACACTCGCCCGCCATAAGTACGACTCGTACGAGGGGTACCGTCCCGGCGTCAAGTTCCTTGAGAATCTGTCCGGTTGGCTCGACCAGTTCGATGACCTCGCCGATCGGCGTGCCGCGATCAGTTTCGTGCTCGACGATCTGGTGTTCATCTCGCGCGGCGAGATCGACCATCTCATCGAGACGGTTTACCCCGACTTCATCCGTCCGATGCTTGTCCACGAGGCCGCTGCCCGACTGCAGGTCTCTCCGTTCGCCGTCTCCCGCGTGACCAACTCCGATGAGTTCACGAAGATCCAGCGGAAGCTGCTGGTGCTTGGACTCTCCGACGGCGCGCGCATCGATCGGCTTCGGCGCTCGAGTCCAGCCCTCTCGCACGAGCAAATCTACCTCGCCGCCGATATTGGCGACGAGACCGCCGAGGAAGCTCTAAAGAGCCTCCGCTCGGCACTCGAAGACGATGCGGCTCGATTCGAGCACGTCCTCCTCGTCGACGACTTTTACGGGAGCGGCACCACACTTCTTAGGCACGCTCCCTCTGGCGACGCTCCTTACAAGGGGCGTCTGTGGCGGACAAAGAAGCGCCTCGAACAGCTCCAAGGGACCGCGCTGCACGACGGCTATCGCGTCTCGATTCTGATTTACATCGCGAGCAGTACGGCCGATGGGTACGCACGGAAAATGCTGGACGACGCGAAGCTCGACTGGCGTTTCGACGTTATTCAGCTCTTACCGGGTCAGCTGAAAGTGACGAATCCCGACATCGTCCGAATCTGCGAGGGGCACTACGACCCAATTCTCGTCGACCGCCACAAGCCGGAGCCTGCACCACTTGGCTTTGGCGAGGCGGCGCTCCCGCTAGTTCTGCACCACAACACGCCCAACAACTCGATCTGCGTCCTCTGGGCAGATACAACGGACAGGGAGGGGAGCTTAGGTCGGCGTGCCTTGTTCCCGCGGTACGAGAGACATCGAGAGGACCGGGCATGAGGACCTACCGAAATCCATTCCGGGCGCGCACCTCAGAACAGCTTGGAGACACATTATCGTTCGTACGGAACTTCGGCGCCGGCGTGCTCGACCTCGTTCCTGATTCTGTCTGGGATCGTCCCTTCATCTTGCAGAGCGCGCCGGGAGGTGGAAAGACGTCGCTCATGCGACTGTTTTCGATCGAGAGCCTGACCCTGGTCCACCGCCGTCGCGACGACTTCTCCGATCTCGTCAGCTACTTGGGCGAGATCGGCGCGCTCACTGACGAGGGCCCGACTCACCTTGGAGTGATGATCGGCCTTGACAAGGACTTCCGCTCGCTCCTTGACCTACGTGTGACGTCCGAGCAAGCAGCGGCGATGTTCTTCCGGCTACTCGATGCTCGGATCATGCAGGCGGTCATCCGAGCGGCACTTTTCGTGGGCGAGCTCGATGACCCCGCCGCCATGGAACTCGTTCCGCTGAGACCAGCATATGAAGTCGAGCCCGTGGCAGAATTGATCGGCGGCTTCAAAGGTGACGAGATCCTCGCTTGGGCGCGTGCCAACGAGCGTGCAGTCCTCAGACCTCTCGACTCGCTGTTGCCCCTGCCCGTCGAGGTAAACGGCGAGGCCCTGGTTCCCCTAACGTCGCTTCGCCTGCTCTCGCTCACACGCTTGCGCGTCGGCGGTCGCGAGCTCTCGCTCCGACCGTTGATCATGCTTGATGACGGCCACGAACTTGGCCCGGCTCAGCGACAGGCTCTCCTAAGTGGCCTCAAGGACCGCACTCTCGAGGTCGCGCGCTGGTACTCAGAACGCTTCGAGGCGCTCTCCAACGATGAGCTAATGGTCGGGAACATTCTCGGTCGCGACTTCGAGCTCCTCGAAGTCGAGAACCGCGCGCGTCAGACGAAGGGCAAGTTTGAGAAGGTCATGCTCGGCGTTGCCGACAAGCGCGCGCGTCCAACCTTGTTCGACTACGCAGATGTCGAGCAGTCGTTCCGCGAGCTGATCGAGGTCGACACCTACGAGATTCTCCAGGGACGAGAGGAGGAGGTGCTCGAAGAACTGCGCCGCCGAATCGCAGGGCTGACCGAGGGACACGAGCGCTACGCTGATTGGGCGAAGAAGGCGGAGGAGGCTCACGGCTACGACGGCGCAGTCTGGCTTCGAGCGTTAGAGATCGTGATTCGTAAGGATCTGCGGCGGTCTCAGACTGAAATTTTCGAGTTACCGTTGACGCTCGACGAGCTCGACGCGCAGCGCTCGCGCGTCCTGCAGCCGGCACGCCTGTTTCTCTCGCGCGAGTTCAGCCTCCCCTTCTATTGTGGCGCTGACGCAGTTGCTCGACTCGGATCAGAGAACATCGAGCAGTTCCTGAGACTCGCTGGGGACCTTTTCGAGCAGGTACTCGCTGAGATCACCCTCCGCCGATTGCCGCCGCGGCTTGATCCGTTGGCGCAGGACCGGATCGCGCGCCGTGTCAGTGAGCGCTACTGGAGAGAGCTGCCCACGAGGGTACGAGACGGCGACAAGGTGCGCACGCTCGTAGCGGCGATTGTTCAGCTATCGCAGGGGGAGACGTTCCGCGAGACGGCCCCATACGCTCCGGGCGTTACCGGCACGGCGATGCTAATGAGCGAACGCGAGCGCCTGCTCGATCCTGACGTCCGCGGCGATGTCGAAGGAGCTGCAGACTTGTATGACGCGCTTGGGGCTGCCGTCGCAGCGAATGTGCTCTCAGTCGAGCTCGACTACTCGGTGAAGAACCAGCGGGTGATGGTGATCTACCTAAACCGGATGCTTTGCCCGCTATTTCAGCTTCCGTTGCTCCGCGGCGGATTCCGGGAAAAGCGGCTCGAGACGATGGCGAAGTGGATGACAGGCGAGCAGATCTCGGCTGACGACGAGGCGCTCACAACGTACGAAGCGGAGCAGCTGACTCTTTGACCCTGCGCTGGAGTGATTACGTCCTCGCCCGAGGCGACGACGTCGATGCCGCTTGGGCCGAAGCAGGTAAGGCAGGCGGTACCGTGTTCATCCTCGGCGAAGGCTTCGACCCGCGAGCGGTCTTCACGTTGAAGCGGCTCATCGAAGGTGGCGCGGCCGCAGACCTGTCGGTGATCTCACTCTCACTGGCAATCCCAGGGGGCGATTCGGAGCGGGCGACGATGGCCGCCGCTAACGTGGCCGAACTTGAGGCGCTCGCCGCAAGCCGCAGCATTCGCCATGAGCGCATTCCTTATCCGGACGCTGTTCATGAGCCTCGCTCAATCGGGCGGCTTCTCTTCGAATCGCTTTACGCGACTGAGCTGTTCCAGAGCGCTAAGCATCTCGTCGTCGACGTTTCAGCGTTGCCAACCGGGGTCTACTTCGCGATCATCGCCGGCGTTCTGGACATGGCGGAAGCGGAGCAGTTTGATGGCGAACTACAGGTGGTTGTGGCGGAAAACGCCGAGCTCGACAGCCACATCCAAGGAGTTGGTGTCGAGACGCCGACTGCAATTCGAGGGTTTTCCTTCGACGTTGAGCTGGATCCCCGCGCGGCGCGGCCCGTGATCGTTTGGGCACCGGTGATCGGCGAGAACGCCTTGCCTCAACTCGAGGCTATCCAGCAAGCTCTGGTTCCGGACGAGATCTGCCCGGTATTGCCGTTCCCTGCCTACAACCCGCGACGGGCCGACAAGCTTCTTCTCGAGCTGCGCGAGCTCCTGATTGACGGCCTCGAAGTTGAACCGGCCAATTTCATTTACGCCGACGAAAGTAACCCGTTCGACCTCTATCGCGGCCTCAGCCGGCTGCACGACCGCTACCGCGCCGCGCTCCAGCCGCTCGGTGATGCGGCAGTCGTCGTGTCGATCCACTCGTCGAAGACGCTCTCGCTCGGCGCGCTGCTCTCCGCGTACGAGCGCCGAATGCCGATAGTGAACGCGTCCTATGAGCGCCACTACGCGTTCGAGAGTGCGAAGGTAACGCCGGATCTCGTAGCCGCGACTCGCGTGGCCACGCTCTGGCTGTTCGGAACGCCAACGCGGTGACCGGAGAGTCGCGGAAGCCGTATGTGGTGTCTATGGGCTATTGCACCTTGGACATCATCCGCCAGAACGGCCGCGTCTCGCACTCCGCAGGAGGGACTGCCGCCAACGTCGCTGCCAATCTCGCGTACTTCGGATGGTCGTCCACGCTGGTGGCGCGCTGTGGCAGCGATGCGCCAGCGCGTCGCATCCTGAGAGATCTCCGCAACGGAAACGTCTCGATCGATCTCATCGAGCGAGACCACGACGTGGAGACCCCGGTCATCCTTCACGACGTCAAGCCCCCTTTCCATCGCTTCCTCTTTGGCTGTCCCGAATGCGGTCGAAAGTTCCCGCGTTACCGACCGATCTCAACCAGGCACTTGAACGCGAAGTTGCTCGCGGCGAGGCATCCGACGCCAGCCGTCTTCTTCTTCGATCGCGCAAGTGCCTCAGCGATCCTTCTCGCAGAGGAGATGCGTGGCCGCGGAGCGCTGATCGTTTTCGAGCCTTCGTCCCGCGGCGTCACGGAAAGGACACTGAGGGCAGCCGATACCGCTCACATCGTCAAACTGAGTCACGAGCGGCGCAAGGTCCTCGACCAGGCCGTACTTGCGGCTCGACCAGCGCAGCTCCAAATCGAGACGCTCGGCGCAAGCGGCCTGCGATACCGAACGGGCGGCGGGCGCTGGAAGACGCTGCCCGCGCGGGCGACGACCGTGACCGACAGCGGTGGCGCGGGCGATTGGTTCACTGCGGGATTTCTTACGCACCTCGCGCCCTCGTGCTCGATCAAGTCCACGTCTGAGGTCGAAGCCGCGCTGCATTGGGCGCAGGCTGTTGCTGCGCTCAGTTGCCGGGTGGTAGGCGCACGCACTCTCGCGCGCCTCTCGCGAGGCACTCTCGATCAGGTCCTGCTCAGCAACGAGGAGCCCGAGCTGCCGAGTGTCTCGTCGGGATCACGCTCAAACGCCCAAGTCGGCTGTCGCCTCTGCTTAGGACCTACGTTGGAGCCGTCCTGATCAACGTCAAGTGAGCTGGCGCAAAGGCGTCAGCAGACGCTCTCGCCCCAAGATCTGGTCATAGCCAGGTGCCCTCGGTTAGTCGCCTCGTAGTACTGGTCCGCGGCGGCGATAAATTCCTCGATCAGCAGGTCGTGGTTGAGAGCCACCCTGACGCTGTTGATTTGTTTGCCGTCGTAAGTCAGAGAAGGCGTAGGGTGCGCAAACTCGGTCAGGGCGCTGATCTCGGCGTTTCGGAGCGGAACGAGGGCAGGGTACCGAAGTAGGTGTGGTTCTAGAAGGAGGTTCACGCGCGCGCGATTACCAGAGGTGGCGCAGGGCCGCAATTTCGCTCGTCGTTCCGAGCCCGACACGATTGCAGCGGTCGCGGTGATTAGCCTCGGCCTCCGTCGCCCACTTGGAGGTCGTGCATGGTCTGGTTGGAGTTCCCCCGCTTCCGTGGACAGGGTGATCTGCCCCCGGTTCGGTGGAGTCGGGTTTCTAGAGTCCTTCAGCAGCAAGGAGGATTCAGATGCCCCGCAGATACCCAAACGAGATCCGTCGTCAGGTCGTCGAACTCGCCCGCTCCGGCACGAAGGTCGCCCAGCTGGTCGCAACCTTC
>JALZOK010000003.1 GCA_030857225.1 Actinomycetota bacterium
TTCCTCGTGCAGCAACGGCCGCACGAACACAGACGGGGGACGCATCGCAACCTCCAGGGTCGAGATGCATCCCGATTCGACACCAAGGCCGAGTTTCCGGTCCAACGTTTCCTCAAGGGCCACTAGTAGGGGCCTGTCCGGAAAGTGGATCAGACCGCCTGGCACGCGACCATTTTCCGGACAAGCCCCTAGCGTGGCGCCCGCGGCTCTGGCGCTCGCGCTCGGCGCTGCCGCCCTGCACGCCTGCTGGAACGTTCTTCTTGCGCGCTCGCGCGACGTCCGCGCGGCGACCACGGTCGCCCTCGTCGTCGGCGTGATCTCGTTCGCGCCCTTCGCAGCTCTCAGCTGGCGTGTGGAGGCCGCCGCGGTCCCCTGGATCGTGGCGTCAGCGCTGTTGGAGATCGTCTACTACTTCCTCCTGACCGCGGCGTACAGCCGCTCCGACCTGAGCCTCGTCTATCCGATCGCGAGGGGAGTCGCACCGGTTCTGGTTCTGGTCGGAGCGACCGTCGCCGGAGTCACGCTCGGTCTCTGGCAAGCGCTCGGCGTCGTCCTCGTCGGAGGCGGTGTCCTCCTCGTTCGTGGTCTCGTCGGGCCTGTCGACGGGAGGGGCGTGGCGCTCGCGCTCACGATCGCGGCGACCATCGCGGCGTACACGCTGGTGGACAACGCCGGCATCGAGCACGCGTCGCCGATCGCCTACCTGGAGCTCGTCCTGCTTCCGGTCGCGGTCGCAGCTGTCGTCGCGTACGCGGCCACTGGCCGGCTCGGGAGCGTGCGGGCGGAGGTCGGCTGGCCGGCGATCGCGGCAGGTGTCGCCTCGTTTGCAGCCTTTGCGCTTGCTCTGCTGGCGCTCTCGCTCGCTCCGGCCGCCGCAGTCGCGGCAGTTCGCGAGACGAGCATCATTCTCGCCGTCGCACTGGGCGCGATAGCGCTCCGCGAGCCCGTCGGGCCCGGCCGAATCGTCGGGGCGACGCTGGTGGTCGCCGGCGTCGCGCTCGTCGCGACGACCTGACGGCACCCGGATCTTACGGTGCTATCCTGCACACACCACATTTCACCGGCTTCACGAAATGGGCGCGCAGCGCCCATTCTTTTTGAGAGGCCCCCGAGTCGGAGGACGGATTGAGCACGTATGCCCGCGAACGAACGCTTCAGGAGGAGATCGCACCTGCGGTCGAGCGCGGCGTACCAGGGGTCGAGGTGCTGGCGGTGGAGCTCGTCTCGCCGAGCCGTTTTTGCGTGTACGTCGACCATCCGAGCGGTGTCGACCACGCGCTTTGCGCGCAGGTGACACGGCTGCTCGACGCGTATCGCCAGGACTTCACCGTCGACGTGTCCTCGCCGGGGCCCGAGCGCCCGCTCCGCAAGCCGGAGCACTTCGAGCTCGCCCGAGGGCGACACGTCGCCGTGCGCACGGAAAACAAGATCGCTGGGCGGAACCGCTTCAAAGGTGAGCTGGTCGACGCCGGAGACGGCGCGGTCTTGCTCGCAACGACGGGTGACTCCGACCCACTACGTATCCCGTACGACGCCATCGTGCGGGCGAATCTGATCGACGAGGGGTTGACGACATGAGCCAGGAGATCATCGAAGGGATCCACGCCATCGAAAAGGAGAAGGGGATCGACGAAGGCATCCTCATCTCCGCTCTCGAGGACGCGCTACTTGCCGCGTACAAGAAGACGCCCGATGCCACTCGGCATGCGGAGGTCAAGCTCGACGGCGAGGGCGAGTTTCGAGTCAACGGGATCGAGATTCCGGAGGACATCGAATTCCGCCTCATCGAGACCGCCCGCGAGGCGCGGATCGCCGAGCTCGAGAAGGTCGAGGAGGAGACCGGCGAGCGGCAACACACGCTGATCGCCGACGAAGATCTCGATCTCGACTGGGCGCAGGTTCCACCGGATCAGATCGTCCGCACGGATGTGACTCCCGACAACTTCGGCCGGATTGCGGCGCAGACGGCCAAGCAGGTCATCCAGCAGCGCATCCGCGAGGCCGAGCGGGCGATCATGTACGAGGAGTACGTCGATCGCCAGGGCGAGGTCGTCACCGGAATCGTCCAGCAGGCGGGCGACCGCAACAATGTGCTCGTCGACCTCGGGCGGGTCGAGTCGCTGCTTCCGCGCTCCGAACAGGTCGACGGTGAGCGCTACGAGCAGGGAAGCCGCATCAAGGCCGTGATCGCGGAGGTTCGCTCGGGCACGAAGGGCCCGCAGGTGATCCTCTCCCGGCGCGACTCGGAGCTGATCCGGGCGCTCTTCGAGCTCGAGGTGCCCGAGATCGCCGACGGGCTGGTCGAGATTCGCGGTGTCGCGCGCGAGCCGGGATACCGGTCGAAGATCGCGGTCGAGTCTCACATGCAGGGTGTCGATCCCGTCGGCGCGTGCGTGGGCCCGCGCGGATCGCGCGTTCGCATGGTCGTCTCCGAGCTCAGGGGAGAGAAGATCGACATCATCCCCTGGAACACCGAGCCCGCGCGCTTCGTCGCAAAGGCGCTCTCGCCTGCCCGCGTGCGCGAGGTGTATATCGACGACGAGACGAAAGAGGCGACCGTCATCGTGCCGGACGACCAGCTCGCCCTCGCGATCGGCAAGGAAGGGTTGAACGCGCGTCTCGCCACGCGTCTCACCGGCTGGAAGATCGACATCCAGTCCGAGTCGGAGTTCGCGCAAGCTGAGGCCGAGGCAGCATACGCAGGGGCCACCGACGACGAGGAGTACTCCGGCCGCTGTGGAGCGATCCTCTCGAACGGGAAGCGCTGTCCGAATGCTGCGCTGCCGGGATCTCGGTACTGCGGTGTTCCTGCTCACCAGGCGCTCGTGGGGACGGAGCCGGAGCCCGCTGCTGTCGATGGGACGGGCGCGGCCGAGGAGGAGCTCCTCGCTCCCGAGTCAGAGTCGGAGCTGGACGTCGAGCTCGTTGCAGACGTGTCTCTGGAAGGCAATCCGTCACTCGAGGACGGCCCTAGAATTGAGCGCTGATGGCTGACGGACGCAAAGGGCCAAACCGCCCGATTCGCCCCCGCGGTGGCTCCGCGGGACGCAAGCGGCGCGTCGTCATCGAAGGCGGTGGCGCGCGGAGCCGCGAGGGTAGGCAGCCTCGCGACCGCTCCGGCGTCGGGCCTCCTCGCCAACAGCAGCCCATCGCTCCGCCGAGCGGGCCTGCGGTTGTCGAGTCGGGCGCGACCGTCAAGGACCTGTCTGCGGCGTTCGGCGTCACGATGCCCGAGCTGATCAAGATCCTGATGTCGCTCGGCCAGATGCGGACCGCGACCCAATCGCTTGCCGACGAGGAGATCGAGCTCATCGCGAAGGAGCTCAAGCGCGAGGTCACGATCAAGCACGCTGCGGAGGAAGAGCTCGAGCCCGCCGAGTACGAGGACGACGAGGCCGACCTGGTCCCGCGACCCCCGGTGGTCACGATCATGGGTCACGTCGATCACGGAAAGACGACGCTCCTCGATGCGATTCGCGAGGCCTCTGTCGTGGATACCGAGGCCGGCGGAATTACCCAGCACATCGGCGCCTACCAGGCGACGGTGGGCGGAAGACGCATCACGTTCCTCGACACCCCCGGCCATGAAGCCTTCACGGCCATGCGCGCCCGTGGGGCGAAGGTGACCGACATCGCGGTGCTGGTCGTCGCGGCGGACGACGGCGTCATGCCGCAGACCAAGGAGTCGATCTCGCATGCCCGCGCCGCCGAGGTGCCGATCGTCGTCGCCGTGAACAAGATGGACATGCCGGACGCCAACCCGGACCGCGTGCGAAGCGAGCTCGCGGCCGAGGGCCTGCAGCCCGAGGAGTGGGGCGGGACGACGCAGTTTTCCGAGGTCTCCGCGCGGGAGAGGACGAACCTGGAGGAGCTCCTCGAGAAGATCCTGCTCGTCGCGGACGCGGAGCTCGACCTGCGCGCGAACGCCGGCGCCGAGGGCTCAGGGGTCGTGATCGAGTCGCGGCTCGACATCGGACGCGGCCCGGTTGCCACGGTGCTCATCCATCGGGGCACCCTGCGGGTGGGTGACGCGGCCGTGGCGGGCGATGCCGCCGGCAAGGTTCGGGCGCTGTACGACTATCGCGGGGAGAAGGTGAAGGAGGCGAGGCCGGGCGACCCGGTCGAGATCCTCGGATTCGACCATCCGCCGACGGCCGGCGAGTTCGTTCGCGTGGTCGAGCACGAGCGCCAGGCGAAGCACCTTGCGAACGTCCGCGGCGAGCGACTCCGGCGCGAGCAGTTTGCCCAGCGTCCGCGCCGCCGTGTCTCGCTCGAGTCGTTCCACGGCGACCTTTTGGCGGGGGAGATCCAGGATCTGAACATCGTCCTGAAGGGCGATGTGCAGGGTTCCGTGGAAGCGCTTTTGAGCGAGCTTCAGAAGATCCAGCACAGCGAGGTGCGAGTCCAGGTCATCCATACGGGCGTCGGCGGGATCACCGAGAACGACGTGAACCTGGCCTCCGCATCTGACGCCCTCGTCATCGGGTTCAACGTCCGCCCGAGCGCGGACGCGCGCGTGCTGGCAGAACGGGAAGGCGTCGACATCCGCACCTATCGCGTCATCTACCAGCTCACCGACGACATCGAGAAGGCGCTCGTCGGGATGCTCACTCCGGTCCAGACCGAGGCGACGCTGGGCGAGGCCGAGGTCAGAGCGCTCTTCAAGGTCTCGCGGCTCGGCACGATCGCCGGGTGCATGGTCACGACTGGTGTCGTCCGCCGCGGAGCGCAGGTGCGGATCGTTCGTGATGGCACCGTGATCTACGAGACCTCCATCTCGCAGCTCAAACGCTTCAAGGACGACGCGCGCGAGGTGGCCGAGGGCTTCGAGTGCGGAATCCTTCTCGACGGCTTCAACGACGTGAAAGAGGGCGACATTCTCGAGGCGTACGAGACCCGCCAGATCGAGCGGACAGATCTCGACGAGCCGGCGCCGGTAGCGGCCGCCGCGTCGTCCGACGGCTCGGCGTAGAAGTCTCCCGCGCGAGCATCAGTCCTCCGTACAACGGTTGAATACAGCCGTGGCCGGATACGTGGGCATTCTCTCCGTCGAGCTTCACTTCCCGGAGAACGGGTCGCTGAAGGGCAAACGGAGGTACGTAAAGTCGGCCAAGGCCCAACTGCACGAGCGCTTCGGGGCGACGGTGGCCGAGGTCGAGCACCACGAGCTCTGGCAGCGTGCGGGGCTCACGGTTGCCTGTGCGGCCAGGGAACACCGCGAGCTCGAGCACCTGCTCGACGCCGTGGTGCGCTACCTCGGCTCGCAGGAGTTCGAGTTGCTGCGGGCGGATCGAGAAGTCGTGGTTCCCGGTGAGTAACGGCGGACGAAAGCGCCGCGTCAACGAAGCGATCCGGCAGGTTCTCTCGGACACGATCCCCACCCTCAAGGATCCCCGTATAGGTTTCGTGACTGTCACCGGCGTCGAGGCCGCGACTGGCTTTGCGCACGCGACGGTCTACGTCAGCGTGTTCGGAACCGAACAGCAGCGGGAGCGGACGCTGGAGGGGCTCAGGGCTGCTCACGGCGTCCTGCAGGCGCAGGTTGCGCGCGCGCTGCGTCTGCGGCGCACCCCTGTCTTGTCCTTCCAATACGATCCGACGGTCGAGCAGGGCGTCCGGCTCGGAAAGATGATCGACGAGCTTGCGCCCGAGCCCCCCGATGACAGCGAACAGCGATGACATGCAGGCGGTTGTGGCCGCGCTCTCCGAGAACCAGAGGTTCGTCGTCGGCGCGCACGAGAACCCGGACGGCGACGCTCTAGGATCGCTCCTCGCGATGCACCTCGCGCTCGGCCGGCTCGGAAAGGAGAGCGTCATGTTTGTGCCAGGCGATGCGCCACTCCCTGGCGAGTATTCGTTTCTCGAGCTGGAGGGCATCCACCGACACCCGCCCCCGGATCATGCCGAGCGCGTCCTCGTCGCGGTCGACTGCGCGAAGGAGGAGCGCCTCGGGCCCGATTCCGCGCTGCTCGAGAGCTCGCCCTTCACGGTCGACATCGACCACCACCACGACAACACCCGCTTCGGCGACGTCAACCTGATCGTCTCGGACGCGTCCTCGACCGGGGAGATCCTCGCGGACGTTTTCTCCGAGCTCGGGGTCGAGATCACGCCCGAGATCGCCGAGCCGCTCTACGTCGCCCTCGTCACCGACACCGGCCGCTTCCAGTACGCCAACACGAGCTCCAAGGCGCTCCGGCTCGCCGCGGATCTAATCGACGCGGGCGCGGACTGGCACAAGGTCTTCCAGACGGTGTACGAAAACGTGCAGTTCGCGAAGCTGAAGCTGCTCGCGCGCGCGCTCGAACGGGCGGAAGTCCACTCGGGAGGTCGTCTCGTGATCTCTCACCTGCGCAAGAACGACTTTGCCGAGGTCGGCGCCGCCGAGCCCTACTCCGAGGGAATCATCGACTACCTGCGCGCAGTGGAAGGGGCGATGGTCGCAGCCCTCATCCGCGAGCCCGCCCGCGGCAACGGGCCTGCGCACCGGGTATCGCTCAGGGCTTCGGTGGACGAGATCGACGTCTCGGTGATCGCGCGCAAGAGCGAGGGTGGCGGGCACCGGCAGGCCGCTGGGTTCTCGAGCGAGCTCTCCCTCGACGAGCTCAAACGCTTCATCGTCGAGGAGTTCGAGCATGCCGCTTCCGCGGGCCCTCGCTCCTAGCGGGATCATCCTCGTCGACAAGCCGGCCGGGCCGACGTCGTTCGCCATCGTCGCCTCCGTGCGACGGGGAACGGGCGCGCGGACAGGCCACGCAGGAACCCTCGACCCCTTCGCGACCGGTTTGCTGCTCCTGCTTTCGGGAGCCGCAACTCGATTGCAGCCGCGCTTCGTGGGTCTCGACAAGCGTTACGTGACGGAGATCGAGCTTGCCGCGACGACGACGACCGGCGATCCCGAAGGGGAAATCGTCGATGAGCACGAACCCCCTGGAGCGGACGAGCTCAACGTGCGGCTCGCAGGGCTGCGGGGACCTGTCGATCTTCCGATCCCGGCTGCATCTGCGGTGAAGATCGACGGGGAGCGCGCGTACCGGCTGCACCGGCGCGGTGTGACGGTCGAGATGCCGGTGCGCCGGATGATCGTCCACGAGCTCCTGCTCGAGGACTACACCGGCGGCGTCGCCCGGCTCGACCTCCTCGTCTCCTCGGGCACCTATGTGCGAGCGATCGCGGAAGCGCTCGGCGGCCACTGCCGCTCCCTTCGCCGGACGGAGATCGGGCCGTTCTCCGTCGAGGAGGCGGATCCGGAGCGGATCCTTTCGCCCGAGGAAGCGCTCGGGAGACTCGCCGCGTGAACGTCGTCTCTACGCCGGAGGAGGTCGCGGCCAGGCCGCGAGCGGTCGCGATCGGGAGCTTCGACGGCGTCCACCGGGGTCATCGCTCGGTTCTCGACGCAACCAGTGGGACGGGGCTGACTCCGACAGTTGTCACGTTCGATCCGCACCCCCGCATCGCCCTCGGCAACCGGGTCGATCTCCTGACGACTCTCCGACGCCGGCTCGAGCTGATCGAGGACGCCGGCATCGAGACCACGCTCGTCGCCCCCTTTACCCCCGAGCTCCAGCAGATGACCCCGGAAGTGTTCGCCAATCGTTACCTGCGCGCGATCGGCGCCGAGGTGGTCGTGGCCGGGGAGGACTTTCGCTTCGGGGTGCGGCGTTCGGGCGACCCCGAGCTGCTCGAGCGGCTCGGCTTCCAAGTGCTCGTTCCGCCGAAGGTCGAGGGCGTGTCGTCGACCGCGATCCGTGCAGCGGTCACAGACGGAGACGTCGTCTCTGCCGCCGTGATGCTCGGCCGTCCGTTCGAGCTCGACGGCGTCGTCGTAGCGGGTGATCAACGTGGCGGAACGCTCGGGTATCCGACCGCGAACCTCCTCATCGAGCCAGGACTCGTCTGTCCCCGCTACGGGATCTACGCCGGCTCGGCGCGCGAGCATCGCGCAGCCGTCTCAATCGGGACGAATCCGCACTACGGGGGCACCGAGCGCCGCATCGAGCCCTACCTCCTGGACTTCGAGGGCGATCTCTACGGCGAGCGCCTCGTGGTCGAGGTCTGGGAACGGCTCCGTGACGAGAAGGTCTTCGAGTCAGAGGAGTCTCTCGTTGCCCAGATCGCGCGCGACGTTGAACTGACGCGGCGCTCGCGCCGGCCAGGATAGGTTGGAGCGTCCAACGCTCTGGCCGAGTGCAGCTAGGCGCCGGAGCCGTGAGCCTTCGCGACGTCGCCGATGATCCCGGCGAGCTCCCGGGGGCGTGACCACATCGGCCAGTGGCTCGTCGGCAGGTCGACCCAGGTGACGTCGCGCAGCTCGGTGAGACCCCCGAGCCACGCATAGCCTTCCTCGACGGCGGCCTTGATCTGCTCGGAGGTGAACCCCGTGCACACGACCGTGCTCGGCACGTCGAGGCGCGCGTCGTTGCTCAGCTCGGGCGCATCGCGCAGCGCGGCGCCCGGCTCGGGGACGGCCCGCCGCCGGAAGGTCTCGAGCTGCTCCTCGGTGAGCCCGTCGAGGTTCTCCTCCTCCTCGAGCTCCTCAGGGGAGGGCAGCGGCTTCTCGACGCCGTCGAAGTCGGGGTCGAGCGCGCCCGTCGCCGGACCGGAGTCGACGTAGACCATCGCCGCGATCTGCTCGGGGATACGGTCGCTCGCGGCGTAGCCGGAGGCGCCGGCGCCGCTGTGCACGGCGAGCACGGCGGGAGGTCCCGCGGCCCTCACCGCCTCGCAGATCGCGTCGACGTGGTCCGCGAGCGTGATCGAGGACCGGTCGGCGTCGACCGACTCGAGACCGGGCAGCGTCACCGCGGTGACGTCGTGTCCGTCGGCACGCAACGCGGCAGCGACCTCGTCCCATGCCCACGCACCGAGCCAGAACCCGGGAACCAGGACGATCGGTGCCGCAGCCATTCCTCGACCCTAGCGGCGCTGAGCCCCGGCCGGGCGAGGACGAGCGCGTCGCCCTCGCAGACCCGCGCGCGTTCCCACCGTTGGCCGAGATCTAGATCTCCAATGTGCGCGTGGCGCGGAAGGCATCGAGAAACCGCCTGTCGTGCGTGACCAGGATGACGGTGCCTTCGTACTGCTCGAGCGCCGTCTCGAGCTGCTCGATCGCCTCGAGATCGAGATGGTTCGTCGGCTCGTCGAGCGCCAGGGTGTTGACGCCACGCGCGGCCAATAGCGCCAGCATCGCTCGGCTTCGTTCGCCGGGCGAGAGCGACCGAGCCGGACGGCGGATGTGGTCGGCACCGAGCGCGAACTTGGCGAGGAGAGAGCGAGCAGCGCCGGTGTCGAGGCCCGAAGCCGCGAGGAAGAGCTCGAGCAACGAGCGCTCTCCCACGAACAGTCCCCTCCCTTGAGGCAGCTCTCGTCGGCTCGTCGAGCAGCAGCACGTCGGCGTCGGAAGCGAGGATCGCCTCGAGCTGAGCGCGAGCCGCCTCGCCGCCGGATCGGTCTGTCTCGTCCGGCTCCTGTGCGAGATACGCCAGAGCCAACCCCGGAGGCTCGAGGCTCAGCGTCCCCGAGTCGGGGGGCTCGAGACCGGCGAGCACGCGGAGGAGCGTCGACTTGCCGACCCCGTTCGGCCCGACGACGCCGATCCGGCTGCCGGGTGTCACGGTGAGCGAGATGCGGTCGAGAACGACGGTGTCGGCGAAGGACTTGCTTATAGATCGAGCAGCGAGCGCACCACGAGCGCGCGACATGGGCTGACCACCTACCTCCAAGCACTGGGCCGGGAACGAGGACGGGTATCGGTCAGCGTGCGCGCATGAAAGGGAGCTCGCGCTCCGTGAGGCAGGATAGAGCAACGCGACACGCGCGGTGCCCGGGTAGCGTCGGTAGCTTTCGGAGCGTGGCCATCCAGAACGGAGAACCGCTGATACGGGCGCGCGGGCTCGTCAAACGCTTCGGCGAGCTGGCTGCGGTCGACTCCGTCGACTTCGACCTGCAACGCGGGGAGGCCTTCGGATTCCTCGGCCCGAACGGCGCCGGGAAGACGTCGACGATGCGGATGATCGGCTGCGTCTCGCCGGTCACGGCCGGGACGCTCAGCGTCTTCGGGCTCGACCCGGCTCGCGACGGAGTCGAGATCCGCGGCCGGCTCGGAGTCGTCCCGCAGGAGGACTCGCTCGACATGGAGCTGACCGTCCGCGAGAACATCATCGTGTACGGCCGATACTTCGGACTGCCACGCCCGGTGCTCCGAAAGCGGGCCGACGAGCTCCTCGAGTTCGTCGAGCTCACCGACCGCGCGAAAGATCGTGTGGAGCCCCTTTCGGGAGGGATGAAGCGGCGGCTGACGATCGCGCGCTCACTCGTCAACGACCCCGAGGTGCTGCTGCTGGACGAGCCCACGACGGGACTGGATCCACAGGCGCGCCACGTTGTCTGGGATCGCCTCTACCGGCTCAAGCGCCAGGGCGTGACGCTGCTCCTGACGACGCACTACATGGACGAGGCCGAGCAGCTCTGCGACCGCCTGGTCGTGATGGACAAGGGGAAGATCGTCGCCGAGGGCTCGCCACGGGAGCTGATCGAGCGCTACTCGACACGAGAGGTCGTCGAGCTCAGGTTCGAGGACGACGACAAGCGCCCGGACGACTTCGGCTACTGGACGGACGGGCTCGTCTCGCGCGTGGAGCCCTTGCCGGACCGCGTGCTGCTCTACACCGATCAGGGCGATGCAGCGGCCCACGGGATCCACGAGCGCGGGCTCGTTCCCGAGAGCGTGCTCGTGCGGCGAAGCACGCTGGAGGACGTGTTTCTCCACCTCACCGGCCGGACGCTCATCGAGTGACGACTCGCGCGCTCGCGGTCCGTCCGCTCGAGTTCTATTTTGCGCAGTACCGCCGGGTCTGGCGAGGAACGGCGATCTCGAGCGTCGTCACCCCCGTCGTCTTCCTGCTCGCGTTCGGGTTCGGGCTCGGCGAGCTGGTGGACCGAAGCGCCAATCTTCCGAACGGCATCTCGTACATCGAGTTCGTCGCGCCCGGGCTCATCGCGGCGACGGCGATGCAGATCGCATCGTTCGAGGCGAGCTGGCCAGTGCTCTCCGCGATCAAGTGGAGCCGTCAGTACCACGCGATGCTCGCGAGCCCGCTCAGGGTAGGAGACATCCTCATCGGGCACCAGGCTTTCATCGCGTTCCGCATGCTGCTGACGGCGACGGTATACCTCGCCGCGATCGCGGCGTTCGGAGCGGTGAACTCGCCGCTCGGCGTCCTCGCCATACCCGTCGCGGTGCTCGTCGGCGTGGCCTTTGCCGCACCGATTGCCGCTTGGGGCGCATACACGGAGAACGAGGCGTCGTTCGTGGCGATCTTCCGCTTCCTGATCCTGCCGATGTTTCTCTTCTCCGGAACGTTCTTCCCAATCGAGCAGCTCCCGCGCTTGCTCGAGCTAGTCGCGTACGCGACGCCGCTCTGGCACGGGGTCGACCTCGCCCGGCAGCTGACGCTCGGCGATGTGCAGCTCTGGAGCGCCCTCGGCCATCTGGCCTATCTCCTCGCGTTCATCGTCGTCGGGATGACCGCCGCGTATTACTCGTACAGACGGAGGCTGCTCGTCTGATGACAGAGCTCGCCGCCGATACGCGCTTCGCACCCCGCCCCCGCCGGCGCATCGGCGGGCTTCTCATCGTCGAGCGCAATGCGATGGTCTACCGCAGGACTTGGCTGATCCTCTTCTCCGGGTTCTTCGAGCCGCTCTTCTACCTCTTCTTCTTCGTCTATCCGCTCGGAGATCTGATCGGGGAGGTCGCTCTCGGCGGGGCGACGCTCGAGTACGCCGCCTTCGTCGCGCCGGCGCTGCTGGCGGCGTCGGCGATGAACGGCGCGTTCTACGACGCTACGAACGTGTTTTGGAAACTCCGCTACGGCAAGGTCTACGACGCGATGCTCTCGACCCCCGTGAGTCCAGGGGATGTGGCGGTAGGGGAGACGATGTGGGCGGTCGTGCGGTCGCTCATCTACTCGATCGCGTTCCTCAACATCATCCTCGTGCTCGGCCTCGTCGACTCGTGGTGGGGACTTCTCATCCTCCCCGCGTGCTTCGTCATCGGCTTCGGCTTCGCGGGCGCGGGGATTGCGGCAGTCACGTGGATGCGGGGCTGGCAGGACTTCGACCTGATCCAGCTGGTGATGCTGCCGATGTTTCTCTTCGCGACGACGTTCTTCCCGTTGTCGGTGTATCCGGAGGCGATCGAGTGGATCGTGCAGGCGCTTCCGCTCTACCACGGGATCGAGCTCATCCGCGCGCTCTCGACGGGCTCGGTCGGCCTCTTCCAGCTCGTCAACGTCGCCTATCTGCTGACGATGGGGGTTGTGGGGATTTTCATCGCCTCGAAGCGGATCGACGGTCTCTTGTTGAAGTAGGGCCGGGCATGCCGGCCCTACAGGGCGATCGCTTCGCCGTTCCGCCGTGGATCGCCTGCCGCTCCCATGCGGCCGACGCAGCTGACCGCGCCGAAGTAGTGGTGGAGATCGTCCCAGCGCCGAACCGTGCGTCCACGCGCCTCGAGCTCCTCGAGCGCGGACTCGTCGACCCCGGGCTCGACGTCGACGAAAGCCGGCGTGGGGTGGACGCGAGGCCGCGACACGGCGTCATCGGGAGAGAGGCGCTCGTCCAGGACGCCTGCGAGCACGGTCGCGAGTGCCGTTCGCAGCCGCGTCGCCCCCGCGGCGCCGATCGCGAGCTCGAGCCCCGAGTCGTCGAAGGCGAGACTCGGCGCCATCCGGCTCTCGAGGTGATCTCCCGGCTTGGGCTCGCCGAAGACGATGTCCGACTCGCCGAGGAGGTTGTTCAGTTGCAGGTCGAGGCCGGGCACCCAGACACCGGCGCCGACGCCGAGCGAATGCGTGAGGACGCAGGCACAGCCCTGCGCGTCGACCGCGACCATGTTCGTCGTGTGCTCGGTGCCCAGCTGCGGCGACTCGAGCGTCGCCACCAGCTCGAGCACGCGCTCGGCCGACGGGAGCCCGGCCAGCCGTGGGAAGCGGGGCAGGAGCTCGGGCAGACCCGAAAGCCCGCCACGCGTCGCGATCCGGTGTCGATGGAAGTCGACGAGCAGAGGATCGCTCCAGCGGGGCGAATAGCCCCGAAGGTCGGCTTCAGCGATAACCAGGCCGTCCATCTGCAGAAGAGCCTCGGCGATCGATCCGCGGTACACGCTTTCGGCTCCCTCCTCGCCCAGGGCCTCGAGCGCGTCGACGAGGCCGGGCTGCTCCAGCAGCTCGCCCGCCTGCAGCATGCGACTCTCGCGGACGAAGATCTCACCGCCACGCTCGAGCGAGAAGACGTCGCGGAGCATCTCGAGCGAGCGCGCATGCATAGGCGGCAGAGGAACGCCCCGCCGGGCGAGGAGAAGAGCAGGCTCGACGAGCCGTCGCCACGGCAGCCGGCCGAGACGCTCCCAGAGTTGCCCGAGCGCGGCGGGAAGCCCGGGCACGGCGCACGACGCCGGCCCGATCGAGTACACGACGATCTCGTCGCCGAAGGCGACAGGCAGCTCGACGAGGTCGCTTGCTCCGGATGGCACCGCCGCGAACCCGTCGAGGTTCGAGACCCGCGAGCCATCGAAGACGATCGCGTGACAGCCTGAGAGCAGGCCGCTCATCACCGTCTCGGCGACGCACGAGACGAGGCACATGGCCACCACCGCGTCCGCAGCCGTCCCACCCTCGGCGAGGATCTCGGCTCCGACCTCGGCGGTCGCGGGGTGGCCCGCGGCGACTCCGGGACGCATGCAACCATCCTGCCGCCAAGTAACAGTCTGTTACAAGGTTATCTTCGGCTGCTAGCCTTCCGGAGACCGCAATCGCGGCTTCGGCGTGTTCTTCCTTCACGCGGGGCGGGGATTGCGGAGTCGTCTACGAGAGGAGCAGCATGAGCCTCACCAAGGAAGTCAAGCTGGAAGTCATCGAGAAGCACGGCTCCGGTCCGGCAGATACGGGATCCCCGCAAGTCCAGATCGCGATGCTGACGCGACGGATCAACGATCTGACCGAGCATCTCCGGGCGCACCCGAAGGATCATTACTCCCGTCGGGGCCTCCTGAAGCTCGTCGGTCGCCGCCGCCGCTTTCTCGACTATCTTCAGCGAAAGGACATCGAGGGCTACCGTGCCCTCATCAAGGAGCTCGGCCTGAGACGCTAAGGCTCCGTCGAGGGAAGGTGGAAGTTTGAGCGAGTCCCAGGTGGAGGGGACTGACTCAAACCTCCACCTTCCAGAAACGAAGGAATAGGTGAAGGGATACACCACATGAGTACGATTACCGGGCAGATCGCCACGGTTTCCGTCGACGTCGGCGGCCAGGAGCTCGTCTTCGAGACGGGCAAGTTCGCTAAGCAGGCCGACGGCGCAGTCGTCGTCCGCTCCGGCGACACGATGATCCTCGCGACGGCCGTCGGACGGCCGGACGCGCGGCCGGATGCGGACTTCTTCCCCCTGACGGTCGACGTCGAGGAGCGGATGTATGCCGCCGGCAAGATTCCGGGCGGCTTCTTCAAGCGGGAAGGGCGGGCGACCGAGCGCGCGACGCTCACCGCGCGCATGATCGACCGGCCGATCAGGCCGCTCTGGCCGAAGGGGTTCCGCAACGAGGTGCACCTGGTGTGCACAACCCTCTCGGCCGACCTCATCACGCCCCACGACGTTCTCTGCATCAACGGCGCCTCGGCTGCGCTCATGGTCTCGCCGCTGCCGTTCCTGGGGCCGGTCGGGGCCGTTCGCATTGCGCGCATCGACGACGAGCTCGTCGTCAATCCCTCGCTGGAAGCCCTGGAGGAGTCGACACTCGACCTGATCGTCGTCGGCACGAGCGAGGGGCTGACGATGGTCGAAGCGGGGGCCGACCAGGTTCCCGAGGAGAAGATTCTCGACGCTCTCGAGCTGGCCCACACGGAGATTCGCAAGATCTGTGAGGCGCTCGAGGATCTGCGTTCGCGGGTCGGCAAGGCGAAGTGGGTCGACGCCGATCTCACCGCAGAGCTCGAGGCCGCGCATGGCCAGGCGATTCGCGCCGCGATCTCCGCGCACGGGCTTCGTGAGGCGTCGGCCACGATGGAGGCGCTCGTGTCCGAGGTTTCGCCGGAGATCTCGATGGCCACGACCGAGGAGGACATCGTCCGATCGAGGCAGATCCGGGCGAGCTTCGCGTCGATCCTCGAGAAGGCGCGCCTGGAGGCGGTGGAAGGGCCTCTACGCGAGCAGTTTCTCTCGGATCTGCAGGAGCTGACGGATGCGGAGCAGGACTCGAAGGAGCTCCGCTCGGCGAAGCGCGATCTGCTCTTCGAGCGGATCCACGAGGGCCTCGAGCTTCCGTTCCCGGTCGGCGCTCTGCCGGCCGAGGGCGAGCCCCAGGTCAAGGACTCGGTGACACGTCAGTTCGTCAAGCGTGCGTCCGAGGCCGTCTACAAGAACCTCGTCCGCAAGAAGATCGCGATCGACAAGCGGCGTCCCGACGGTCGCGCCGCGGACGAGATTCGCCCGATCGAGTGCGAGGTGGGCGTGAGCCCGCGAACCCACGGGTCAGGGCTCTTCACCCGCGGGCAGACTCAGATCCTGTCTCTGCTGACGCTCGGAACGGCCAAGGAGGGTCAGAAGATCGACGATCTCTCCCGCGAGCAGCAGCGCCGCTTCATGCACCACTACAACTTCCCGCCCTACTCGGTCGGGGAGACGGGCTTCATGCGAGGCCCGAAGCGGCGTGACATCGGCCACGGTGCGCTGGCCCAGCGCGCGCTCGAAGCTGTCATCCCGACCGTCGAGGAGTTCCCGTACACGGTGCGGCTCGTCTCCGAGACGCTCGAGTCGAACGGCTCCTCGTCGATGGGCTCGGTCTGCGGCTCCTCGCTGGCCTTGATGGACGCGGGTGTGCCGATCAAGGCACCCGTGTCGGGCATCGCGATGGGCCTCGTCATGGAGGGCGACGAGTACGTCATCCTCACGGACATCCAAGGGGCTGAAGATCATCTCGGCGACATGGACTTCAAGGTCGCCGGGACGACCGAAGGCATCACCGCGCTCCAGATGGACATCAAGATCACGGGAGTGACGCAGGAGATCATGCGCTCCGCGCTCGCGCAGGCGAAGCAGGCGCGCGAGTCCATCCTCGAGAAGATGCTCGCAGTGATCCCGGAGTCGCGCACGGCGCTCGCGGACCACGCGCCGCGGATCTCGTCGGTCAAGATCGATCCCGAGAAGATCGGCATGGTCATCGGCAAGGGCGGCGAGACGATCCGCGCGCTCGAGGCCGACTACGACGTGCAGATCGACATCGAGGAGGACGGCACGATCCTCATCTACGCGACTGAGGGGACGAAGGCGGAGGCTGCCATCTCGGCGGTCACCGCGCTCACGAAGTCGCCCGAGGTCGGCGACAGCTACACCGGCAAGGTCGTCAAGACGACGCAGTTCGGCGCCTTCGTCGAGCTCAAGAAGGGCACCGACGGCCTGCTCCACGTCTCGAACGTGGGGCCGGGTCGCGTCGCGCACATCGAGGACGTGATGGCGCGTGGCGATGTCGTCGACGTGGTCGTGCAGGAGGTCGACAAGGACCGCGGCCGCATCGGCCTCAAGCTCGTCGCGAAGCACGAGAACGGCGGCCTGGTCATGCCCGAGGAGCTGATCGAGCGGGCGAAGGATGCGCCGCCTCGTGAGGAGCGCGAGGAGCGGCCTCGTGGCGGCGGGCGCGGTGGCGACCGCGGCCGGCCGCGCGAGCGCGAGCGGCGCTAGGAACCAGAGGACAGGTCTTCCACGTTCCAGTCAGGAACGTGGAAGACCTGACCCAGTACGATCCGCCGGTGCTCAAGCACGATCTCAGCGAACTTTCGACCGGCGAGCGCGTCATCTCCGAGCGCATTCCTGGCGTCCGCTCCGTTTCGCTTGGCTTCTGGGTCGGAGCGGGCTCACGCGACGAGCCCGACGCGCGCGCGGGCGTCTCCCACTTCATCGAGCACTTGCTCTTCAAGGGCTCCTCGCGCTACTCGGCGCGGGAGATCGCGGAGATCTTCGACGAGCTCGGCGGTGAGCTGAACGCCGCCACCTCCCGGGAGACGACGGTCGTCTACGCTCGCATTCCCGACGAGAAGCTCGAGACCGCGCTCGACGTCATCGCGGACATGGTCTACCGGCCCTCGTTCGACGAGCTCGACTCCGAGCGAGAGGTCGTGCTCGAGGAGATCGCGATGGTCGAGGACACACCGCACGATCTCGTCCACGACATCGCCGCCGAGGCCGTCTTCGGCGGGCACCCGCTCGGCAGGCCCGTCATCGGTCGAGCAGAGGTGATCTCGAGCGTGTCTCGCCGGGCGCTGTCCGCGTATCACCAGCGCGCATATCGCGGCGACCAACTCGTTCTGGCAGCAGCTGGAAACGTCCGCCACGCACGTCTCGTCGAGCTGCTCGAGGAGCGCCGAATCGATCCGCGTGCCGGAGTGGGGCTCGCCAGCCGCAAGCCTGTTCGGCGCGTGCCGCCGCCTCGACTCCGCTTCCAGCGCAAGGACACCGAGCAATACCACGTCTGCCTCAGCGCTCCCGGAATCGCCCGGATGGACGAGCGCCGCTTCGCGGCATCCATCCTCGATGCGATCCTCGGCGGGTCGGCCTCGTCGCGCCTCTTCCAGGAGATCCGCGAGAAGCGCGGGATGGCGTATTCGGTCTACAGCTACGCCTCGCAGTACTCGGACGCCGGCCAGATCGGGCTTTACGTCGGCACGCGCGTCGAGAACCTTCCTGCCTGCCTGGAGATCGCCGTCGCCGAGCTTGCAGACGTCGCGGCCGGGAACGTGCGCCCCGAGGAGCTCCAGCGGGCGAAGGAGAATCTCAAGGGCCGCCTGCTCCTCTCGCTCGAGTCGACCTCGAATCGGATGACCCGCCTCGGCAAGGCGACGATCACCGACACGCCGCTGCTCGAGGTCGAGGAGATCGTCCGCCGTCTCGAGTCGGTGACCGCGACCGACGTCGCCGCGCTCGCGGACGAGCTTCTCGCCGTGGAACGTCTCTCGGCGGCAGGGATCGGGCCCGACGAGAGCCGCTTCCGCGACGCCGTCGCGCGTGTCAGCCCGGGCCTGCTCTCGGAAGCCGCGTGAAGGTCGCGCTCTTCGGGGTCGGCGGGAAGGTCGGTTCCGTGCTTGCTCCGGCGCTGGCAGCTGCCGGCCATGAGGTCGTCGACGGCGGTTCGACCGGACCTGAAGGGTGCGCCGCCGCCATCGACTTCACACGACCTGATGCGGTTGGTGACAACGTAGCGCGGTGCCTTTCGGCGGGTGTGCCGGTCGTCATCGGGACGACGGGCTTCGACGGCGAGGCAATCGACCAGGCAGCGCGCGAAGCCGGGGTTCCGTGCTTCCATGCCGCGAACTTCTCGCATGGGGCCATCCTCATGATGCGTCTTGCGGAGGAGGCGGCGAAGGTGTTCCCGCGGGCCGAGATCGTCGAGCTTCACCACGAGGCGAAGCAGGATGCGCCCTCGGGTACGGCGAAAGCGACGGCCGAGCGGATGGGAACCGAGCCAACGATCCACTCGATCCGCCTGCCCGGCCTCGTCGCTCACCAGGAGGTCATCTTCGGGGGTCCAGGGGAGACACTCACCATCCGGCACGACACGACTTCGCGTGAGGCGTTCGTGCCCGGCGTCTTGCTCGCGCTCGAGAAGGTGCGCGACCTCTCCCCAGGGCTCACGGTCGGGCTCAACGCTCTCTTGTGAGCTCGTCGCAATCGACCGGGACCACGAGCAGGCGTAAGATGGGCACGGTGCTGGGCGAGGTCCTGACCGCGATCGTGACGCCATTCAAGGAAGACGGAGCGGCCGACCTCGAGCGCTTCCGCACCCTCGCCTCGCATCTGGTCGATAACGGCTCCGATGGCTTGGTCGTAACGGGCACGACCGGAGAGTCGCCCACACTCTCGGACGACGAGCGCTTCCGGCTCTACGAGGCGGCGCTCGACGAGGTCGGCGACCGAGCGACTGTCGTCGCAGGCACGGGGACGTACTCGACCCAGCACTCCGTGCATCTCACCGAGCGCGCGCACGAGATCGGGGTCGATGGGTTTCTGATCGTGACTCCGTACTACAACAAACCGCCCGTCCGCGGCATCGTCGAGCACTTCAAGGCGGTGGCCGCGGTCTCCGACCGACCGATCGTCGTCTACAACATCCCCGGGCGCGTCGTTTTGAACCTCGAGACCGAGGCGATCGCCGAGCTCGCGGAGATTCCGACGGTGCGCGCGGTGAAGCAGGCAAACGACGACCTCGAGCAGGCGCGCCGAATTGTCGACCTCGAGCTCGATCTCTACGCCGGCGACGACGATCTGATCTTTCCGTTCGTCAGCCTCGGCGGCCGAGGCGGGGTGTGCGTGCATACGCACGTCGTGGGGCCGCAGGTGAGTGAGATGGTGCGACTCTTCCGCGCGGGTGACACCGAGGGCGCGCGTGCGCTCGACGACGAGCTCCGGCCGTCGATCGACCTCCTGCGGGTCGCCCCCAACCCGATCGCGATCAAATGCGCGCTGAACCTCCTGGGGCACGAGGTCGGCGGACTGCGACTTCCACTCGTCGAGGCCACGGACGAAGAGCGCGAAGCGGTTCGCGGCTGCCTCGAGCGGCTCGGGCTCCTCCAGCCAGCCGCGGCCTAGCCGAGGCTTTCGGCAAGATCGACGCCCATCACAGGGAGTGCGCGACCCCAGGCGCTGGGCTTGCTTTCCCGAAGAAAGCGGCCGCCGAGCTTCTCGTAGAAGCCGACGGCGTTGGGTTCGGCCTCCCATTCCATCGCCTTTCCGCCTAGCAGCGTTGCGCGCTCAACGCAGTGGCGGAACAAGATCGAGCCGATGCCCTTCCCGATCGAGTCGGGTTCCACCCAGAGGTCGTCGAGCCAGATCAGCTCACCCCTCGGAATGAGCGCTGCCCACGCGACGGCGCGGCCTTCGGCCTCTGCGACGTACACCTCCTTTTCGCGAAACTCCTCCACGGATAAGTCAGCAGCCGCTGCCCACGATCGGACCCGACCAAGGTCGTATCCCCAGTGGCCCTTAGCGGCTACCGCAATCTCCCGCAATCGCTCGCCCTCGTGCGGCCGGGGGAGGCGGATGCGTACTGCGTCCGGTGTGCCGCTTCCGTCCATCCTGCGCATTTCACCTCATCTCGAACCCGAGCCGTCTGCCCACGCCTGGCTCGGACTGCGACCTGGCCGGCCATTTCCGCTGACAGGCTCGACGCCCAACCTGCATAGACTCAGAGAGTGAGCGACACCCTCCGGATCATCCCGCTCGGGGGCCTCGGTGAGGTCGGCAAGAACATGACCGTGTACGAGACCGGGGGGGAGGTGCTCGTGGTCGACGCGGGTCTTGCATTCCCGCGCGACGAGCATCTCGGTGTCGATCTCCTGCTCCCGGACGTCGGCTATCTCGCGGGACGCCGCGTGCGTGCGGTCATCCTCACGCACGGTCACGAGGACCACGTCGGGGGATTGCCGTACCTCCTCCGCGAGGTCGAGGTCGAGACCGTGGTGGCGACGCGACTGACGCTGGGGCTGATCAAGTCGAAGCTGGACGAGCACGGCCTCGGACAGGCCGCGGAGCTGCTGGAAGCCGATCCCGAAGGTGCGCCACTCGAGCTCGGCCCGTTCCATGTCGAGCTGATCCGGGTCGCGCACTCGATCCCCGACTCGGTTGCGCTCGTCATCGAAACGGGTGCCGGGCGCGTCGTGCACACGGGCGACTGGAAGCTCGACCACACCCCTGTGGACGGCCTCCGGACAGATGTGGGCAAGCTCGCCGAGGTCGGAAATCGCGGAGTGGACCTCATGCTCGGAGACTCAACGAATGCAGAGCGGCCGGGATCGACCGGGTCGGAGCGGCTGGTGGGGGAGGCGTTCCGCACGCTCTTCCCGCTGCGCACGGGGAAGATCCTCGTCGCGTCCTTCGCATCGAACATCCACCGCATGCAGCAGGCGGCCGATGTGGCGATCGAGAGCGGCCGCAAGATCACCGTCATCGGCCGCTCAATGCGCAAGAACCTGAACATCGCGCGGAATCTCGGGTACGTGGAGATTCCCGAGCACGAGATCATCAGCCCTGGAGAGGCCGCGCAGCTCCCGCCACACAAGGTTCTCGCGCTCTGCACCGGAAGCCAGGGGGAGCCGCTCTCCGCGCTCACGCGCATCGCCTACGGCGATCATCCGGCTCTGAGTGTGGAGCCCGGCGACACCGTGATCATCTCCGCCAAGCCGGTGCCAGGGAACGAGCTTCGGGTTCACGACTCGATCAACCAGCTTGCGCGGGCAGGAGCCGAGGTTCTGCACGAGGAGATCGCGCCCGTGCACGTGTCCGGCCACGCGTGCCAGGAGGAGCTGCGGACGATGCTGTCACTCATCCGCCCGCGCTTCGTGATGCCGATCCACGGCGAGTACCGGATGCTGGCGGCCCACGCGAAGCTCGCACGCGAGGCCGGAGTCTCCGACGAGCGGATCATCCTGGCCGACAACGGCTCGGTCGTCGAGCTCACACGCGGCGGTGCGCGCCTCGTCGATCAGGTCGAGGCCGGCATCACGTTCGTCGACGGTTTGCGGGTGGGGGACATCCAGGACGTGGCTCTGCGCGACCGTCGGCGGCTCGCCGACGACGGCATTCTCATCGTGGTCACGACGCTCGCTTCCTCGGACGGCGGCGACATCGCGCCACCCGAGCTGATCGCTCGTGGATTCGTGGAGTCGGACGAGCTGCTCGACGAACTGCGTACCGAAGCCGACCGCGTCGTCCGCGAGCTCGCGTCGCAACACGTGAACGAGATCAAGCTCCTCCAGGAGCACATCCACGATGCAATCGGCCAAGTGGTCTACGACCGGACGCGCCGGAGGCCGATGATTCTTCCCGTGGTGATCGAGCTCTAGATGCTTGCTGTCATCCGGAAACCCCGCGGCCGCGAAGCGGACGCCTTTGGCGATCTTCGCGCCAGCGGATTTCGGTCTTGCGTACAGGTATGAGCGGCTGGGCAGGCGTCATCGAGGCCAACGCCTCGAGCGGACCGAGTGGCGTTCGGCTGGTAGGTCAGCTGCGAGCGTGCGAGGTGGCCTCGCTCGCCTTCTGTCGGTTGCTCGAACGGTGGGGGCGGGGTGATGCGACGCCCGCGACCGCCGGGGGTCGGCAGGCTGCGCTTCGGCATGCGGCAGATCGGGTCGAGACCGCCCTCGCCGGTCTCGAACAGCCGCTCTCCCGCTATCTGCTCGAGCTCGAGCCCGAGCTGGCGGAAGGGCGTTCGTGGTACGGGGGGCCGGGCGCCGCCGAGCTCGTCGAGTGGCGTCCGGTGCTCGACCGCGCCGGCGTACGTGCGTGCCCGAACCGCGTGGCGGCCGTGTACCTCGAGCTCGCCGTTCTCGTTCGCGCCCTCGAGGGCCTCGCGACAGCGGCGAGCATGGACGCCGCCCCCGATCGCTCGTCGCTCTGGGCGGGACTCTTCGATCTGCGCGACACGCTTCTGAGCTCGACGGTGGACGACCTTCGCGCCCTCGCGGCGTGACGCCCCGAATCACCGTCGTCGGATCGATCAACCTCGATCTCGTCGCGCGGTCCGAACGGTTGCCGAGAGCCGGGGAGACCGTCAGCGGGGCGACATTCTCTCGGATCCCCGGAGGCAAGGGGGCGAACCAGGCGGTCGCATGTGCCCGGCTCGGCGCCGAGGTGACCTTCATCGGCGCGGTCGGCAAGGATTCCTTCGCGGAGGAGGCGCTCGCCGAGTTGAAGCATGCGAACGTGAGCCTCGACGTTCGTCTCGGCGACGAGGCGACGGGAGTCGCGCTCATTCTCGTCGACGCCTCCGGCGAGAACCAGATCGTCGTCGCTCCGGGCGCGAACTCGACGCTGGAGGAGATCGTGCTGCCCGCGCACGACGCAGTGCTGTGCCAGCTCGAGATTCCCGACGAGGCAGTCCTCTCGGCCTGGGCGGAGTGCACTGGATTCTTCTGTCTCAACGCGGCGCCGGCGCGACCCGTCGCCGTCGATCCCGATCTGTCGGTCGTCAACCGGTACGAGCTCGAGTCGCTCTCACGTCGTGACGGACTGGTCGCCGTCACCTACGGGGCCGAAGGCGCGACGTTGCTCGAGGATGGTGAGGAGATCGCCCGGGCTGCCCCGCCCCGCGTGGAGGCTGTGGACGGAACCGCGGCGGGTGACGCATTCACCGCCTGCCTGCTCGTGTCGCTCCTCGAGGAGCGCGAGCCCGGCGTGGCGCTGGAGCGTGCCTGTGCGGCCGGAGCCCTTGCTGCCTCCCGGCTCGGGGCGCAGCAATCTCTACCGACCGCCGCCGAGATCGACGCGATTCTCTAACCGTCTCCGTCGAGCTCGGCGATGAGGCGTTTCGGAGCGACGATCCGGTAGCTCTCCTCGACCCAGTCGCGAAGCACGGCGACATTCACGTCCGGCGCACTCAGCGGCACCGTCACCCAGCCGGACTTTCCGAGCCCGTACCCGGTCGGCTCGGCGCCGTCGATCGAGAGCGCGTGGGCATGCGACTCGACGAGCTTCACCGTCATGCGCCGCGACGCGGTCGGGCCTAGGAACACGAAGATCTTTCCGCGCACCTTCGCTACGTCCTCGCCCCACGGATGATCCTCGGTCGCCTCCGGCAGGGAAAGCGCGAAGGTACGAACCTTGTCACGAAGGGTGGCCATGGACGATGGTGAGGGCGAGGCTCGCCCCTACAGTACGCGGCCGTGGCCGCACCCATCCCCATCGTCCTCGATTGCGACCCCGGGCACGACGACGCGATCGCCCTCCTTCTCGCGCTCGCAAGCCCGGAGGTCCAGGTCGTCGGTGTCACGACGACGTATGGGAACCAAACGCTCGAGAAGACCACGGCAAACGCGCTTCGGCTGCTGGAGCTCGTCGGGAGGACGGATATACAGGTCGCGGCTGGCGCCGACCGGCCGCTCACTCGTGACCTCGTCGTCGCAGCGTACGTCCACGGGGAGAGCGGGCTCGAGGGCCCTGCGCTGCCTCCGCCTGTGACCGAAGCCGTGCCGACTGACGCGACCACCTTCCTCGCCGCGTGCGTGCGCGGCGCGGGGACGGAGGTCACGTTGGTGCCCACTGGGCCGCTGACGAACATCGCCCGCTACCTAGAAGCTCACGGCGCCGCCGGGATCGCACGCATCGTGCTGATGGGGGGCTCGATCGCGGAGGGGAACATCACGCCCGCCGCCGAGTTCAACATCTGGTGCGATCCGGAGGCAGCACGGATCGTGTTCTCGAGCGGGCTCGATGTGACGATGGCCGGGCTCGACGTGACCCACCAGGCCATCCTCGGTCCCGGGATCGAGGAGCGGCTCCGCGCCGTGGGCCGGATCGGTACCTTCGTGACCGAGCTCAACGCGTTCTTCAGCCAGTATCACCGTGCCACGTATGGCTGGGACGGAGCGCCGATCCACGATGCGGTGGCGGTCGCGCACGTCGTGAGGCCGAGTCTCCTGGAGACGCTGTATCGCAACGTGGAGATCGAGCTCGACTCCGAGCTCTGCCGCGGCCGCACCGTCGTCGATCGCTGGCAACGCACCGACCGCCCGCCGAACGCCCACGTCGGAGTCGATCTGGACACCGAGGGCTTCTTCGACCTCCTCGTCGAGCGCATCTCGACGCTCGGCTAGCTACAAAGGAGCGCGCCAGGTCGCGGCGAACGACGGCACATGGCGCGCCGCAGAAGGAGGCGGTCGCTTCGGCCACGCGTCCCCGCACGCGTCAAGAAGCGCACCAAGCGATCCCTCTCGCATCGTGAGAACGAGCTCTTCGGGCTCGCATTGACTGCGCTCGGTCTCGTGCTGTCGGCGATTCTGTACCTCGGTCTGGATGGCGGCGCCGTCGGCTCCTGGCTTGCCGACGCGCTCCGCGACGTCATGGGTAACGCCGCCTATGTGCTTCCCCTGGCGCTCTTGGCTGTGGGAGGCCTAATGCTCGCGCGCAGCGAGCTCCTCGACGTGCGCCCGTTCCGGCTCGGTCTGGGAGTCGGCTTCCTCGGGTTGATGACGCTACTCGGCAAGGACAATGGAGGCTGGATCGGCCTTGCGCTCGGAGGCGCCCTCGCGGGCCTGATCGGTGAGACCGGCGCCGCGATCATCGGCGGGACGCTCCTGCTCGGCGGCGCGCTCCTCGTCAGCGGCGCCTCGACCGGCGCGATCCTCCGGCACACCGGCCATGTCGTCCGTCGCGCCGGGTCGGGTGCGCGCCGTGCTCTCGACTGGGCTTCGTCGGAGACGCAGACGGAGGAGACATTTACGCGTTCCGTCGAACGGATCGAGCCAGCTTCGGGCAAACACGTGGTCGACGGGGCGGAGGCGTATCCGGACCTCGTCAGCTCGGCCTCGGGCGCCGAGCGCGCGCTTCTCGTATCCGACGCCGAGCCGGAGCTCGAGTCCGGGAGCCTCGAGACCGTCTTCGAGCACCCGTCCGAGCACTCCGAATACCGCCTGCCGGACCGGAGCATCCTACGGAGCTCCCCTGCGACGCCGGTGACGAGCAAGGACACGGGAGCTCGGACTGCCGACCTGCTCGTGCGCACGCTCTCCGAGTTCGGAATCGAAGCGAGCGTCCTCGGCCAGATCTCCGGCCCACGCGTGACGCGGTACGAGCTCCAGCTCGCCCCAGGGACGAAGGTTGCGAAGGTCGCGGCGCTCAAGGACGACCTCTCGTACGCGCTCGCGACCACAGAGATCCGCATCCTGGCTCCGATTCCCGGGAAGCAGGCGGTCGGCGTCGAGGTGCCGAACCTCTCCCCGCGCCTCGTCACGCTCGGCGACATCTACGGCGATCTTCCGGCGACCGCCAGCCCGCTCTCCGTGTGGCTCGGCAAGGACATCTCCGGCAACGCGATCTGGACCGACCTCGCCCGCATGCCGCATCTTCTGATCGCAGGGACGACGGGGTCGGGCAAGTCGGGCTGCATCAACACGATCCTCACCTCGACGCTCCTGCGAGCGACCCCCGACGAGGTGCGCATGATCCTCATCGATCCGAAGCGAATCGAGCTCGGCTACTACGAGTCGATCCCGCACCTGCTGACGCCGGTGGTCTCGAGCCCCAAGGAGGCGGCGACCGTGCTCATGAACGTCGTTCAGGAGATGGAGCGGCGCTACGAGCGGCTGTCTCTCGTCCGCGCCCGCAGCGTGCCTGAGGCGAATCGTGCATTTCGCGCGCGGGGGGAAGCGCCGCTCCCGTTCCTGCTCGTGGTCATCGACGAGCTCGCGGACCTGATGATGGTCTCGCCGCAGGCGGTCGAGGACTGCGTGATCCGGCTCGCGCAGAAGTCGCGGGCGGTCGGCATCCACCTCGTACTCGCGACCCAGCGCCCCTCGGTGGATGTGATCACGGGGATGATCAAGGCCAACGTCCCCTCGCGGATCGCCTTTGCCGTCTCGAGCCAGACCGACTCGCGCGTGATTCTCGACACGTCGGGCGCGGAAAGCCTGCTCGGCCAGGGCGACATGCTCTTCAAGCCACTCGGAACGTCACGACTCCAACGGCTGCAAGGCGCCTACGTGACCGAAGAGGAAGTCGCGCTGGTGGTCGAGCAGTGCCGCTCGCAGCGCGGGCAGGATCTGGACGAGTCGCTGCTCGAGGCGCCCGACGTCCCGGTCGACTCGGACGAGGGCGATCTCGACTTCGATCCCGACGAGGACCCGCTGCTCGAGCGCGCGATCGACATCGTCGTGCAGACTCAGACGGCGTCGGTGTCGCTCATCCAGCGCCGGCTTCGCGTCGGTTACACACGGGCGGGCCGCCTGATCGACATGCTCGAGCGGCGCGGGATCATCTCCGGCTACGAGGGCTCGAAGCCGCGCCGCGTCCTCGTCTCCGAAAACGAGCTGAATCGGGTCTGAGAGGGTGTAAAGACTCGGTTCCGACTTGAGAACCAGCCCAACTTGCGGTTAGATCAAGCGTCCAAGAAGGGCGGCAGGTCTATTTCTCAAGGAGGGAACGTGAAAGTACGCACAGCCATGGTCGGTGCGGTGCTGGCGCTCGTCGCCGCGACCGCGTTGATCGTAAGCTCGGCCGGCTCGGCCACGAGTCAGCAGGACGCGTTTCTCGCCGGGGTCGTCTCCGACGTCGGCCGTTTCAACGACAAGGGCTTCAACCAGCTCTCGCTGAAGGGCTGCAAGTCGGGCGCCAGGAAGGCAAAGGGCACGTGTCGGGCCCTCGAATCTCGCTCGACAGGTGACTACATCCCGAACTTCGCACGGCTGCAGCGTGACGGAGCGGACATCCTGATCTCCACGGGCTTCTTGCTCGCCGAGGCGACGGCGACGGTCGCCAAGCGGTTCCCGAACGCCAAGTTGACGAACGTCGACTACTCGATGAAAGCTCCCCCGTTTGCGAACGCCAAGGGAAAGCCGATAGTCAAGAACGTCCTCGGCCTCACGTTCCAGACGAACGAGAACAGCTACATGATCGGCTGCCTCGCCAGCCTCATGGCGAAGCGGGAGGGTGGGAACACGATCAGCGCCGTTGGCGGGATCAAGATCCCGACGGTGGACATCTTCATCGCCGCCTACCGCGCAGGTGCACGCAAGTGCGCACCCGGGACGAGGACGTTGATCGACTACTCGCAGGAGTTCGTCGACCAGGCGAAGTGCAACGAGCTCGCCATCAACCAGCTCGATCGCGGTTCCAAGGTCGTGTTCGCCGTGGCCGGTAACTGCGGTCTCGGCGCTCTGGATGCGGCGAAGGAGGCCGGCGCCTGGGGTGTGGGCGTCGACAAGGACCAGGCGTTCCTCGGAGCGCACATCCTGACGAGCGCGGTCAAGCGCGTGGACGTGGCTGTCGAGACGGCGGTCCTCGCGGTAAAGAATGGCACGTTCAAGGGCGGCACCGACCTGAACTTCAACCTGAAGAACAAGGGCGTCGCCGTGGGCAAGATCAGCTCGAAGGTGCCGAAGGCTTTCATCGCGCGGATGAACGCTCTCGGCAAGCAGATCCTCGCCGGCACGCTCAAGCCGCCGACGAAGGTCTGACCCGCTTCGGCTAGAGGAGTACCGAGAGAGCAGGCCCCCGTGGGGCCTGCTCTCTCGTCGTGGGACGTGCTCCTTGGCAGAGACGTAGAATCGCCCCGCTAATGAGCGACCGCCCCGTCGTCCTCGAGCTGCGCAATATCACCAAGCAGTTTCCGGGCGTCCTCGCGAACGATCGGATCAGCCTCGATCTGCGACGCGGTGAAGTGCACGCGCTTCTCGGCGAGAACGGTGCTGGGAAGTCGACGCTGATGAGCATTCTGTACGGGCTCTACCACCCGGACGAGGGCGAGATCCTGATCGACGGTGAGCCCGTGCGGATCAGCTCTCCCAAGGAGGCGATCGGGCGCGGGATCGGCATGGTGCACCAGCACTTCATGCTCATCCCGGTCATGACCGTGGCCGAGAACATCGTGCTGGCGCAGGAGCCTACGAGAGCCGGTGTGCTGCTCGACCTCGCCACGGCGAGGCGGCGCGTCGCGGACATCGCGGCGCAGTTCAACTTCGCGATCGATCCGCAGGCGAGGATCCAGAACATCTCGGTGGGCCAACAGCAGCGAGTCGAGATCCTGAAGGCGCTGTACAGGCGTGCCGACATCCTCATCCTCGACGAGCCCACGGCTGTGCTGACGCCCCAGGAGGCGCAGGAGCTGTTCGCGATCCTGAAGAACCTCACACGCGAGGGCATGTCGATCATCTTCATCACCCACAAGCTCAACGAAGTGCTCGAGATCGCCGACCGGATCACCGTCTTGCGACGGGGAAAGCGAATCGACACGCTTCCGGCAGTGGGGGCGACGGAGGCGAGCCTGGCCAGTCTGATGGTCGGGCGTGATGTCCTGCTGAGAGTCGACAAGACCCCGGCAAGGCCGGGCGAGACGCTGCTCGAGGTCGAGGGTCTGCGCGTGCTCGACGACCGTGAGCTGGAGGCCGTCCGCAGCGTCTCGTTCGAGGTGAAAGCGGGGGAGATCGTGGGGATCGCCGGAGTCGACGGGAACGGTCAGTCGGAGCTGATCGAGGCCCTCACAGGGTTGCGGCCTGTCGCGAGCGGAGAGTTCCGGGTCGGCGACCACCGTCTGACGGGCTCGAGCACGCACCACATCCTCGACTCGGGGATCGGACACATCCCGGAAGATCGCCAGCGGCGCGGTCTTGTCCTCGAGTTCTCGCTCGCCGAGAACATGGCGCTGCACGACTTCGACAGGCCCCCGAACTCGCGCCTTGGTTGGTTGCGACCGCGCTATCTGGTCGAGCGAGCAAAACGGCTCCTGAGCGCGTTCGACGTGCGCGGAGGCGGGCCACAGACGCCGGCCAGGGCGCTCTCCGGTGGGAACCAGCAGAAGCTCGTCGTCGCCCGCGAGGTCGAGAACGATCCTCGGGTGCTGATCGCCGCTCAGCCCACTCGCGGGCTCGACGTCGGCGCCATCGAGTTCGTCCATCGTCGGCTCGTCGAAGAGCGCGACGAGGGGCGGGGGGTGCTCCTCGTCTCGCTCGAGCTCGACGAGATCCTTTCACTGTCGGACCGGATACTCGTCATGTACGAAGGGGAGCTCGTCGGCGAGTACGGGCCCGACGTCACCGAGGAAGAGCTCGGGATCGCGATGCTGGGCGGGACCCGTGAGACGGAGGCGGTGGCGTGAGCATCGGCCCATCCGAGCCGACCGTTCAACCCCCCTCGGAGGTGCCGGTCGTCGAAGGCGGGAGCGCGGCGTACCGGCTCGACCGCTGGCAGAGAGCGGGCGGGCTCGTCGCTCCCGTGCTGACGGCCATCCTCGCGTTTCTCGCCGGAGGATTCGTCGTTCTCGCCACGGGTCACAGCCCGATCGAGGTCTACAAGGGGATCTGGAACGGCACGGGCCTCGAATGGTTCTACCAAGTGGGATCGCACGAAGTTGGACTCCCGTGGTCCGACGCCAAGGTCTGGTTCCCGTGGGACTCGGGTTCGCGCGCGGCCGAGAACCTGCAGCAGACGCTGATTCTGACAGCGTCGCTCATCCTGACGGGGCTCGCCGTCGCGTTCGCCTTCCGCTGCGGTCTCTTCAACATCGGCGGCCAAGGGCAGTACTTCGCGGGCGCCTACGTCGCAATCTGGATCGGCTCGTCGTTCGCCGGCACGAACAGCCTGCTGCACATCCTCTTCGCGGTCGTGGCGGCGGGACTGGCGGGTGCGGCGTTTGCAGGAATTGCGGGAATCCTCAAGGCGACCGTGGGCGCGCACGAGGTGATCACCACGATCATGCTCAACTTTGTGGCGCTCTATGCGGGCCTGTACCTGTTCGGGCAGGGAGGGCCGCTCCAGAACAGAGATCAGGTCTTCAGCCCGACCTCCAACGAGGTTCTCGACGAGGTACGGCTGCCCGTGTTCTGGGGCGACCCGTTTCTGCAGGGGCTCCACGTCGGGCTCTTCCTGTCGCTTGTCGCGCTCGTTGCTTTCTGGGTGATCATCAACCGTACGACCTTGGGGTATGAGGTGCGTGCGGTCGGCTTCAATCCCGAGGCCGCCCGCTACGGAGGCATCTCGGTCGCCCGCAACTACTTCCTCGCGATGGCCATCGCGGGGTGCTTCGCGGGGTTCGCCGGCGCGATCGACATGCTGGGTTGGCGCTTCTCGATCGGGTTCAGCGACATCCAGTCTTCGACGATCGGCTTTGTCGGAATCGCCGTCGCGCTGCTCGGCCGCAACACTGCCATCGGCGTGGGGTTGTCTGCGCTCGTCTTCGGAGCCCTCGTCAACGGCACGGCTGCGCGAAACATCCCCGTCGAGGCGTTCGATATCCCCGAGCAGGCAGGGAACCTCTCCTTGACGATCCAAGCATTGGTGCTGCTCTTCATCGGTGCCGACATCGTGATCCTCTACCTGTGGGCGAAGACGGGGCAGCGGCTCGGTATCGGTAGGAGAGCCCCGGCGTGAGCGTTGCCCCGCAAGCGCTCGAGCGCTCGGGGATCGACCGCGCGGACCTCGCGCGCTATCTCGGCTGGGCGGGCGTGGGGTTGGGTGCACTCGCGTTCTTCCTCGTCCTTCCGCCCGTTACCGCACGTTCATTCGTCGTTCCGCTCGTTGTCGGCGGACTCGGCATTGCGGCGGGCGTATTGGCTCTGCGCGAAGGTGCGGGCCGCCGTCTGGCGACCGGCGCGATGGCGGCGGGGGCGCTCGGCGTCCTCCTGGGCTGGCTGGGGACCCGCTCCAACATCGAGTCCCTCGACCAGGTCTTCGTGTGGTCGGCGCTGATCGCGGCGACGCTCCGGGCAGCCACCCCGCTCACGTTCGCCGCCCTCGGCGGCATCGTCTCGGAGCGGAGCGGCGTTGTGAACATCGGGCTCGAGGGAATGCTGCTGATGGGCGCCTTCTTCGGATTCCTCGGCGCTGACAAGCTCGGATCATGGTGGTGGGGAATCTTGTGCGGGATCGTCGCAGGAGCGGCGCTCGCCTCAGTGCATGCTTTCATCGCGATCCATCTTCGAGCCGACCAGATCGTCAGTGGTTTTGCCGTCAACTTCCTGGCTCTCGGCATCACCGGCTACTTCTTCATCGAGGTCTACGCCGACCGGGGGACGCCCGGGGATGTCTCGAGCATCCCGTCGATCTCGATTCCCGGGATTCGCGATCTCGGGTTCGTCGGCCCCGCGATCGGCGACATCCACATTTTGATCTGGGTGGCACTCGCCTTTGTCGTGCTGTCACACCTTCTGCTCTTCCACACTCCGATCGGGCTCCGCCTGCGGTCGGTCGGCGAGCACCCGAAAGCCGCGGACACCGTCGGGATCTCCGTGTACGCCATCCGGTACGGCGCAGTCATCCTCTCCGGCGCTCTCGCCGGGCTCGGTGGTGTGTACCTCTCGAACGGCATTACGCACTCGTTCAACGAGAACATGTCTGCGGGTCGCGGTTTCATCGCGCTGGCGGCCGTGATCTTCGGTCGCTGGAGGCCGTACGCCGCCTTGGTCGCATGCCTGCTCTTCGGGTTCACCGAAGCACTCGCGCTCCGCCTTCCAGGTGCCTACGGCGAGGACGCGGCCTGGACGACGCTCTTCCGCGCGCTGCCGTACGTCGTCACGCTGATCGTGGTCGCCGGAGTCGTCGGGCGTTCGATCCCGCCCGCCGCCGTCGGTCGCCCGTACGTCAAGCAGTAGCGTGGCTCCGACCGACCACGGCCCCACCTGGGGCTCGCTCGTGACCGGGTTGGCGTCCGTCGCGACGCTTCCGTTGGCGATCTACCTGAGCCGCTTCAGCGAGCGGTACGAGCTGCTCCACGCGGGCTTCGCGATTCCGATCGCCGGAGTCCTAGGCCTCCTCTCGATCGTGCTTGCGAGACGCGCTCGTATCCGGGCCGTACTTGCACTCGGTCGCGGGGAGAACGACGGGCTGGTGCGCGCCGGGCGGATCCTCGGGATCGTTGGCGTCTGCATGGCGCTGGCCGGGCTCGTCTCGCTCGGGGTCTACGGTCTGCTCGAGTACGTGGGCGGTCGCGACTAACGCCTTTCTCGGCACTTCCTCTACACTGGCCCGCGCGTGTTCGACATCGGCTCCAGCCTCCGCGAGGCCCGTCTCCGCCAGGAGCTCGACTTTCCCGAGCTCGAGGCGCGCACCAAAGTCCGGCCCAAGTACCTCCGCGCGCTCGAGGACGAGCACTTCGACATCCTGCCCGCCCCCACGTACGTCAAGGGCTTTCTCCGCTCCTACGCGGAGGCGCTCGGCTTGGACGGACAGCCGTTCGTGGACGAGTACACCTCACGCTTCGCGACCGGCGACGAGGAGAATGTGGTCCACGCGCGGCGCGCGCCTGCGCCGCGGCGCGACCGCTCGAATCGTGAGTCACGGATGGCGGTGCTCGCGCTCCTCGGCATCGCGGTTCTCACCGCGCTCGTCATCGCCGCGTGGCGCTTCGGCGGGCCGGAGAACGAGACAGTTCCCCGGCTGGACACCCAGGATCAGAGCTCGGCGACCGTGCCCGCGCGACCGGCGACTGGCAACGTCAGGCTCGTCGTTCGCGCCGTTCGGGGAGATTCCTGGATGGAGGTTCGTGCCGGTTCGGTCTCGGGGCAGCTCCTCTACAGTGGAACACTCGAACGCGGGCAACAGAAGCCCTTCCAGGGACGGCGTCTCCAGCTCGCGCTGGCCGAGCCCGAGAACGTCGTCGTGCGCGTGAACGGAAACAGAATGGCGCTGCCCGCCGGGACGGCGTTCGTCGTCGGCGCGCGGCGAATCATCCGCGCGTCCTCTTGACGCATCCACGTCCGCGAGCCACGGTCGTCGTCACGGGCTCGGAGCTCGTGCGAGGTGAGCGAACCGATCGCAACGGTCCCTTCCTCGCCGCGGAGGCCCTTCGTCTGGGTCTCGAGCCGGAGCGGATCACGATCGTCGGCGACCGGCCCGAGGATGTCGCGCGCGCTCTCTCGGAGGGCTTCCTGGCGGATCTCTGCCTCGTCTCGGGGGGCCTCGGTCCCACGCACGATGACCGGACCGTCGAGATGGTCGCACGGGCCGCGGGGCGAGCGCTCATCGTGAACGGGAGCCTCGAGCGCGAGATCGAAGGAGTGTCGCGGATGGTTGCCGAGCGCATGGGCCGGCCGTACGCGGAGTTCGCCACAGGCGTCACGAAACAGGCGACGCTCCCGGAGGGCGCTGTCTCCCTCGGCCTGGCGGGAACGGCTCCCGGCTTCGTGCTCGACACCGACGCCCCAGCGGTGGTCGTCGTGCTGCCGGGACCTCCGCGCGAGCTTCGTCGCCTGTGGCCCCGCGCTCTGGAGACATCAGCCGTGCGGGAGGTGCTGGCGCGCGCTCCCGGACGCGGCCGTGCGGTTCTGCGCTTCTTCGGCGTCCCGGAGTCCGCGGTCGCCCGGGCGCTCGCCGAGGCGGGAGGCGACGGGAACGGAGTGGAGGCGACGATCTGCGCGCGGGAGTTCGAGATCCACGTCGACCTCGTGTTCGACGCCGACGCGGGGGAGCGGGCAGCCGCTCTCGCGCAGGCGCTTCGGGGTGAACTCGAGCGCTACCTCTTCAGCGAGGACGGCCGATCGGTTGCCGAGATCGTCCTCGACCTCTGCCGAGCGCGTGGCTTCACACTGGCTGCGGCCGAATCGTGCACCGGCGGGCTCGTTGCCGTGCGCCTGACCGATGTAGCCGGTTCGAGCGAGGTCTTCCGTGGCGGCGTCGTCGCGTACGCGAACGACGTCAAGGAGGGCGAGCTTGGCGTGTCCGCTGAGCTACTCGAACGCCATGGCGCAGTCTCGGCTGAGGTCGCGCAGGCGATGGCGCGCGGCGTGCGCGAGCGCCTTGGAGTGGACGTCGCGGTCGCCGTCACCGGGATCGCAGGGCCGAATGGGGGCACCGCGGAGAAGCCCGTGGGTCTCGTCCTGCTGCATGCCGTCGGGCCGGGCGGCGAGAAGGCGCGTCGCATCGACCTGCCTGGAGATCGCGAGATGATCCGCGGCCGCGCGGCCGCGGCAGCGCTCCATCTCGTGCGAAAGTTGTTGGAGAATCGCCACACGGACGCGTGAGTCGAGCCGATACCGTCGAAGGAGATGAGCGGCTCAGACTCTTTCTCGCGCTCGAGCTCCCGGATCAGGTTGCGGCGGAGCTCGGCGCGTGGAGCGCGCGCTTTCTCGACGGCGGCCGTCCCGTCGCGAGCATGCACGTCACGCTCGCCTTTCTCGGGTCGCGACCGCGTAGTGAGCTCGACTCCATTCTCTGTGCGCTTCGCGAAACCGCGGCCCGCACCGCGCCGTTCGAGCTCGAGCTCCTTCGCTACCGCGAGACGCGCTCCGTCGGGATGCTCGTTCTCCGCGACGAGAACGGCGCCGCGACCGAGCTCGCGACTCGCCTGCACGCCCGGCTCGAGCGGCTCGGCGTCTACCGACCCGAGTCGCGGCCGTGGCTGCCGCACGTCACGGTCGTGCGCTTCAGGGAGCGTCTTCAGCTCTCTCCGCCACCGCCGGAGCTCGGCTCCTTCGCTCCGTCCGGCGCCGCTGCTTTCCTTTCACGTCTGCACCCGACCGGGGCGCGCTACGAGGTCCTCGAGTCGTACCCGTTTTCACCGTGACCACCGCAGGTTCGAAGTGCTGGATGGAGGAGCAGTGTTGGATTCAATTGGGAGGATGACCGCATGAAGCGAGAGGAAGCCCTCGACATCACGCTCGGCCAGATCGAGCGCCAGTTCGGAAAGGGGTCGGTCATGCGCATGAGCGACCGCCCGCAGGTCGCCATCGGCGCCGTCTCGACGGGGTCGCTCTCGCTCGACGTTGCGCTCGGCATCGGCGGTCTTCCGCGCGGCCGTATCGTCGAGATCTTCGGCCCCGAGGCCTCGGGCAAGACCACGCTCGTCTACCACGCGATGGCCGAGGCGCAGCGGAGAGGCGGTATCTGCGCGTTTATCGACGCTGAGCACTCGATGGATCCCCAGTACGCGCGGCGCATCGGTGTGGACATCGATCAGCTGCTCGTCTCCCAGCCGGACACAGGGGAGCAGGCGCTCGAGATCACTGAGCTCTTGATCCGCTCGGGCGCGCTCGACATCGTCGCGATCGACTCGGTCGCTGCGCTCGTTCCCAAGGCGGAGATCGAGGGAGAGATGGGCGACAGCCACGTCGGCTTGCAAGCGCGGCTCATGAGTCAGGCGTTGCGCAAGCTCGCGGGCACACTGAACCGCACTGACACGATCTGCATCTTCACGAATCAGCTGCGCGAGAAGATCGGCGTGATGTTCGGCAACCCGGAGACGACTCCGGGTGGCCGCGCGCTCAAGTTCTACGCCTCGGTACGACTCGATATCCGGCGCATCGAAACGCTCAAGGACGGCGCCGAGGCATTCGGAAACCGCGTGCGCGTCAAAGTCGCCAAGAACAAGGTCGCGCCGCCCTTCAAGCAAGCCGAGTTCGACATCATCTACGGGCAAGGCATTCCCTGGGAGGGCACCGTTCTCGATGTTGGCCTGGAGAAGAAGATCGTCCAGAAAGCCGGCTCGTATTTCAGCTTCGACGACGAGCGACTCGGCCAAGGCCGCCAAAACGCGACCGCCTTCCTCGCGGAGAACCCCGATCTCGTCCAGCAGATCCTCGCGCGCGTTCAGGCCGAGGCGTCCGAGGATCAGGTGATCTCGGCGCGGCTCCTTCCCGCGAAGACCCAGGTCGAGGAAGTGGTCGTCGTCGAGGAGGAGGAGAGGGAGGTAATGGCGGTCGAGGGCTAGATGGTCCATCTCGAATAGCTGCACGAACGGCTGGCGCGCTGCGACGCGGCGCCTGGCGCAGCCATCTCCGTACGCGCGGCTATTCCGAATCAACCACCCTCACCTCGAGGGCGCACTGTGGATGCGTCCAAACCGTTTCCGGCATGCCAAATGAATCCGCAGTCGATGCAGCGCTCCGTGTGCTCCGTCACCAAGACCGCAGCACGACCCAGGTTCGGGAGCGGCTCGAAGCATCCGGATACGCGAGCGGGGAGCTGGACGCGGCGCTCGAGACACTGGTCCGAACAGGCGTGCTCGATGACCATCGCTTTGCGGCGCTCCGCGCGAGCTCCCTTGCCGAGCGAGGGGCAGGCGACATCCGGATCCGCCACGAGCTCAGACGCGCGGGCGTCCCGGCGGAGGTGGCAGTCGAGGCGCTCGAATTGCTCGAGCCGGAAGACGAGCGCGCACGAAGAATCGTCGCGCGGCGCGGACCGGGAGCAAAGACCGCTCGCTACCTCCACGGCAAGGGGTTCTCCGAAGAAGCCGCCGCCGCCGTTGCGTATGGGGTCGGCGACGAGTTAGGATGATTCGGCTTTCACCTGACATTTACCTGCTCGCTGAACACTTCCCCACAAATGAACTCGATCCAGCTCTCGATCTCCGATGCAAAACGACTGCATGACTGCCCGCAGCGGAAGGTGCGGCACCTCCTGAGCTGAGCGCGTCACGCGTACTGCCGGACACCAGCCGAACAGGCTGAGTGCCGGGTGTGAGCATCCGCGGCGCTCGCCGCGGACAACCGATTCCTCCACGGAGGCTCAATGCTCACGGTCGTCGCGGCGCTCATCGGAACTCTCATCGGGGCGATCGGTGCGGTTGCCGTCCTGCTCGCGTTGTCGGGCTCACGGGTGCGCAACGCCGAGGCAACGCGACAGCGAGTCGTGGCCGACGCCGAGCGCCAGGCGGAAGCGCTTCGCCGCGAGGCCCAGGTCGAAGCCCGCGAGCAGGCGGTGCAGCTGCGCAGCGAGATCGAGGCCGAGGTTCAGGATCGACGCCTACAAATCGTGAAGGTCGAGGAACGCATCCTCCAGAAGGAGGAGGAGACGGATGCGAAGCTCACGGAGCTCGTCCGCCGTGAGCAGGGGCTGGGTGATCGCGAAGTGCACGCCAAGGCGCTGCAGGACGAGCTGAAGGAGGCAAAGGACGAGGCACTGGTCGCGCTCGAGCGTCTCTCGGGCCTCACAGTTCACGAGGCGAAGCAGCAGCTCCTCGAGCGCTCGACGGATCTCGTTAGGCATGAGCTCGCACGAGAAGTGCGCCAGATGGAGGAGGAAGCTCGGTCGGAGTCTCGCCGCCGCGCCCGCGCGCTCGTCGCCGATGCTCTCCAGCGCGTTGCCGCGAGCCACACGGCGGAGGCGACGGTGACGGTAGTAGCCCTCGCTTCGGACGATCTCAAGGGTCGGATCATCGGCCGTGAAGGACGGAACATTCGCGCCCTCGAGCACCTGACGGGTGTCGACTTCATCATCGACGACACGCCGCACGCGGTCGTGCTCTCGTCGTTCGACCCCCTGCGGCGGGAGGTGGCACGGCTGACGCTCGAGAAGCTCATCGAGGATGGCCGCATCCACCCGGCGCGGATCGAGGAGATGTACTACCACTCGAAGACGGAGCTCGACGAGCACGTTCGTCTAGCCGGAGAGCAGGCGGTGTTCGAGGCGAACTGCGGGGAGTTCCACGAGGAGCTGGTCAAGATCCTCGGTCGGCTGCGTTACCGCACGAGCTATGGACAGAACGTGCTGAAGCACACGCTCGAGGTAGTGCACCTCGGCGGGATCATGGCGGCCGAGCTGAAGGCAGGGGTGAAAACGACCAAGCGTGCCGCCTTGCTTCACGACATCGGAAAAGCGATGAGCCACGAGGCCGACGGCTCGCACGCGCTGATCTCGGCGCAGCTGGCGCGCCGGTACGGCGAGTCGGACGGCGTCATCCATGCGATCGAAGCCCATCACTACGAGGTGCAACCGCAAACTGTCGAAGCTGTTCTCCTGATCACCGCAGACGCGGTGTCGGCTTCGCGGCCCGGCGCGCGCGGAGAGAGCCTCGAGAACTACATCCGGCGTCTCGAGGCGCTCGAGCTGATCGCGACGGGAAAGCCCGGCGTCGCGAAGGCGTACGCGCTCCAGGCCGGACGTGAGATACGTGTCATCGTCGAGCCGAGCGAGGTCGACGATGACGGGGCAGCGCTGCTCTCGCACGAGATCGCGCGTGAGATCGAGGATCAGCTCGAATACCCGGGCCAGGTGAAGGTGATCGTCATTCGCGAATCGCGAGCGATCGAGGTGGCGAAGTAGACACCCTGACGGCTGCGCGCAGGTGGGCCGAGGTGTGGTCTCGTGCCTGGCCCGATCGCGACGTGGACGCCGTGGACGCCCTCTACGAAGACGGCGCGGTCTTCTACTCGTCTCCGTTCCGCCCCCCGCAAGCGCCGCGTGCGTACGTGACCTGGGCTTTCGAAGACCAAGTCCACGCCGAGTGTCGCTTCGGCGAGCCCATCGTCGACGGCGACCGCGCTGCCGTCGACTGGTGGGCAGTCTTGACGGTCACCGGCGAGACGGTGGAGTCGATTGCCGGCACATCGCTGCTCCGCTTCGACGGGGTCGGCCGCGTCCTCGAGCAACGTGACGTGTGGTCGACCGAGCCCGGGCGCCGCGAGCTCCCCGCCTGGGCTCCCTAGTGGTCGCTAGACCTCTGGAAACCAGGGCTACACTGGCGCGACGGTGAGGCGTTACCACGTCACGACGTTCGGCTGCCAGATGAACGCCCATGACTCCGAGCGGATCAAGGGGATGCTCGAGTCTCTCGGCCTGGGGGAGGCAACCTCTCCCGAGACGGCCGATGTCGTCGTCTTCAACACCTGCACTGTCCGCGAAAAGCCGGACACGCGACTTGCAGCCCACCTCGGCAATGCTGGGGCGCGCAAGCGCGAGCGACCCGATGTCGTCGTCGCCGTCGGGGGCTGCTTCGCGGAGGCGCAGCGCGAGAGGATCTTCGAGCAGTACCCCTTTGTCGATGTCGCCTTCGGCCCTGGCTCGATCCCGCACCTCGGCGAGTGGATCGCCACGGGCGGGTACGCCGTGCCCCGAGGGAAGTTCGGCACACACGAGCACTTCGCCGCGGACCTGCCACGGCATCAGGAGCGGAGATTCCAGGCGTGGGTGCAGGTGTCGATGGGTTGCAACTCCAAATGCGCGTACTGCATCGTTCCGGCTGTTCGCGGGCGGGAGCAGAGTCGTCGCCCCGGCGAAGTCATCGCGGAAGTGACCTCGCTTGCTCGCGAGGGGGTCAAGGAGATCACTCTTCTCGGCCAGAACGTCAACTCATGGGGGCGCGACCTCGCTCCGGCGCTTCGCACCGACTTCGGCGAGCTACTGCGCGCATGCGACGCGGTCGACGGCATCAGCCGAGTCCGCTTCACGAGCCCCCATCCGAAGGACTTTCGCGAGCCGGTGATCGCCGCTCTGGTGGAATGCCCGTCCGTCTGCGAACAGGTCCACCTGCCGCTCCAGTCGGGCTCGTCGCGAGTTCTCAAGCGCATGCGGCGGACCTACGATCGCGAGCGCTATCTCCGCCTCGTCGGGACCCTGCGCGCGGCGATACCGGATCTCGCGCTCGGAACCGACCTCATAGTCGGCTTCCCCGGCGAGACCGACGAGGATTTCGACGCGACGATCACTGCCGTCGAAGAGGTTCGGTACGAGAGCGCGTTCACATTCATCTTCTCCCCACGTGCGGGAACCGAGGCCGCTTCGTTGCCCGACCAAGTCCCGGACGACGTCAAGCACGCGCGGCTCGAGCGGCTCGTGGACACGGTTCAGCGAATCGCGGCCGAACGGAACTCGGAGCGGATCGGGCGTGTGGAAGAGGTGCTCGTCGAGGGACCGAGCCGCACGGATGCGTCCCTACTGCGCGGTCGAACGCGCCGAAACACCACCGTCAACTTCACAGGGGGTGCTCAGCCCGGTGACCTCGTGGATGTCCTCGTCGAACAGTGCACGTCGACGACCCTTCGCGGTCGCGAGCTCGCGCTTGTCGCCGCCTGAGCAGTCTTTTGGGATTTCGGCACGTTTCGTGACCCCTCCGTAGACATTGGACCGTTACGCTCGCAGCGGGTGGTGGGCTGGGGTGCTCCGCCGGACATGACCTTGTTGCCGGAGGTGATTGCCGTTTTCGGGCCGACCGCATCCGGCAAGTCGGCGATCGCCGAACTGCTCGCGGCCCGGCTCGGAACGGAGGTCGTCTCGGCGGACGCCCTGCAGGTCTATCGCGGGCTTCCGATCCTCACCAACCAGCCGGAGTCCCCGACCCGGCTGGTCGCGATCAAGGATCTCGCAGACGAGATGTCCGTCGGCTCGTATGCGGCGCTTGCCCACGCAGCGGTGGACGAGCTCGTCGCGAACACCGCAGCAGCCGTGGTTTCGGGCGGAACCGGGTTGTACCTTCGCGCCGCGCTCGTGGACTTGAACGTCCCGGGCCCACCTCGAGAGGACGAACGCACGCGCCTCGAGGCCTCGTACGACGCTGACCCGGCCGCAGCTCATTCTCAACTCGCCGAGCTCGATCCTCGCGCGGCGACGATCGTGCATCCAAACGACCGGCGTCGGGTCGTACGCGCGCTCGAGCTGGCGGCGGCGGGAGGCTCGCTCGTGCCCGAGGTCGACCGGCTCTGGTCGGAGGAGTTTCGGCGACCGACACTGATGATCGGCCTCGATCTCTCGCCCGACGCGATCGACTGCAGGATCCGGGCACGGACGGAGGAGATGTTCAGCCGGGGCGTCGTCGAGGAGGTGCGCCGAGCGCGCCAGGGGCCCGTGTCCCGGACTGCCGAAAAAGCCCTCGGTCTGGCGGAGCTCTCCGAGCTGCCGCCTGAGCAGGCCTTCGAACGCATCATGGTCAAGACGCGCCGATACGGGGCTTACCAGAGGAAGTGGATGCGCCGAATTCCGGGCATCGTCATGATCGACGGTGACCGAAACCCGACCGAGGTGGCGGATGCGATTCTCGAAGTGGCAGGCGCTCGGTAATACCTACCTGCTCGTCGAACGGACGGATCTCGAGGATCCATTCGAACCGGACGACGCGCGCAGGCTTTGCGACCCGCACGAAGGCGTTGGCGCCGATGGAGTGCTCGAGATCGCCGACATTCGCGGCGCGGAGGCCGATCTGATCGTGTGGAACCCCGACGGGTCGACGGCCGAGCTCTCCGGAAACGGAGCGCGCATCGCCGCCATGTGGCTCGCCCGCCGCAGCGGCGTCGCGTTTCCGCGTCTCCACATCGGCGGGCGGACGGTGCCGGCGCGCGTCGAAGGTGACGAGGTCGAGGTTGACCTCGGGAATGTCGACGTGGGCAAGCCCGAAGCGCTCGAGATCGACGGTGAGCGGCTCGAGGTCACGCCTGTGTCGGTCGGAAATCCACACGCGGTCGTGCGCCGCGAGCCGTCGCGCGCAGAGCTACTCCGGATCGGGCCGCTGATCGAGAATCATGAGCGCTTCCCAGGACGCACGAACGTTCAGCTCGTCCGCGCCGATGGACCGACAGACCTGACGGTCGCGGTGTGGGAACGGGGAGCGGGGGAGACCCGCTCGTCCGGGTCGAGCGCAGCCGCGGCAGCGGCGGCAGCCGTCGTTCATGGCTGGTGCCAGAGTCCGCTTCGCGTGCATCTCCCGGGGGGCACGCTCGACGTAGACATTCGCGAGGGGCGAGCAATCGTCAGCGGCCCGGTTGTGGAGATCTTCCGAGGGGAGACGGTCTAGTGACGTGCCTCAATAGGTTGTGGACGGCTGAGTAGGTCATCCGGGCCTCCTCCGAGGCTGTGGGTCTGCGAAGGCTCACAGCTGAAGGAGGGACCCGGATGGGGCTTCACCTGAGTGACGTTCCCGCGAACGTCCATGTCGAGCGGTGGGTGGACGAGGTCGACGTTCTCGCGCATGCGTCCGCGGCCGTAGGTCACGGCGGCGCGGGCACGACGCTCAGCGCTCTGGCTGCCGGGTGCCCACTTGTCGTCGTGCCGCTCTTCGGCGACCAGCCGGCCAACGCGATTCGTGTGGCCGCGGCCGGCGCGGGCGTTGTCGCGCCGTTCGAGGGAATCCGCGCGGGTCTCGAGCTGGTCCTCGAAGACGACAGCTACCGCGAAGCGTCCAGGCGGATCTCGGACGAAATGTGTGCGCTACCCGCGATCGACGGATTTCTCGCCTCGGTCATTGACCAGCCTGGCTGAGCTCGACCAGACGGCCGTCAGGATCACGCAGATATGCGGAGCGTCCCCAGGAGTAGTCGCGCGGCTCGACGAGAAATGCGAATCCTCGCGCGCGGAGCTCGGTGCACGAGCCGTCGACGTCGCTGACGGAGAAAGCGAAGTGATCCTCGTTCGGAGGCCCGTCTCGGAGCGTCGCCCCGCGTTCGTGGACGAGGAGCTTCGCGGAGCCCGCGGCGAAGATCGCCCCGCCGGGCCACTTGGCCTCCGGCTCGGCCGAGAGGAGGCCGTTGTAGAACGCCTTCGCTGCCTCAACGTCATCCGTGAAGAGGGCTATTTCGGCGATCCCGCTCATGTCGCGATCTCGAACTCTCGCAAGACGTCGTTGAGCGACGTCTTCAGGTCCGTGGAGTCGCTTCGCTCGCCCACGATCAGCGCGCAGGGAAGCTGGTAGCGCCCCGCGGGGTAGTCCTTCGGACGCGTGCCGGGCAAGACGACCGAGCGCGGTGGCACGTATCCGCGGCGCTCCACCGGCTTCGGGCCGGTGACATCGATGATGGGAACGGACGCGGAGAGAACGACGTTCGGCGCGATGACCGCGCGCTCTCCTACGATGACACCTTCGACGACGACCGCTCGCGAGCCCAGGAAGGCCCCGTCTTCGACGATCACCGGCCGCGCCTGCGGCGGCTCGAGGACGCCGCCGATACCCACACCACCCGAGAGATGGACGTCAGCGCCGATCTGGGCGCACGACCCCACGGTCGCCCACGTGTCGACCATCGTCCGCGGGCCGACCCAGGCGCCGATGTTCACGAAGCCCGGCATGAGGATGACGCCCTCGGACAGAAAGGCGCCGTAGCGCGCGACACCCGGTGGGACAACGCGAACACCGCGTTCGGCGTAGTCGTCCTTGACCGGGATCTTGTCGAGGAAGTGGAGCCCGCCGATGTCCATCGGCTCCACCTTGCGCAGGCGGAAGTAGAGCAGGATCGCCTTCTTGGCCCACTCGTTGACGACCCACTCCCCGTCTCGCCTCTCGGCGATCCGCGCCTCACCGCGATCGAGAAGTCCCACTGCCTCCTCGATCGGGTCGGCGTCGAGCTCGCCGCTCTCCCATAGCTCGTCGATACGTCGTGAGAGCTTTTCCATCACCCGCCATCCTCTCCTATCGCGCCGGTCAGGAGTCGCTGGAGCGTCTCGTACGCGTGGACGAGCCCCGCGATCTCCACGAGCTCGTCTCGGCGGTGCGCACGCTCGGTCTGACCAGGGCCGAAGTTGATGGCATCGAGTCCGCGGGTAGTGAAGTCGGCGACGTTCGTCCATGCCTGCTTCGGCTCGATGCCAAGCGCGCCCGCGCTCACGAGCGCGTCGACGAGCGGGTTTGCGACGACGACCTCTCCGGGCGGCGAGTCGCCTGTGATCTCGATCTCGGCTCGGTCGCCGACGAGTTCCTCGAGGTACGAGCGAGCGCTGGCGCGCGTGCGGTCGGGCGCGTAGCGGAAGCTGACCGTGGCGACCGCGAGAGCGGGAATGACGTTGTCGGCGATCCCGGCTTCGAACCGCGTCACGCTGAGCACTTCCTTGAAGGTGAGCCCGCCGACGGACGCATTCCGCGGCTCGTGCTCCAGGACGGGAGTGAGCCCGTCGATCGCGCGTTCGATGGCGTTGTCCGCCTGCCACGGCCGCGCAGAGTGGCCGCTGACGCCTCGAAACGAGAGCCGTGCGCTCATATGTCCGAGGCAGCCGGCATGCACCTTGCCGTCCGTCGGCTCGAGCAGGATCGCGAGTGCCGCTTCGTGAATTGCGCTCGAGCCCTCGAAGAGCGCTGGTAGCGGGTTGTGCTCGGGTGGGAGCTCCTCGCGTCCGAAGAGGAGAAGTGCCACGTCGTACGGTCCGGATGTCACGCCCACGAAATCTCGCATCAGCTCGAGAGCGACGGCGACACCACCTTTCATGTCGCTCGCGCCGAGCCCGTGCACCGCGCCACGCTCGATACGTCCTGGGATGTTCGCCTGAGCGGGGACGGTGTCGTAGTGCCCAGCAAGAACGACGAGAGGCGCATCTGCGCGTCGCTCAGGGAGGAAGAAGAATGCTTCGTCCTCGGCATACTCCGCGCTGAGCTCTGGAGGCACGAGTGTCAGCAGGTGCTCTCGGATGTGCTCTTCCTGGCCGCTTTCGGAGGGAATGTTCACGAGCTCGAGCGTCCGCGCGGCAAGGCGGTCGGCGAGTCCAGGCACCGGTGGAGCCTACCGCGGCATAATCCTTCGGTGACTCCCCGCCAGCCCGACCGCGCGCCCGGGGCCGACCCGGAGCGGGGTCTCGTGGTCGGAGTCTTTCCAAAGGGAGTGGACGGTGAAGCGGAGCTAGCGGAGCTACGCGAGCTGGCCCGTACAGCAGGCGTGGTGACGATCGGCGAGGTGATACAGCACCGTGCCCGCCCCGATCCGCGGACGTTCGTGGGCAAGGGCAAGCTGACTGAGCTGAAGGACGCCTATGCGGCCGCGAACGCGGAGGTGCTCCTCATCGACGAGGAGCTCAGCCCCACCCAGCAGCGGTCCCTGGAGGACGCTCTCGATGCGCGCGTCGTGGACCGGACGCAACTGATCCTCGACATCTTCGCCCAGCACGCGCGCAGCTCCGAAGGAAAGCTTCAGGTAGAGCTCGCGCAGCTCGAGTACAACCTGCCTCGCATGCGGGGCCTCTGGCAGCACCTCGAGCGTCTCGGGGGCGGAGTGGGCACGAGAGGGCCCGGTGAGAGCCAGCTCGAAACTGACCGACGGCTTGCAAGAACGCGGGTATCCCTGGTCAGGCGGCGATTGCGCGACCTCAGTGCGCAGCGGGCAACTCGCCGGAAGGAACGGGAGCGGACGAGTGCTCCGACCATTGCGCTCGCCGGCTACACGAACGTCGGCAAGTCGACGCTCCTGAACGCGCTCACCGGCGCAGATGCCTCAGTCGACGATCGTCTCTTTGAGACGCTGGATCCGACGACCCGAGCGTTCGAGCACGACGGCAAGCGGTACCTGATGACCGACACGGTCGGCTTTATCCGCCGGCTTCCAACCCAGCTCGTGGAAGGATTCGCCGCCACGTTGGAGGAGACGCTGGTCGCAGATCTGGTGCTCCACGTGGTGGATGCTTCGCTTCCCGAGGACCGGATGCGGGAGACGATCGACGCCGTGCAGCGGGTGCTCGCGGCGATCGGAGCAGACGATGTCCCGGTGGAGCTGGTGCTCAACAAGATCGACGTTCTCGACCCGCTCGCACGGCGCCGGGTCGCGCATGCGTTTCCCCGCGCGCTGCACGTGTCGGCCGGGACGGGGGAGGGACTGGACGCGCTCAGGGAACGTGTGTCCGAGCTCTTCTCCGACCGCTTCGAGGACGTTCGACTGCTCGTGCCCTACGAGGAAGGGCGCTTTCTCGCCCAGCTCTACGAGCTCGGCGCTCCGATCGCTGAGCGGAGGGATCTGGCGGAAGGGGTGTCTGTACGAGCCAGGCTGCCCCGCCGCGAGATCCCTCGGTTCGCCCAGTTTCTGGTTGCAGGCGAGCTCGAGGCAGATGCCGAGGCAGAGGGCTCGAGGAGATGATCGATGTCGCCGTCCGGCGCGTGCGCGACGACGCCGTGCTGCCGAGGCAGGCGTACGAAGGTGATGCCGGCTTTGATCTCACCGCCTGCGACGAAGCGCGACTCGCTCCTGGCGAGCGCGCGGTCGTCTCCACCGGGATCGCCGTAGAGATCCCGGAGGGGTACGCCGGGTTCGTCCAGCCGCGGTCGGGTCTTGCCGCCCGGCACGGTGTGGGGGTCGTCAACTCCCCAGGGCTGATCGATTCCGGCTACCGCGGGGAGATCAAAGTCGTGCTAATCAACACGGATGCGCGTGACGTGTTCGTCGTCGAGCGCGGGATGCGGGTCGCGCAGCTCGTGATCGCGCCCGTTGCGTCCGTCAGGCTCGTGGAGGTCAGCGAGCTCGCGATCAGCGAACGCGGCTCCCGCGGCTTCGGCTCCTCGGCGCACTGAGTGATGGGCGAGCCGCGGGTACGCGTATCGGCAATTCTCCGCTGGCGCGGCCGGATCCTGCTCCTGCGGCACGTGAAGGCGAGCGGTGAGGTATGGCTTCTTCCTGGTGGCGGGGTGCGGAACGGTGAAAGCCTCGTGCGGGCGCTCCAGCGCGAGCTCGAGGAGGAAACAGGCCTATTCCCATCCGGCACGGAGGTGCCGCTGGAGGGGCCAGTCGCCCTCGTCGACTCGATCGCCCCGGCGGCGAGCCCGGCGAGGAAGCACGTGGTGCACGTGATCTTCGCCGCTGACGTGTCCGGCTCGCTCGAGGACGTGAGCTCACAGGACACGGCCGTGCGCGGCCACCGCGCGTTTCATCTGCAAGAGCTCGACTCCGTTTCTCTGCACCCACCGATTCAGCGGTTCCTGCAGCGCTGGCAGCCAGGGGATCCCGCTGTCTACCTCGGCGAGATGTGGGTTCCCTAGTTCGCCGACTCCGCATCTAGCGGCGACCACCACGTTCTCGGGCTCGCTCGGCGGCGACACGAAACGCCTCCGCCTCGAGCTCGTCGGGCAGCGGTGCCAGCGTCGGCGCGGTGTCGCCCCGCGAGTGGGCGAGGGCCTGCGCGAGTAGCCAGTCGGCGAGCCAGGCGTTGCGAGGCAGGAGTGGGCCGTGGAGATACGTGCCGATCGCACGGCCGACGCGGCAGCCTTCAAGCCCCGACTCTCCGTCGTTCCCGAAGCCGTGGACGACGCGTCCGAGTGCCTCGGCGCCCGAGTCGAGCAGGGTTCGTCCTGCATGGTTCTCGAAGCCGGCGAGCCGGCGGCGGGTTCCGGGCTCGAGCTCGCACTCGAGGAGGACATCACCGATCATCCGCGTCGTGCCCGCGACGGTCTCGTGAGAGAAGAGCCCGACACCCGGCATGAGCGAGCCGTCGCGCCCCCGATATCCGCGGCCGAGCAACTGGTATCCGCCGCACACAGCGAGCAGGGCGGCTCCCCCGGCGACGGCCTCGCGGATTGTCGAGCTCTTGTCGGCCAAGTCGGGTGCGATCAACGCCTGCTCACGATCCTGGCCGCCTCCGATGTAGAGGAGGTCGTGCGCCCCGGGTCGCATCTGCTCGCCGATTCCGATCGACTCCACGACGAGCTCGTGCCCGCGCAGTGCGGCCCTGCGCGTGAGAACCGCGATGTTCCCGCGGTCGGCGTAGATGTTGAGGTATTCGGGATAGAGATGACCGACCCTGATCGTCACGTTCCGCCGTCCCAGTACGGGCGCACATAATTGCGCTCCGTCAGAATTCCACGCAGCGACAGCATCGCCGTGTAGGTCGGGAGGATGACAAGCTCCGTTCCGGCGTCAACCAACCCGAGACTGCGATCGAGTGCCGCTTCGAGCTCCGGAATGACCTCGAGCCGATCGTCGGAGAGCCCACCGTAGACGAGGCGGAGGCCGAGCTCGGCCGCGCGATCGCCCGTTGCGACGACGCGTCCGACGTGGGGGAGAAGCGGCTCGAAGTCCACGTCCCAGATCCAGGAGACGTCCTGTCCGTCTGCGATCGCATCGTTGAGCGCGATCAGCAGCACGGGCGGCACACCGACCTCGAGCGTGCGCAGGACTTCGTTGGCGCCGGCCGGGTTCTTGATCAAGAGGACGACGATCGTCTTCGTCCCCGCGGGAATCCGCTCGAACCGGCCGAACGCGGCGCTGAAGTCCGCAAGCCCTCGCGCGATGGCCGTGGGGGAGACATCCAACGCGAGCGAGAGCGAGGCCGCCGCGACGGCGTTGTAGACGTTGTAGAGCCCGGGAAGCGCCAGCTCCACAGCTGTGCTGCCCTGTGGAGTGTCGAGCCGGAAACGCGAGCCCGTCAGCCCGACGAGCTCGATCTCGCGAGCCGCGATGTCGAGCGGCGGCCTCTCGTGCCCGCACGCGGGACACCGATAGTCGCCCAGGTGCCCTACGTACGCGGCTGCATACTCGTACGGAGTCCCGCAGCGAACGCAGTACTTGGAGTCTGCCGCGTGCTGGAGCGACGGGCGGGCATGGCGGGGATCGTCGAGGCCGAATCTCAGAACCTGCTTGCGGCCCTCCGCGAGCTCCGCCAGGATCGGATCGTCCCCGTTGACGACGAGCGTCGTCCAGCCCGGCAAGCGCTCGACAGCCGTACGCCAACACTCGGCGACGAGCTCGAGCTCCCCGTAACGGTCGAGCTGGTCGCGAAAGAGGTTCCCGAGCGAGACGACCCGCGGCCGTGTTCGCCAGATCGCCTCTGGAAGCGCGCCCTCGTCGATCTCGAACAGCCCGAGATCGGCACTCCGCGCCGACACGAGCGCAGATGCGAGTCCGGACAGGAGGTTTGCGCCTGCCCGGTTCCAGACGAGCCGATGCTCCCCGCCGAGGATCTTCGCCGCCATCGCGGTCGTTGTGGTCTTCCCGTTCGTCGCGGAGATCAAGACGACGCCCGATGTCAAACGCGCAGCGAGCGCGTCGACGGAGGCGGGATCGAGCTTCCAAAGCAGCTTCCCGGGCAGCGTGGTTCCGCCGCCACGCCCGGCCGCGCGGGACACCGCTCCGACCGCCCGCGCAGCGATCGTCTCGAGCTCGAGCCGTACGTTCATCTGGGCCGAGCGTACCGAGTGGGAGATGGAAAGCCTGCTCTAAACCACTTGCAGATTTCCCAGAACGCTCTAAGCTTCTTGCACGATGGCTCGCCCGCGCTCCGGGAAGCGCCCCCGGCTTCGCATCGATGAAGCCGAGCTCGCTGCGTTTCGCTCCGGCTTGCGCCGGCGTTACTCCAACGACGAGATCCTCGAGGAGCTCCGTGCGGCGGCGGCACGGCTCTGCCGCTCGCCGACCATGCGCGAGTTCGCGCGAGACCCAGAGGCGCGCGTGCATCCGCAGACGGTGATCGAGCACTTCGGCACGTGGAACGCCGCGAAGCGCGCCGCCGGCCTCTTTCCCAGACGCTTTCTCACGCGCGTCGAGCTTCTCGAGCAGCTTCGCAGGCTCGGGGAGGAGCTCGGTCGAGCACCTAACGCCCGCGATCTGGGCGAGCGTCGGCGCTCCCTCCCTTCTGTTTCCCTCTACGCACACACCTTCGGATCGCTCGCAAATGCGCTTCGGGAGGCGGGGTTCGAGGTACTGCAGGGCGAGGAGCGGCTCGAGCGGGCGATCGAGCAGGGTGCGGAGCTTGCACAACGCGTCGGACGTCTCCCCAAGATGGCCGACTGGGCCGATGCCCGTCGCGCGAATCCCGGCTTGCTCTCCGAGTGGCAGGTCTACCGGCTCCTCGACGTCCCGCGCGGGGCTTGGACAGCGTTCCAATACCTCGTACGCGAGCGGCTGCGCGAGGACGGAGTCGAGGTGCTGCCCGATGGGACACTCCCTTCAGGAAATCCGATCTAGCATCGAGGGCCGTCAACCGTGCGCGATCGCGCGACCGCGTTCCCTCGCGGGCGTCAATCCGCTCTGATCAGACCGCAGGAGCGGTCAGCACCGCGAGGCGCTCCAGGCACGACACGCCCTCCTGCGGGGCGCGCACCGGCGGGAGATACCCCTCTTCGCGATAGCTTCGATCAGGTCGGAAGCGGCGCTCGCGAACGACCCGTCCCCGAGCAACGTGGAGGAGCCTTCCCTCGCGGATCTCGTCGAGCTTGAGTCGTATTCGAAGGGCGGCCTCGACGATCGCGAGCGCGCGACGAGTCGAAGCAAAGAAGAGATCCGAGCCGTTGCGGCCGATCCAGAGCGGACGGGCGACGCCACGAGCGAGGAAGAGGGTCGAGGGCTCGCGTTCGTCCAGCCAGGCGGCGGCCATTGCGCCTCGAAGCTCGCTGAGCGCGCGTGGAGCGTTACGCCGCAGCTCCATCAGAGCGAAGATCGCCTCCGAGTCGACGGTCATGTCGCGCTCCTCATGCTCGATGCCATAGCGGGCGAAGAGCTGGTCGTCGTTCTCGATGATGCCGTTGTGGATGCCGACCACCGTCCCGTGCCGGATGGGATGGTTGTTCGCGGAGATCCCAGGATGGCCCTTCGTATAGTCGCGGACGTGAATGAGCGCAGACTCCGCAGCAGCTGGGAGCTCGATCTCGTCGAGGAGCGCGCTCGCGCCGCCGCGCAGCTTCGTCACCGAGATCGTGCCGTGCACATCGCGCGATGCGTATCCGACGGCGTCGGCGCCGCGCTCGGCGATACCGGCCAGCAAGGCCTGCGCCGCAAGCGTGCGCCGGGCGGGGGACTCAGGACTGAGGCTGTAGCCCGCTATGCCGCACATGTAAGGGACCTACGACTACCTCGATCGGACGACATCAAACAACGGTAGGCGACGGAAGTGATGACTCTGTTTGCACGCCCATCGGCTTCTCGATACCGCCGGAGATCCCTCGTCCCGGATGTCATCCCTCAAGCGGGGCAACTTCGCCGCCGATACATGCGCCGTGGAAGGAAACGCCGCCGAGCACCTCTTCGACGCGACCGACGAGACACCCGTCGCCGCGGACGAAGCCGCGCCGAGAGAGCGTCCCGAGCTCGCGGGACCGACAGCGGACGACCCGCTCAAACTGTATGTCCGCCAGATCGGGGACGGACGCCTGCTCACGACCGGCGAGGAGCGCGAGTTGGCCCGGCTCAAGGACGAAGGCGACGAGGTTGCCAAGCGGCGTTTGATCGAGTGCAATCTCAGACTCGTCATGTCGATCACCCGCAACTACACGCGGGCCGACGTGCCGCTGCTCGATCTCATCCAGGAAGGGAACCTCGGACTGATTCGCGCCGTCGAGAAGTTCGACTACAAGCTCGGCTTCAAGCTCTCCACGTATGCGACCTGGTGGATCAAGCAGTCGGTCTCACGTGCGCTTGCCGAGCAAGGGCGGACGATCCGGCTCCCAGTGCACGTCGCCGACCAGGTGCGCAAGGTCACCAAGACGCGCCGGCTGCTCGGACAGAAGCTCAATCGAGATCCTTCGATCGACGAGATCGCCCTCGACATCGGCATCACCCCGGAACGGGTGCAGGAGCTGCTCGACCTCGTCCAGGATCCGATAAGCCTGGAGACGCCGATCGGCGACGGCGATTCGAGCGTCGCCGACCTGATCCCCGACACGGGCGCCGATCAACCCGAGCTCGAGACTGCGGATCGCGCGCGCTCGACCGAGCTCCTGGAGGCGCTCGCCAAGCTGCAGCCACGCCAACGGCGGGTCGTCATCGAGCGCTTTGGCCTGGATGGAGTACGTCCGCGAACGCTGGAGGAAGTGGGCAGGAATCTCGGAATCACTCGTGAGCGCGTCCGCCAGCTGGAAGCCCGGGCCCTTCGCGAGCTGCGAGCGATCGCCCCGGCACTCGAGCTCTACCTGCGTACCTGACGGCCGTTACGGCACGTCGACGGACTTCATCTCGCGCAGCCCGGAGAGCCGTCGCAGCGATTCGAGCTCGATCTGGCGAACTCGTTCGCGGGTGAGCCCGAGCCGGCGACCGATCTCCTCCAGAGTCTGCGGCTCGGCGCCGCCGAGCCCGTAGCGCATGGCCACGACCTCACGCTCGCGCTCCGGAAGAGCCGAAAGCGCGCGGCGAAGCGCCTCGCTGCGCAGGTTCAGCTCGACAGCTTCTTCCGGGAGCGGCTCGTCGCCCGCGACGAAGTCACCGAAGACCGCGTCGTCGCCATCGCCGACCGGCGCGTCGAGGCTGGTCGAGGCACGCGCGGCAGCCCGGACCTCGAGAACCTGCTGCACTGTGAGATTCGCCTCGTCCGCGATCTCCTCGAGCGACGGCTCGCGTCCGAGTTGCGTCCAGAGCAGGCGATCGGCACGGTTGATCTTCTGCAGCCGTTCGACGATGTGCACCGGCATGCGGATCGTCCTCGCCTTGTCCGCAAGCGCGCGGGCCACGGCCTGCCTGATCCACCAGGTCGCGTAGGTCGAAAACTTGAACCCGCGACGCCAGTCGAACTTCTCGACGGCGCGGATCAGGCCCAGCGTGCCCTCCTGGATGAGATCGAGGAACGGGAGACCCTGGTTTCGATAGTTCTTGGCGATGGAGACGACGAGGCGCAGGTTCGATTGGATCATCCTCTCCTTCGCGTTCATGTCACCGCGCTCGATGCGTTTCGCAAGCTCCACCTCCTGCGCAGCAGTCAGAAGCTGGTGCCGGCCCGCCTCCCGCAGGAAGAGCTGCAGCGCGTCCGTTGTCGTCTCGACGGGCGCGGTGATCGCGGCGACGACCTCCGACTGGGCGGTCTCGACGACGATCTCGATCGAGCGCTGGTCCAGCTCCCGCAGGAGCGCGTCGTGCTCGAGCTCGGTCAGCTCGTAGATCTCGGCGACCTCTGCGAGCTCGGACGCGCGCACAGTGCCGACCTGCTCGGATTGGTCGAGCAGCTGGCGGATGTCCTCGACGATGAGGATGTGCTCGATGTCGGTTTGACTCAAGACGCGGCAGGCGTGGTGCGGTCGCTGTGAATAGACACTCTCTCGCATTCCACCACCCGATGTCTAGGGCCAAGTGAAGAAAATCCCTCACGTGGGCTAGCCTCAACGTGAACAAGACCCAAATCCGCTGACGCGGATTCGGGTCGCGCGAACGTAGACCCTTCATGTTCAGGCGCGATCGGAATTCTCGGGGTGTGAAGCCGGCTGCTTTCAAACAAGACCCGCTTCTTCGAATCATGGTCACCAGCTCGACACGCGACGCGTAGACGCTCGAGGCGATAGGGCGTACGCTCGAGTGACTCGACGAGAGGGGGCAGGTATGTACGCACGCGTCGCTGCGTTCGAAGGCGACACCAGCCGGATCGACGATCTGATCGGAACGATCCGCGAGCGCATGAGCACGGGCGAGGAAATACCCGGCGCGAAGCGCTTCTTGATGCTGGTCGACCGACCCGGTGGTACGACGCTCAGCGTCACGTTCTTTGACTCGGAGGATTCCATACAGGCCGCCGAGCCGATCTTCGACAAGATGGGCGACGAGGTACCCGAAGAGCTCAGGGGACGCCGAACGTCGGTCGAGTCCTACGAGGTGGCCATCGACGACGTCGCCGACGGCGCTCGCGCAGCCCGGGTGAGCTCACTCGAGGGGTCACCCGGAGGGATCGACAAGGGCATCGCCTTCATCAACGAGCAGATCCGCCCGGAGGCAGCCGACTTGACGGGCTGGCGCGGAATTCTCACCCTAGCCGATCGCGAGACGGGAAAGGCGAAGACGATCACATTCTGGGACGGCCCGGAGTCGCTTCGCGCTAGCGAGGCTCGCGGTGACGAGCTTCGCGCTCAGGCCGCAGCGGCCATGGGAGACACGATCTCGAGCGTCGAGCGCTACGAGGTCGCGCTGCACGAAGTGCCCGCCGCCGTCTAGGTCGTTCACTGAGGGGCGGTCTCCGGGCCGCCCCTCAGTGCTCGACCCGGCACGAACGAGGGGATCGGGTTGCAGGGCGGTAGCGGCACGATTGCAGGGGTGGTCGAGGCCGTTCGCAGAGCGCTCTCGGCATGCGCGAGAAGCTCCGGATGACCAGCCACGCACAGTAATCGGTGGACTAGTGCGTTAGGAGGGGGCCGTGGGTGCTGCCTACTGAACATACAGAGGACGCCCGGCTGGCTACGCGTAGCTGGTTCGTCGCCTCGCGCGTGCGCAGGAGCGCGTCCAGTCCGTCCAGTGGGTGTTTGCGCACTCCGGCCGGCCCTGAGCAGGCGATTCTCGTCGACCGAAAGCGAGGTGGAGGACGACCTCCGAAAGAGCCGCCGTGGCTTGCTGCGGCTACTACGCGCGAATGACGAGCACGATGGTCGCCTTCGCCTTCACTTTCAGCGCGTCCACGACCTCGACGAGGACGATCCACGTCCCGGCCTTCTTTGGAATGCCGACGAAGCTGGCCGTCGCCCGATCGAAGCGCACGCCTCCCGGGAGCGGTCCCTTCTTGAGCCGCATCGACGTCGGGTCGATCCCGCCGACCGTGATGACGTTCTTGCGGAAAAGGCGGCCCGTTCTGCCCATCAACCGCGTCGTCGCAACAGCGAGCCTCGCGGCGACTGTCAGAGAACCGTCATACGTCGTCGTCCGTCCTTCGCTGTCGATCAGCGTCACCGTGAATTCGAACTCCCCTGCCGTGGTCGGCCTGCCCGTGATGGCCCCGCCGGGGAAGAAGGTCAATCCGGGAGGCAGCTCGCCGGCGGTCAGGGCCCACTTGTACGTAGGCAGGCCGCCGTACCCCTTCAGCGCCGTCAGGTAGCGGATGCCGACCTCGAGGGCGGGATCGGTAGGTCCGGCGATCGTTAGCGCCTCGCGAACATTGAGCGCGAAGCTCTTCGTGGCGGTGCGCGTGGCATCGATCCGAGCGTGAACCGTAAAGGCATACGCGCCCACGGCCGTAGGAGTGCCGGAGATCAGTCCGTCACTTGCGCCAAGGTTCAGTCCAGGCGGGAGAATGCCGGCACTGATCGACCACGTTTTTGGATCCGAGAGGTTGGCTGTCAGCGCGGCCATGTACGGAGAACCCACCGTCGCGCCGCTCACCGACTCGGGGCCGATGATCAGCCTCGGCAGAGGCGGCGGGACCGGCGAGCCCGGGTTAATCACAATTCTAAACTGCCTGTCCGACGAGTTTTTGCAGCCCGGGTACTCCACGGTGATGTAAAAAGTGAAAGAGCCCGGCTGGGTCGGCGTGCCGCTGACCTCGCCCTTCGATCCAAGCGTCAGTCCGGGTGGGAAGTTGCCCGAACCCACCGTGAACCTCGCGCACCCCAGATCTTCGTCCCCCTTCAGCTTGAACGTGTGCGAGTACGGCACTCCCACGGAGCCGGAGGGACACACGTAGACGTCGGACCCGTCGTTCGGGCAGTCGTCCGTGAAGTCTCCGGCCGGCGCGCCCGAGGTAACGACCCCAGCCGTCGCGAGAACGAGGACGAGGATGAAAAGGAGGCGCCGAAGGCTCACGCGGCTGGACACGGTAGCAAGACGTGTCGACGGCACCAGCGGCTTGTTAGGGCACTGTCAAGAGGACGAGCTCGGCCACGCAGACCGGCTTTGCGACGTCCTCGTTCTCGACGGCCGCCCCTCTGGTCGCGCGCTCTCCGCCCGAGGCGTCCCCGACCGAGAGCACCCGGAAATCGACCTCGCACGCGTCCGCCCGAAGGAACTGCGGTCGGGAAGCGCACGCGGTTGACGCCGTAGTTGACGACCATTCCATCCGAGGGCGGAAGCACCTCGTACAGCATCCGCACGCACAGCGAAAGGGGAACGCGGGCTCTTGCAGAATCCCGCCGACAATCACGCCACCGAAGCGCCGGAGTGTCGAGCGTGATGCGTACTCACCGGACGACGTCGAAGCTCTCAGGGCAGGGCGGCCCGAGCTCCTTGAACAGATCGCGGTACAGTCGTGCGTTGCCTCTCGATCAATCCTGCATGGCCAAACGGCCTACTTCTCCTAACGCACAGTAATCGGTGTTATGTCAAGTAGAGCGACGAAACCTCAGAAACTCGCCTCCCGCACCCCGCTCGCGATCAGAAGGCCGATGATCATCGCGGCGAGCAGCCGGTACCAGACGAAGACGTCGTACGTGTGCCGGCGCACATAGCCAAGCAGCCAGTCGATGGCGAGCAGTCCACTTGCGAGCGATGCGAGGGTTCCAACCAAGAACGGGCCTTGCCAGCCGTTCGGCAGGTCGCCGAGGAGCACGTCCCCCACTCCCTTCAGGAGAATCGCGCCGAGCACGGCCGGCAGGACGAGCAGGAACGAGAAGCGTGCTGCGGCGTCACGATCGAGGCGCATCAGGCGACCGGCCGTGATCGTGATCCCGGATCGAGAGACACCCGGCGCCAGCGCGAGGGCCTGCGCCAACCCCATTGCGACGGCGTGGCGCATTCCGAGATCTCCCATTGTCCGCTCTTGAGGAGATCGGTCTGCCCACCAGAGCAAGGCGGCGCCCGCGGCAAGAAGGATCGCGATCTGCCAGGGCTCGCCGAGGGAATCCGCGATCGCGTTCTCGCCGATGACTCCGACGATGCCCGCGGGGATCGTCGCGACGAGAACGAACCAGGCGATGCGCTCGTCGGCCGAACGGATGCGACGATGACGAACCGAGCCGAGCCAAGCGCCGACGAGCCTGACGATGTCTCCCCAGAAGTACGCACCGACCGCGACGAGTGTCCCCAGATGCAACGCGACGTCGAACGTCTGGTTGAAGCGGTCGTTCTGCTCGAGATATGTCCACTCGGCCGCCCAGGGGACGAGGATCAAGTGGCCCGACGACGAGATCGGGAGGAGCTCGGTGAGCCCCTGGACGAGTCCGAGCACGAGGGCTTGCGGATTCGTGAGGGCGTCGGGGTCGTCGCCCACGCCGGCGACGGTGAGGACGACCGCGAGAGCGAGGGCCGCTCCCGCGACGCCATAGACAAACGAGCGGCGCACGGCGGAGATCCTACGCAGGCTCTCCGGTCGGCAGCGAGTGGACGAATTCGTCGCAAATTGCGTCAATAGGGTAAAACGCGGCCTTGACCCCGTGCACGCCCTGCAATAGCTTCCCCCTTGCACCGAGCACGGAGCGCGAGTAGGTCGAAGCGCAACTCGAAGGCTCTACGCGGAAGCGGACGGTCAGCGGGTTGAGTGGACGAAAGCGCAACCGGCTCGGTGAATTTTTTTGGTCCGGATCGTGCTCTGTGCGGGGTCGGCCACACGAGTTACGACGTCGCCAGACTAGGATGCACCTCGATGCACCTGCGCATGCCGAGCATCGATCAGGGCGTTCAGGCCTTCGCCTGGGCCCTCGTGTTCTTTCTCTTCCTCTGGCTCGGCGCCATCGCGCTCAAGTTCCCCGGCGGGACGTCGTTCATTCTCTCGCTTCTCGCAGCAGGGGCGATCTTCCTGGTCGTCCGTGTGCGCGGTGGCGACTATCCCGGCCCGCGCTAGCGCTGCTTTGTGGCGCAGAATCGAGATCCGCTGGCGCGGATTTCGATTCGCGCAAAGATCCCTGAAGGCGTCCGCTTCGCGTCCGCGCTCGAACGAGCTACTTCCGCTTCGTAGCTTCGCTGAGCGCGGCAACGAGACGATCCGCGAAGTCGCGGCCGAGCACGGCCTCGAGGCGAACCAGAGCGGAGGCGCGCTCGACAGGAACGGAACGGTTCAGAGCATGGACGTCGGCGAGCAGGCGGGCCGACGCTGCCGGCGCGATCTTGGTGAGAGTGGCTGCGTTCATGTGTCGTCTATCGGAGAGCCTCTGAAGCCTGTCGATCCCTGGCGGGAGTGACGTCTCCTCCGGTTGGGGGTCAGAGATCGAGATCGAGCCTCATCTCATCGAAACGAGCAGAGTGCAACTCCGCGCGGAAACTGTCGATTGCTCGCAACGCATCCCGTTGAAATACGTGCTCGACGACGCCGATGCGACGATCATTCCAGAACGGAAGGTCGACGTGCGCGCGAGACACGAGATTTACAGAGACAGCCGAGCACACCGGGCACTGCACGGCGACTGCGAACGAGCTCTCCCCTGGGGCGATCACTGCAAACGCAGAAGGCGTCATAGGTCGTGCGCGTCCCTCGAGGCAACAGAAGAAGCTCCACGGCCACTCTCCCGCTCGGATGCGCGATGCCGCGAGGTCGCCGAGCTCGGTTGCGAGGGAGTCATCGTGCGAGGTGAGAAGGTTTCGGAAGGTGACGTTGGAGGCCGTTCCAAGGGGCGCCCAGTCGAGTTCGTCGTGTGAGACGAGCCCCACGTGCTCCCTCCCGCACCGGCATTCGAAGAGCACCCGGTAGACAGCCGGGTGAGACGCCGCCGGCAGCCGCTCCAGGAGGCGGAAGGCGGAAAGCGGCACGTTCGCAACCGGCCCTCGCGGACACGCGAACGAGTACGTGCTCGTCAGCGGGTCGTACATGTTCTCGTTGTAGTGAGACGGTCGGACGCCACCCGCCCAGACAGGCCAGGCTTTCCCATGCGCTAGTACTGGATCAACGAGTGCACGTCGTAGCCGCCGAGACGGTCGCGACCGTCGAGGAATGTCAACTCGATCACGAAAAGAGCACCCGCGACGATGCCGCCGAGCTGCTCGACGAGGTCAACTTTCGCTCGTGCCGTCCCGCCGGTGGCGAGCACGTCGTCCAAGACGATGACTCGCTCCCCGGGAGCGATCGCATCGCGGTGGACTTGCAGGCTGTCCGTCCCGTATTCGAGCGCGTATGTCGCCTCGACGGTCTCTCGAGGGAGCTTGCCCGGCTTACGGGCGGTGACGAACCCGACTCCCAACTCATATGCGAGGGCGCCGCCGAAGATGAAGCCCCGCGCCTCCGCGCCCAGAATCAGATCCGGCTGGCGTGGCCGCGACCACTCGGCCAGAAGGCGGATCGTCTCCGTGAGGTACTCGCGGTCGGCAAGCAGCGGCATCACGTCCTTGAACACGATCCCCTCGGTCGGAAAGTCCGGGACGTCGAGGATGCGATCGCGGAGATCCAGGGTCATGCGCAAGCTGCTCGCCCGCGAGCTGGAAGCGACGTGGAAGACCGTGCGGTTCCGCACACCGTTGGAGAGGACGGAGCACGCGAGGGAAACCTGGGTTCTCCTGCGAACGCGAGCCGCGAGCGAGGCTTGCTCAAGCGCTCCGCTCCACGGCGCCACGCAGCTCACGAAGGAAGATCAGATGTGAGAGCTCTTGGGCAACTCGGGCGAGCGACTCGAGATCGTCGAGAGCGCCTTTCCGGCGGTCGAGGTTTCGCGATCGCAGACCGGGCGCAACGAGCTGCTCGACGAGGGATGCCTGCCTCCCCGTCGCGGTGAGAAACGTCCGCAGGTGCCGCGCGTCGATCCCGAAGCGCGCGAGCCGGCCGCACGCCGCGGCGATATCCGCCTCGCTCTCCGCGTAGACGCGCTCGCCGGCTTCGGTGCGCGAGAGGACCACGCCGTACTCCTCGAGCTCCTTTACGAAGTCGGGTGACACCGACGCGCGCTCGCACAGCTCAGCGCCGTCGATCTCATCCTCATGCTCGGTGAGTCCGACGGTCCGCCGCCGCGGCCGGTCAGGCGAGGCGCCCGGGCCGTCGAGCGCTTCCCGTATCACTCGCAAGGGCAGGAACTCGTCGCGCTGGAGACGCAGGATCGTCGTCAGGCGCTCGATGTCGTCAACGGAGAACAAGCGGTAGCCGCCCCGCGTTCGCTGCGGGGCGATCAGGCCCTGGTCCTCGAGGTAGCGGATCTTCGACACCGAGATGTCCGGGAAGGCATCGCGGAGCTCCTCGCAGACCGCTCCGATGGTGCGAAGACCCGGGTCGGCTCCTCCGTGCTCTGGCCGCCGAGTGGTCACGGTGCTCATCGCTTGAGAAACGTCATTCGGTATTTCCCGATCTGAACCTCGTCGTCGTCCTCGAGCACGGTCGACTCGATGCGCTTGCGGTTCACGTAGGTGCCGTTCAGGCTCTCGAGATCGCGGATCGTGAAGGTGTCGTTCTCGCGCGCGATCTCCGCATGGCGGCGGGAGACGGTCACGTCATCGAGGAAGATGTCGCACTCGGGCGAGCGGCCGACGAGGGTTAGCGGGCCTGTCGGCTGGAACGGCTGGCCGGCGATGCCGCCACCCGAGCGCACGACGAGCGCCGGACCTGTGATGCCGAGCGTCTCGAGAAGGGATTCGCCGTCTTCACCGCCCTCGTCCACGTCGAACGCCATCGTGGTCTCGGCGCCCGCTTCCGGAACGATGAGCGCACCGCAGCGCGAGCAGTAGTTGGAGGTCTCCGGATTCTGGAAGCCGCACTCCGGACAGTAGACGTGGCTCACGCGTCGTCAGCCTTGGGAGACGCCCTCGTCGTCAGGATCTCGCTGAGCCGCTCGACGTCCGCGAGCTTGGCCTCCCCCACGCTCACCTGCTCGCGGAGGCGGGATACGAGCTCGGCACGAAGGATGTCGATCCGCCCGTGGAGCACGCGGCGCTGGAAGGAGACCTCGTCCTCTTCCTTCTCGAGCTCGCGGATCAAAACCCGAAGGTCGTCGTCGGTCACTGTGGACAGGTCGGGATGTGGATCCACTGGTCGCCTTTCCTCGTCGGTCACATGAGTAAAGCAGCTACCCGTTCCGAGGGGTCAACCTCAGCTTGAGAGTTTACATTCGGGCCAGCGCTTTCTGTCCCTCTCTTAACCTCGACCGTACGACGGTCGCTTCCCGAGTGCACGTCGTGCCTGCAGGAAGTACTGCACCCCTGCGGCCAGGGCCAACGCGACGCCGATCCACAGGAACACAAGGGGCCACGCTGTTCCTTCATCGGTCACGAGCACGAATCCGAGCGCTGCGTACAGAACCCAGGTCGCAACCTTGCCTAGAAACGTCACCTCCAGCTCGAAGCCCCGTGGGGCCAGTAGCTTGTATCCGAGCACCAGCGCCAGATCACGGGCGAGGACGAGGATCGCTGCGGCGAGCGGAATCCGGCCGGTCGCCCACATGAGGACGACTGCTGTGCCGATCATCACCCGGTCGGCCAGCGGATCCGCGATCCTCCCGAATGCTGAGTGCACGTTCCAGCGCCGCGCGAGGTAGCCGTCGATCTGGTCGGTTAGGGCAGCACCCGCAAAGAAGAGACCGGCACCCCAGGCCGCGCCGTCTCCCGCGCGCAGATAGAGCCAGACGAAGATCGGAATCGCGGCAAAGCGCGCGAGCGTGAGAGCGTTCGGAACAAGCCGTCGAAGCTCGCTGGAGGGCATCGCGTGAACCCTATGCCGAGTTTCGCTCAGGATGATCGCACGCTGTCGCGGCATCGGTGATCGGCGTGAGCGGATCGTCACCACTGCTAGCGTCGCGTCTCGTGGCCGAGTCCTTCCCGCTGCCTGGGTTCGTCAATGCGCACAGCCACACGTTCCAACGGGCGCTGCGCGGCCGGGCTGCTGGCGGCGACTTCTGGGCCTGGAGAGAGAACATGCTCGCCGAGGCCGACCGACAGACACCTGAGCTCGTCCGTGTCTCGTACGAAACCGCGTACCGGGAGATGCGAGCCGCGGGCTTCACGGCCGTCGGGGAGTTCCACTACCTCGGACTGGCGGAGGCTTTCGCGGCTGCGGAGGCCGCTTCCGCGGCAGGTATCGAGCTGGTGCTCCTCCACGTTGCGTACGCGCGCGGAGGTCTCTCGCGGTCCCGCCAGGAGACAGTCCGCGGCTATCTCGCCGAGGTAGAAGCTCTCAGAGACTTCGGACTACGCATCGGTCTCGCCCCCCACTCCGTACGCGCCTGTCCCGCCGACTGGCTCGAGCAGATCGGTCGCTACGCCGAGCACGCGGAGCTTCCGCTGCATGTGCACGCGGACGAGCAGCCGAAGGAGATCGAGGAGTGTCAGGCCGAGCACGGATGCAGGCCGATCGAGCTTCTCGCCCGAACAGGATGTCTCGGGCCGCGAACCACCGTCGTCCACGCGACCCACGCCGATGGAGCGGAGCTCGACCTGCTCGCGTCGACCGGGGCGACCGTCTGCGCCTGTCCAACTACTGAGGCCGACCTCGGCGACGGCTTCCTGCCCGCCGAGCGGATCCGTGGCCGTGGAATCCCTCTTTGCATCGGAACGGACTCCAATGTGCGGATCGACCCCTTTGAAGAGCTGCGCGAGCTCGAAGGGATCGCGCGCCGGCAAACCGGACGGCGCGGGATTTTCCAGACGGACGAGCTCTTTCGCTTCGGCTCGGAGCTCGGAGGCCGCGCGCTCGGCCTCGAGAAATGGGCGGGAATCGAGATCGACCTCGAGCACCGTTCTCTCCAGGGAGTCTCGTCCGAGCACGTCGCGGGGGCGCTGGTGACCGGCTGTGGCGCCGACGTCGTCGTGAAGGAATGATCCTCACCAGCCCGGACGTTCTCAGACGGAGATGACCGCGATCGACGTCACCGAGGAGACCTTCGAGCAAGAGGTCGTCGAGCGATCGCGCGCGGTTCCGGTGATCGTGGACTTCTGGGCGGCTTGGTGTGGGCCGTGCCAAGCACTCGGTCCGGTATTGGAGCGCGAGGTCGAAAGCCGCGCCGGGACGGTGCAGCTGGCGAAGATCGACGTCGACGCGAATCCCGCGCTCTCGGCCGAGCATCGCATTCAGGGCATTCCGGCCGTCAAGGCCTTTCGGGACGGCCGGGTCGTTTCGGAGTTCGTCGGCGTGCGCTCGCCGGTCGGGGTCGCGACGTTCGTCGACGAGCTACTCGCGCCTCCGCGCCTCGAGCGCGCGCTGGACGAGCTTCGTCGGAGCGGCCAGCTCCCAGACGTCCTCAGCGCTCTCGACGCCGACGAGGAGGAAGCTGCGCTTCGCCTCATCCTCGAGCTCATTCGTGACGCCACGGCTGCCGACAGAGAGCGCCTCCGCGATTTAGCCGTGGCGATCTTCGATCATCTCGGGCACGACGACTCCATGACGGTCGCGTACCGGCGGCAGCTCGCAGCCGCGCTCTACTGACGCGCCAAAGCCCGTAGTCGCGCAGTCCACTGTGCCGTCGCGTCCAGGTACGCACGCCGTGCCGCGAGTCCGTGTCTTCCCCATGCGCCCTCGTACCCCGGCCGCTCGACCTGTGCCTGGGCGGGCTCGATCTGCGTCCCCTCCTGCCATTCGTTGTAGCTCGTGATCGTGATCAGATCGGCGTCCGCCTTGAGTGCGGTCTTCCACATGCGGTCGTATGTAGAGCCGTGTAATCGCGGCTTCACCATTCGGTCGCTCGTCGCAAGACGCGCGTCGTAGCCGGGCCCGACCGAGGGCGCGCACAGAAGTCCCACGCGGTGCGCTTGGGTGCAGAGACGACGGAACGTCGAGCCCGTCCACGTGACGACGTCATACGTGTAGAGACCGTCGAACCCGGATGCTTTGGCCCGTCCGACAAGCGTCGTATTACCGAAAATGCGTGCGTCCTCGAGATCGGCAAGCGCGTCAGCCCAAGCGGCTGCGGGATCGCGGTCGGCGTCATAGAGGTAGAACTCCGTGACGCCGGTGGCTTGCAGCCGGACGATGTCGGCCGCGGTTTGATCGGGAGTGCGTCCGCGGTAGGGCTCGAGATGGACCGCGATCTCGAGTCCCTGGCGCCGGGCCGCCTCGGCGACGAGTGGCAGCCGATCGTCCTCCGGCGAGCCGGCGCCCCACCAGGACACGACGACGGTCGTGACACCGGCCGCTGCGATCTCGCGCATCTGCGCGGCGACGATCCGCGCGTTCGACGACGAGTAGAGCCCGCGGCTCGGGAAGTACGGAGTGGAGAGAACCGAAGTGCCCTCTCGCTCCACATACCAATGTGCCCAGCGCCCGTCCCTGGTGGGGGTCGAATACCACGGGTAGTAGAAGATCGCGGACTCCCGCGCTTCAGGTGCGGACTGCGCGCCCGAACCGGCGGCGACTGGCAGCGCGAGGACGGCAGCGACAATCGCCGCCGTGACCAGAAGAGACATTCGCGCTCTGCTCACGCCGCGCAGGACTTTAGTACGCGTACCGGACTGCTGGGGGCCGCAGACAAGGATCACTAGGATCACGAGCAGTGGCCGAGTACCGGTATCTGATCGTCGGCGGTGGCATGACCGGGGATGCGGCGTGCAAGGGCATCCGCGAGCACGACAAGGACGGCTCGATCGGGCTCTTCGCCGAGGAGTCGCACGACCCGTACGCACGCCCGCCGCTGTCGAAGGGGCTCTGGAAAGGAAAGGACGAGAGCTCGATCTGGCGAGGAACGCCCGACCTCGATGTCGAGATCCATACGGGTCGCATGATCCTCTCGCTCGATCTCGGCGGGCACGCCGTCACCGACGATGCGGGCGAGAGGCACTCCTACGAGCGGCTGCTCCTCGCGACCGGAGGCACACCGCGCCGCTTCCCGTCGGCCCCGGATGACGTCATCTACTACCGGACACTCGATACGTACCACCACCTCCGCGCGCTCGTGGGTGACGGTGTGCGGGCAACGGTGATCGGCGGTGGCTTCATCGGCTCCGAGATCGCGGCGGCGCTGGCGCTGAACGGGTGCGCGGTCACCATCGTGTTTCCCGACGCGGGCATCGGAGCGAAAGTGTTTCCGGCCGACCTCTCGTTGTTCGTCAACGACTACTACCGCTCGAAGGGTGTCAACGTCCTTCCCGGAGAGAAGGTCGCTGAGATCGGCCGCGCGGGAGATGCAGGCTTGCGCGTCGTCACCGCTGACAAGCGCTCGATCGAGGCCGATGTCGTCGTCGCCGGGCTCGGAATCGAGCCGCGAACGGATCTCGCCGAGCAAGCCGGACTCACTGTCGACAATGGCATCCTCGTCGACGAGTTCGGGCGCGTCGAAGGACATAACGATGTCTTTGCCGCCGGTGATGTGGCGCGCTTCCCGGCCACTCTGCTCGGCGGTCTCCGGCGCGTGGAGCACGAGAACCACGCGAACACGCACGGTCAATACGTGGGTGCGAACATGGCCGGCGCCGACACGCCGTACGACTACCTCCCGTTCTTCTACTCCGATCTCTTCGATCTCGGGTACGAGGCGGTCGGCGACGTCGACCCAAGTCTCGAGACGGTCGCCGAGTGGGCGGAGCCGAACACGAAGGGCGTCGTCTGCTACGTGGAGGACGGCAAGCCGCGCGGGTTCCTGCTCTGGGACGTGTGGGACAAGGTGGACGCGGCCCGCGAGCTCATCGCCGCCGGCGACCCGGTAGACCGGGTCGCCGTGCGCGCGCTCATGGAGGAGTAGCCGCAAGCTGACGTAGCTGACAGCGGACGTCTTCCGGAGCATGCGCAGGCCGTAAGAGCGAGGAATAGAGCATTCAGCGGCCGACTTCACACCCCGAAGCTCCCAGTCCCGCCCCAACATGAAGGGGTCTTTAGTTGCGCGACCGGAATCCGCGCTAACGGATTCCGGTCTTGCGCCAAAGTCAGTCGTCGAGAATGAACGTGACGAGCATGTTCACCTGATACTCGTTGATCGAGCCTCCGTCGAGACGAACCTGCTGCTCTTTGATCCATGCGCTCTTGACGTTTCGGAGCGTCGAATTCGCACGCTCCAGACCCGTCTTGATCGCATCCTCGAAGCTTGTCGTCGACGTCGCGCTGATCTCGGTAACGCGTGCAACTGCCATGTCCTGCCTCCTTGGTTTGGGTAGCGAGCGGGTAGCGGAGTCTGCTAGAAGCTGGAATCTACGAGACGGGGAGCCGATGCGCACCGGCTGCCGCATCTGCCTGACCGTACTCTCGCAGCCACAAACCTGCGCCGAGTGACCCTTGTCGGGCTATTCGGGAAGCCAGCCGTCGCGGTATCTCGTCGGCTCTTCGCTTGGTGAACCGCGCGCACGCTACGGGCTGGCCCGTCGTCTCCTGCTCCACACCGGCATCACGTGCTTCGTGAGACACCGAGCGTCCCGGAATCGCGTAGAAGCTCGTCGGGGCCGGTCGCGACCGTGCCCAGCTCCTCGGAGAACCGGCGGTACAGCTCGTCCTCCGTCATTTCGCCGTCCCCCCTTCGCGGGCCTCTCGGATTAGCCGTCGGATCTCCTCGCGCTCAAACTTCAGCTTCCCGCCGGGGTCCCGTGAGTCGAACCGGGCGGAGCCGCTTGTCGCCGATCAGACGAAAGATGGAGCGCGGGCTACAGCCGAGGATCTCGGCCGTCTCGCGCGCCGTGAGTAGTCGGTCATCCATGCTCCTAGTATCGGCACGAGTCGTCGCGACTCGGCGCGACTCGGCGAAAGTCGTCGCCAGGGTGGTGGCCCCCTCGCCCACGAAGGTGCCTGACCTCACGAACGCACCTGAGTGGGAGAAGGCGTACTGGGCTCGGAAGCTCGAGGGAGACGTCGCGTGAGCCAGCGGTTTGGTGCATTTTTTGGTATGGGGGATCGGCGTTGACCCCCGAAGTCGTTTCCCTCTCCAACAGGGACAGAGCGCCGAGATACGGCGGGATGACGTCGATTACGGCGAAATTCTTCGCGTTGCTCTCCGAACGAGGACGTGCGCCTGGTGCGGTGTTGACCTCGACCTGAACCCAGCTCCGCGTTCGGGCTTCTGCTCCGAGAAGCACTACTACGCTTTCCGTGACCGCCGCCGGTACTCGGAAGACCCTGAGACCTATCGCGCACGGTCGCGCGCGTATTACTGGCGCAACCGCGACACGGTTCTCGAGAAGGCCGCGGCGAGACGAGGCAGAGAACGCCCGCCTGAGCAGACCGAGTGCTCCGAGTGCAGCGGTCCGCTCGAGGGTCGACAGCGCGTCATCTGTGGTAAGGCGTCCTGCCGGGATCGTCGGTTCAAGCGACTGAATCCTGAGGCGTACGCCGAACGCGAGCGACAGAAGGTGGAGCGCCGCCGCGAGGCCCGCAGAGCCGCGCGAGAGGCCGGCTCGTGCTACTGAGGACTCGGAGACGGAATCACGCCGAGCTGCTGCATGAAGCTGAGTTGGTCGATGCAGTTCCAGTGCTCGACGATCCGGCCGTCGCGCACTCGCATGATGTCCACAAACTGCAGTTCGACCTTGTTTCCGGTCGGCGGGATCCCTGCGAACTCTCCGCTATGCGTCCCCCTGAACGTCTTCTTCGTGACCACTTGGTCACCCTCGGCGATCATGTCGTCGATCGTGACATGGCAGTCGGGGAAGGCGTTGAGGAACCCGAACAGGTAGACCTTGCCCCCTTCGCGGTCCGCCGGGATACCGGGAGGCGAGCTCAGGTTGACGAACTCCGGATGGTTCAGCTCGTCGTACGCCGCCTCGTCCTTCTTGTTCTGAACCTCCTCGACGAACCGCCTGATCACGGCCTTGTTTCTCTCGTGCTCGTCCGGGGCGTCAACGCTGTTCACGATCCCACCTCGCTTGCTCGCCATTGCTGTTGCGGTGAGTTTCTCAGATTGTCCGAACCGCTACACGAGCCCCTCGCGCACCTCAAGCTTTCGAGCGTGACGGTGTCGGGCGTCGGCGCGGTTTTGACCATCTCTGCGGCCGTGCGGGCGTCTTGCTCGGACTCGAACACGATCATCGAGTTTCCGTTTGTCCCGTCTTCCGATCGCGTCCAGTAGGCGGCGACCAGACCTGGAGCGTTCGAAGCGGGCCAGCGGCAATCCACCCATCTTTGCCTCGAGTGCATGAACAACGAGAGCCCCGCATAGGCGGGGCTCTCGCTACTACGAAGCGGAAGGTCAGCGTTCGACTAGACGCACTACTTCGCTGCGTTCCTCCCGTGCACCAGGTACTTGACGCACTGACCCTGGTTCTTGAACGTCGGGTTTGTAAAGCTCTTCCAGCCGCCCTTCTTGCACGGGCGGGCGAAGTCCGCCTTGCCGGGTGCGAGCTTCTGCAGCTTGCCGTTGAACATGATGTTCGTAAGGTCGGCACTGCCTTGGACGTCGATGAGCACGCTCACGGACTCGATCGTGCCGGTCGGGGTCGGAACCTGCTGGCCGGCTGCGGCGAGCGTCGCGGCAGTAAACGTGTAGGTCACGGTTCCGTTCGCATTCGTAGTCGGCGTGACGTTATTGCAGCCAAGGAAGAAGAAACCCGCCGTGGTGTCGACGTTGAACCGCGGCGAGCCACCCTGACACTGGGTCGCGCTCGCCAGCGTGAACGACGCTGACTGGAACGTCTGGCCACTCACACCAGTGATTTCCGCACCTGCGGCCGCGTTCGTGGGTGTCGAGCAGTTCTTCTCCAGGTGCAACGTCTTCGTCTTCTTGATGAACGTCGCCTCGACGCAACCCGTATTGCCCGGGTCATACACACCCGGAACCAGCGCCGCGGATGCCGAGACGGTGAAGGCGAGCGCGATCACTAGGACGCCCGCGATTAGGAGCTTCTTCATCTGTTCCCCCTTTTAGGTTTCGTGCTTCAGTACAAGACCTTTTCTCCGCAAACACCCGACTCCACACCCCCCGTGCCCCAGGTTTTACGAGGCGCTCACACATCGTCCCCCGTTCGAGGGATCCACGAGTCTGACTTGCTCAAGTTAGACCTCAGCCCACGGGAATCGGCCCGAACAGCTGCGCAAACAAGGGGTTAGAGGACGAGCGATCTCTAACCCCTTGTTTTTGAGGCAGGGCCAGAGTCTGCGGCAAGAGGAACCCCAGGTTCTCGGACGGACGCAGCGCGGTGAAGCTGCGCCCGCGACCCGAGATCGTTTTGGTCACCAGCTGGTCACCGCAACGCCGAAAGCAGATTCGCCGAGAGACGCGAAAGGGCCGGATTACCAGCCCTTTCCTCCAGTCGGGGCGCCGAGATTCGAACTCGGGACCTCTTGACCCCCAGTCAAGCGCGCTAACCAGGCTGCGCCACGCCCCGTGGCGAGGGACACCTTAGCCGCTCGTCAGAAGTTCCTTCGGAACAGCACGAACCCGAGCGGCAGGAACGCGGCGAGCGTGATCCAGGGCATCAGCGCGAGTCGGTCTCCCTCGTGCCGGCGATCCATCGTTGGGCCCGTGCCGAGAAGATCGACCACAGCCTGCCGCAACCCTTCCGAGTCGCCCTCCGTGACCACGCGCCCACCCACCGTCGAGGCGACACGGCCGAGCACGGCCTCACTCTTCGGGTCGGCGGAATAGCCGAACTCCGCCACCCCGGTCAGATAGATGCGCTCGTCTGCGTTCCATAGGCGCACGAACACCGTCTCGATCTTCGGCCCACGCCTGAACGCGGTCGCGAGGTCTCGCTCGAGCGGCCGCGTCTCTCCGTCGGTCAGGACGACGAGCACGCGCTTCTCTGCCGCCGGCGGGAAGTAGTTCAGCGTCGGAGCCGCTTCGAGCGCGTCATAGGTTGTTGCGCGCGAGGAGAAGAAGGTGCTGGGTCCCGGCGACTCGATGTCGAGCGTCTTTCCGAGCGTTGCCTGGAGAACCTGACGATCGGTGGTCGGGAAGAGGTGCGGAAGGAGTCCATCCGTCATCGACGCAACGCCTACCGGAACCTCTGGGAGCTGATTCGCGAGCTCCTGCGCGATCTCGCGAGCGCGGTCGAATCGGGTTGGGGCTCCCGGTCCCTCCGAGGCGAGCATCGAGCGGGAGGTGTCGACCACGAGAAACACTTGGGCGTCGGTCCGCTCCCGCACCTCGCGCATCGTGGCCAGGACAGGCTGTGCCGCCGCGAGCGCCACGAGACCGCACACCGCCGCAAGCGCGGCCACGAAAGACAGGCGCGACTGGCGCGACGGCTCCTCGAGACGGAGCGCCGCCCTGATCCCACGCAGCCGACGTTCCCGTGCGCGGTAGACCGCGAGCGGGATCAGCGCTGCGAGCCCGACGAGCGCTCCCAGTGGCGTCAGGAACACGAGCTCCATCAGTAGCCGCTGCCCGTGCCTCCCTGACCGGACTTCTGGCCTCCGGCCCGATCGCGGGTGGGGGCGTTCGATGGCGCGAACACCACCGGGCCTTCGCGGCTGAGCACCGCCTCGAGGTTGGTCTTGGCGTCGTCGTTCTCGGGATCGAGCTCGATCGCGTTTCGGAACGCCGAGACGGCCCGCTGGATGTTGTTCAACCGCTCGACCTTGGTGGGAACCTGGACGTCGAGCGTGATCACGCCGTACATCGTCAGCATCCGCGAGCGCCGCTTCGCGTCCTCGTCCTCCCTGCTCAGGCGCGTGACCTCGTACTGCGCCTTCGCTCGCGCCGACTCGAGGTCGGGGAAGCCCTCGTAGTCCACCTCCCCAGGCTCGACCCTCAGGTAGAGACCGGCGATCTGGCGGTAGAAGACGTCGTCCTCGAGCCCGAGCAGCCGCTCGCTCGCGAGCCCGGGCAGGAAGCCGACCTTCCACAGATTGCGCTGACGCATCGGCGCCGACTCGAAGCGCGCGTCGTCGGCGGTGATCTGTCCGGGCGTGCGCAGGATGTCCACGGCGACGACCGCGAGCGCCACCGCGACCGGGACGGCGACAACGGCGAGAGCCCAGGCCACCCATCTTGTCCAGGATCTCATCGGTGCACCTCCAGGCGCGAGAGGACCTTCTCGTTCACGGCCAGCAGCACCACGAGGAGCCCACCGGCCACGAGGAAGAGCCAGGGCGCGATCGACCCGAAACCCTGCTCCTCCGGCGTTCGCAGCTCCTCCTGCTCGGGCGCGCGTACGAACGCGTTCGAGCCGACGAGCCGCTCGACGAGCGCACGCTTCTGCTCCGAGGGGAAGAGCGGCACGATCCGCACCTGATAGCCCTCGCTCTCGATCAGCGCGAGCACCTCGGCGAGCCGCGCAATCTCGTCGGGATCGATCTCGAGATCGCTGATCAGGACGATCGAGCCGCGCGACACGTTCTCGCGGTGCAGCACCTGGCGCGCGAACTCCATGCCGACCGAGATCCGCGTGCCTCCGCGGAACTCCTCCCACGGGTTGCGCGGGAGCGTGCCGTCGGAGCGCTCCTTGAAGTAGCGCAGGAGCGAGCTGAGCTCGCGAGAGGGCGAGCCGGGCGGCAGAAGCTCGTACGCCCCGTCGGAGAAGACGACGAGACCGGTCTTCTCGTCGGTGCTCGCAAGCTTTTCCACGGTGACGTCGAGCCCGCCCTCGCTGACGCTCGCGGACAGGTCGAGAACGACCATGCCCGTGGTGCCCGAGGGGACGAGCGGGGCGAAGCGCACATCCTGTGAACGGGCGATCAGAAACACGAGCACGAGCGCGGCGCCCATCGCGAGCGCCAGCCCGACCCGGAGGATCGTCGTTCGCCGCTCGGACTGGCGAAATCTCGTGGGCTCACTCGCCGGGATGCCGCGGCTGAGCTCGATCACGCCGGCTCCCTCACCGACTCGACGAGCCGATACATCGCTTCCGCAGACGGCGACGGCCGCGACCAGGCGAGTCGTCGCGCCTCGCCCGCGATATCTGCTCTCTCTGACGCGTCGAGCTCCTCGGCAAGGACCTCGAGCGCCTCCCGCCTCTCCTCGGCCTCGCCGTCGCGAGTCCACTCCACGAGCCGCAGCGCCCGCTCGAGCGGGGACAGCTCCGGCTCGGGAGCTTCCTCCAGGACGGGCGCAGGTCGCCTGCGGAGCGAGCTTACGACCAATCCGGCCGGGAGCGCCAGCAGCAGGAGCGCCCCGGCGAGGAGCCCGATCCCGATGAGCGCAGGCGGCACGCGATAGGTCGCCTCCGGCAGCGGCGTGACGGAAGCCTCGAACGGGAATCCGATCACCGAGACGTCGCGGTCCTCGAAGTTGAGCCGCGACACGGACACGATCTGCGGCCACGTCACGTTGCGGACCCGCTGCGCCCCCTCCTGCGGATCCTCGTACAGGATGCGCGCGGCTTTGAGCTCGTGCGTCCTGCGGTCGCGAGCTCCACCGGGAGGAGGCGGACGCTCGACGCCACCCGAGACGGACACCGGGGTCGCGCCCGGGTCCTCGGTGTGCGGAAGGCATTCCCAGACGAGGCAGCGGAGCGTGAACTCGTAGCGCAGATGCGTGTAGCGGCCCTGATCGCGCCGCTCGCGCACGACCTCGCCGTCCAGCTCGAACGGTTGGAAGAAGGGAGTGACACGCAGGCGATCGGGATCGAAGCGCTCGTTGTCGACGAGAATCTCCACTCGCGCCAAGACCGGCTCGGCGAAGAGCTGCACCTCCGGCTTCAAAGTCTGCTCGACCGCGATGAACCGGCCCTCGGGAAGCGCCGGCAGGTCCTCGGCCCCACCCCCGCAGCCGGTCGCGAGCAGGACGACGAGCACAGCAACGGCGAACGCCCTCACGCGCGCCCCCGCGCGAACAGGCGCTGATCGGCCCAGGTCAGGAACGCGAGCACGACCTCCATCCACTCGTGCGAGGAGAGGACGACCGGATCCATGTCCAGCGCGCGCAGGTCATGGAGAAGATCGCGCAGTCGCGTCTCGTTCTCCGCGCGCAGCTGCCCCACCTCTTCCTCCGAGAGGCGGACGAGGCTCACGCGCCCGCTCTCCGGATCGGCGAACGGAACGACAGTCCCACCCACTTCCGGGAAGCTCTGCTCCCAGACAGGGTCCTGGATCACGACGGGGACGATCTCCCAGCGCCGCTCGAGCGCCTGCAGCCACTGGTCGTGTGTCGGCTCGGCGAGGAAGTCGGAGAGGGCGAAGACGAAGGAGCCTGCTGGAAGGTCGCGCCGCTGCTCGACGAGGTGGCCGAGACCGCGTGCGAGGGTGTCTCGAGGCGCCTCGAACGGTCGCTCGACGTCGGCCGGGCCGAGCTCGACCGAGCTCCGCGGCGGGTGCCAGTACGCGCTCCCGTCACCCTCGTCGAAGTAGCCGACGAGGCCGCGTGCCGCCGCCGCGCTGTCCCCGATCACTCTGATTGCCTGCCGGATCGCCTCCGGCTTGCGGAGCCACGGCCACTCGTCCGAGAAGATCGACATCGACGGGCGCCGGTCGCAGAGGACGACGACGCGCGGCGCCTCGTCCGCAAAGTGCTCGCGGACTATGAACTCCTCCGTTCCACGCGCGAGCGAGAGACGGGCGGATGCGTGCCAGTCGATCCGGTCGATGTCGTCGCCCGGCTGGTATGGACGCGAGCCGGCGACGTCGGAGCCGAGGCCGCGGCGCATGCTGTGTAGGCCGCCGAACGGAAGCCCCAGCACGCGGCGGCGCGGGATCAGCGGGAAGGTGGCGCTCAACCGGCCGCAGCGACGGGTGCTTCGAGGTCTGCACCGGGCCGTGGAGCGAGCTCGAGGCACTGCTCGCGGAAGCGCTCGGCTGCGTCCGTCCAGCCGATCTCGCGCGCGGTGGCGACGAAGCTCGGCGTGAAGACGATCCGGTGGATGACCACTGGCAGGAACAGGCGCTCGACGTCGACTGGTGTCACGTAGTCGCGGCCGTCGAGCAGCGCCCACGCGCGACACGCACGCTCGAGTGAGAGGCTGCCGCGCACGGATGCGCCGATCCCGACTCCGTCGGCGACCCTGGTCGCGCGCACGAGCTGGATCCCCCAGCGCCGGATCGCCGGATCGATGTACACGTCGTGGACGGCGAGGCGGAGCGAGTCGACGTCCTCCAGCGTGACCACCGCGCGCAGCGAGCGGAGCGGATGGACGCGCAGCTGCTCCTCGACGATCGCCACCTCGTCGTCCTCGCCCGGATACCCGAGCGCGGTTCTGAGGAAAAAACGATCGAGTTGCGCCTCCGGGAGCGGGAAGGTGCCCTCCTGCTCGATCGGGTTCTCGGTGGCGAGGACGAGGAAGGGCTCGGGAAGCTCGCGCGTGACGCCGTCGATCGTGACCTGCTGCTCGGCCATCGCCTCGAGGAGCGCCGACTGCGTCTTCGGCATCGCGCGGTTGATCTCGTCGACGAGGACGATGTTCGCGAACACGGGGCCGGGCCGGAACTCGAAGTCGCGATCCTTCTGGTTGAAGACCGAGAGGCCGGTGACGTCGGTCGGCTGGAGGTCGGGCGTGCACTGGATGCGCGCGTTGGTCGCACCGTCGATCGAGCCGGCGAGCGCGCGAGCGAGGACGGTCTTCGCCGTTCCGGGAACGTCCTCGAGGAGCACGTGGCCGCCGCAGAGCAGTGCGGAGAGGACGAGCTTGATCTCGTCCGTCTTGCCCTTGACGACCGTCTCGACGTTGTCGAGGAAACGCCTTGCCTGCTCGTCACCGGTCACGCTCATGGTCCTCCTCTTTCGTTCCCTAGGCGCAGCGAGGCGAGCTCCAGAGCGTTGTTTTGCCCGCCTCGTCCAGCTGCATGAAGGCGAGCGGCTCGCCGGTGCGCTCGGTTCGGACTGCGAGCGAGGCTTCGACGACGCGCTTCTCGGCGCCGAAGAACGTCGCGTCGATTCGCTGCCACCCGGCAGCCGCGGCGAGGAGCGCTCGCACCCTCACCAGGACCCGTCCCGCGACCGGGCACGCCTTCGTGCTCCAGTACCTCGTCGGCGGTCCCGCGAGGCCCTTCGCCGAAAGAGGCATCTTCGTAGTCGCGAGTGAGCATCTTCGCGCGCTCGCATACACGCCGCCCGGACCCGCTTCGGGCGAGGTGATGCCGATTCGCGCGTGGACTCGCGCCCGTACGAACACGAGATTCGTATCCCAGCCGGAGGTTCCGGTGCGAGCGATGAGGTAGGCGGGAATCGTGGGCGGATTCGTCCGCGGGTCCGTCTGCGTCGGGCTCGCCCTGAGATCGAGGTCGCGCACACCGCCGTAGGCGACCGGCGTGCACACGAACGTCCGGTCGACGACGCGCGACGGTGCTGACGGGGCAACCGCGACAGCGACGAGCGCAGAGCTGAAGACCAGCGCGACTGCAATGAGTAGTAACGTCAAGCTTCTCATCCGCTCGGCCCGCAGCTCGTTCCAACGAAGAGTCGAGCCCGACCCGACTCGTGCACCGTCGCGAGCGCGATCGGCTTGCCGGGCTCGGTGGCGATGGCCAGAGCGCCCTCGTTCATCCTCCCGCGCGCCACGAACTCGTCGATGTAGTTGGTGGGCCGGAATCGATGGATCGAGGTGGGCGCGTCGAAGACGCCTCGGACTCGCACGAGAACTCTGCGCGGTACGACGCAGTCGTAGTGGTCGGCGAGCTGGCTCGCCGACCCGCCCGAGAGACCACGACTCGTCAGCGCCGCGCGCGAGCCCGAGCGGCGGCACCGAACGCTGTATCTCAACGTTTCGGTCGCGAGCGGACGACCGGCCGCTCTGACCGGTGGCCAGCCCGCCCAAACTCCCGCAGAGACGCCTGGCGTTGTCGGCGACGCCGAACGAGGATCGCCGAAGCTGGCTGCGGGGAGGATCTTCCACTTCGACCGGTCACCGAAGAGGCGAGTTCCCGACTGCGCGCTCACCCGGATCTCGCGCGGGTTGCCGGGGCTGATCGCGCAGAGGAGCGTACGATCGATGATCCGCGACTTCGCGGATTGCGCCCCCGTGGAAGGCTGAGCCGTGGCGCTCGAGGCGGCAGCCAGAAGGACAAGCGCCAATAGGTGACCTCGAGTCGCCTCACCGCAGATGATCTCGAACGCAGCTGTCTGCCGCGAAGAGGCGGGTGCGCTTCGCCGCGACGAAGTCCCCGTACACGAGCGGTTTTCCGGACCTAGAACGGATCGCGAATTGCCCTTCGTGGATGGCTCCATGAGCGGACAGGTACGGAAAATCGAAGATTCGTTCGCGCTTGAGGCGCGTGGGCGAACGGAAGACGCCACGTGCGCGGATCAAGACCTTGCCACTCGTGACGCAGTCGTATCGCTCGTCGGAGAATCGAACCACACCGCCAGCCAGACCCCGGGAACTCAGCGGAACAGACACTGCAGCCTCCGAACACTTCGCGTCCAACGACAATCCGTGCTCGCTGACGCGTCCGAGAAGCCCGTAGCCGCGGTTTGTGGTCGCACCGACGGAACCGACGCTCTTCAGCGACCTGATGGGCGCGGATGCCTGCGCTTCGAACTGTCGCAAGCCGAGTTCGCACGCAATGGTCCGATCGATGAACTTCGACGCTAGTGGCGTCGAGCTCGCGGTCGGGCGGCGGATCAGGTCTGCCTGCCCGCCTGATACGGACGCGACGATGAGGCGGTCGAGCTGCCTTTGGGCGGTCGCGATGAGTTGCAGTGACGGATTTCGCGCCCCGAAATAGAAGTGGAGAAGAACGCGATGGTCGCCCACCGTCGCGCGAAGCTCGTACTGTCCCAGCGGACGCTCGGGTCGCATCTGGTAGCTGTAGGAGATCGAGCTCATCGCGTCGCGAACGCGCACGGGTAGCTCCCGCACGGGGAAGAGCTCGTCGGCCCACGGCTCATACTCCAAGCGCAACGTGAAGAGGGCGACGATGACCACTCCTCGCGGCGGCAGCTGCAGCAGGGTCGAATATGGAAGTCCGGACGAGTTACGGATCCCACGGGCGCTGTCCTCCGGGTGCAAGGGCACGTTGGTGGCCACCGCGAGAGCCTGCCTTTCGAGGGTCGCGTCGGCTCCCGTCTGAAGCACGGTCCAACCTGGTTCGGGCAGAAATCCAGTGCCGACCGGGCCGGGCGCCGCGGTGCTGCTCGGTGCGAGCAGCGCCCCGAGGCCGGCTCCGAGGCCGATCGCCACGACGAGCGCAAAGACGAGAATCCCGGTCCAACGAGCCTGGAGCGGCCAGCGGCGCACCCGTGCCGGTGGTCGTGGAAGGGGCCTGGGCCGCGATGTTGCTGTCCGAGCCAGAGCGCGCAGGTCGTCGTCCGCGAGTGGAGAGATCTCGCGTTCGAGCTGGGCGAACCAGTGCCCGACCCCCCGCTCCTGGGTTTCGCGCTCCTCGGGGCTCATCGCAGCAGGTCCTCCAACGCCATGCGCGCGCGGGCAGTCCTCGACTTCACGGTGCCGACGCGCGTGCCGAGCAGCTCGGCGACCTCTGCCTCGGACAGCCCGAGGAGATGGCGGAGCAAAAGCACTTGCCGGAATGGCTCGGGGAGCGCGGCGACCGCGTCTCGCACGCCGAGCCGGTCGGCGTCTTCCGAGGTCGTCGCGTCGGACTCGTGGAGCGGCGCCTGACTCTGCCTGCGCGCGATGTCGGCTGCCTTGTGGGTGGCGATGCCGCAGAGCCACGGCCAGAACTTCCCCCCGGCCCTCAGGCTCGGCAGCCCTTGCCAGGCGGCGATGAGCGTCTCCTGCAGCGCGTCCCGCGCGTCGCCTTCGTCGCGCAGTCGAACCGCGAGATAGCGATAGAGAGCCGGCCCGCGACTGAGGACGAGCTGCTCGAACGCCGCCGAGCTCCCGACCTGCGCGCGCCGAACGAGCTCGGGCTCGTCGAACTCGGCACGCGGCGACTCCGAAGTGCGGCTGTCGGGAGAGGGATCGAGACTCGGCATTCCTTCAGTAGTCGGTGCTCGCTGCCGAAAGGTTCCATGGTTCGAGGTCATCTCGTCATTCTCGGAAGCAGGTGCCTGCCGTGAAGAGTCGCGCCTTCCCCGAGTCGAACGTCTCCGCGTAGAGGAGCGGCCTTCCCGTCAGCGTCCGTACGGTCAGTTGAGCTTCGCGGACAGGAACTCTGGTTGCGAGGAACTCCTGTCGCGTACGGAGCGCCGCGGGAGCAGCGAGGACGGCTCGGACACGAACCACGAAACGTCGCGGCGTCGCACAGTCGAACTCCTCTCCGAACGGGCTCGCGCCGCCGCCCGAAAGCCCGGCCGAGGAGAGTGGCACGCGCGAGGTCGCCTTTGTGCACGCCTTCGCGCTCACCCCGAGTGTGGCTGGAACCCCGCTCTTCCTCCACTCGGAGTCGATGGTCGTCGTCGCAGACGGACTGGCGGCTGTGATCCACGCGTAGGAGTAGGTGAGACTCCTCCACTGCGATAACGAGCTCGTCGCTCGACCGGTCCCGACGACAGCGAACGGAAGCTGTTTCCACTTCGCGCGGCCGTCCCGGATGCCCTGATGGGCTCTCGCCTCGATCTCCCGCAGATCACCGAGGGCGGCGTGCGTGCAGACGAAGGTGCGATCCACGATTCTCGAAACAGTCGGCTTGGACGCCGTGAACGGCTCCCGCAGGAACGAGGCTCCGGCGAAGCCGACGACGAGGAGGGTCGCGACGACGGTCCCGGCCACGAAGGCTGCAACGCGCAGCCGGCTCCGGTTGTTTCGGCCGATCTCCGCTAGCGCTCGCCCTCGCGCGCGTTCGGTCGATGCGAGATTCGGGTCGGGAAGCGTTTCCCGGGCGTCGCGCAACCGTCGCTCGAGCTCAGACGACACGATTTTCCTCCAGAGCGGCGCGAAGCTCTGCCTTGGCCCTGGCGAGTCGCGAAGCGACGGTTCCGACCGGGAGCCCGAGCACTCCGGCGATCTCCTCGAGCGGGAGGTCGAGCCAGTAGTGGAGCACGACTACCAAGCGCTTGCTCTCACCGAGGGCGGCGACCGCGTCAGCGACCGCCCACGAACGCAGGTCGTCGTCGGCCGACTCCCCCACGTCCCACCCGTGAAGCGTCGTTTGCATGCCGTCGAGCGTCTCGACCCGCCGGGCGCGACGGAGGTGGTCGATCGCACGGTTCACGGCGATCCGCTTGAGCCAGGGCGCAAACGGCCGCGTCTCGTCGAAGCGGTCGAGCGCGTTGAATGCCTTCTCGATCGCCTCCTGCGCGGCGTCGTCCGCGAGCGAGCGATCGGCGGTCACGGCGTAGGCGGCGCGCCAGGCGTGTGTCCAGTAGCGGTCGAAGAGGACTCCGGCAGCCTGGTCCGACCCCTTGCGGGCGAGGACGATCAGCTCGGTGTCGGGGCGACGCCGCACTTCTACTGTCTTCTACGTCTCCGGCGAGCCGAAGTTATCCATCTCGAGCTGGCGTAGGGGTCAGGACCCGGACTCCCGGTTCGCGACCAGCCGAAGACCTGAGAACCGGGGTCAGGCTAAAGCCTGACCCCCCGACCCTCGGAGGTCAGGCCAGGCGCTTGTAGAGCCGGTCGATCAGCTCGGGCATCTTCTCGAGCTTCTCCGTGATGACGCGGATCCGGTACTCGCGGAAGTGCTCCGCCTCCACGCCGAGCGAGTTGGCGATCCGAGCGATGACGTCGTTCGAGGGCACCGGACGGTTCCCATGGACGATGTGGTTCAGGTACCCGGCGGACAGGTCCGTCTTGTCGGCGAGGCCGCGGTACGTCGTCCCCGTCTCGACCATCAGGCGCTCGATCGTCGGCCCGAAGGTGTCGTTTGAGTATTTCCGCCGCTTCGCCATCAGTCCCGCAGGACCCATTTCACCACGTCTGAGCTCGAGACGCGCTCGTCGGTGGCCCCGTCGCGCGTGCGAACGTCCACAGCGCGGTCGTCGAGGGTCTTCTTCCCGACGATGACTCGAGTGGGACAGCCGATCAGGTCGGCATCCGCGAACTTCTCCCCTGGGCGCTCGTCGCGTTCGTCATATAGCACGTCCACGCCTGCCGTCTCGAGCTCCGATGCCACCTTCTCGGCCGCGGCGAGCACCTCGTCGGAGCCGCCGTGCAGCGCGAGGACATGAACGTCGTACGGCGCTATCGACTTCGGCCATACGATCCCGTTCTCGTCGTGGCTCTGCTCGACGACCGCAGCCAGGACGCGCGCGGGACCGACTCCATAGCTACCTCCGATGAGCGACTTCTCCGTCCCGTCTTCGTCCAGGAACGTGGCGTCGAGTGGCTCGGAGTACCGCGTGCCGAACTTGAAGATGTGGCCGATCTCGATCGCGGTCTCGAAGCGCAAGGCGCCGCCGCACTCGGGGCAGCTGTCCCCGATGCGAGCCTCGCGGATGTCCACGAAGCGCGTCGCGTAGTCGCGCCCCGCCTCGACGCCGAGCAGGTGCCAGCCGTCGCGGTTCGCTCCTGCGACGAACTGGCCCTCGCGAAGCGCCTCGTCGGCGAGCACCTCCACCTCGAGACCGACCGGACCGAGTGAGCCTCCGCTCGCGCCGAACGCACTGCGGATCTCCTCATCGGTCGCGGGCCGGTAGTCGCTGCCGAGCACGCCGAGCATCTTCGACTCGGACAGACGGTCGTCTCCGCGCACGAGACCGAGCACGAGTCTTTCGTCGTCAGCCCTCGTCACGGGCATCGCCTTCGAGGTCGCGGCGTCGTCGAGCCCGAGGAGCTCCGCGAGTGCCTCGATCGTGGTCACCCCAGGAGTTGCGACCTCCTTTGGCGCGTCATGTGCTTCGGGAAAGGTCGGCGCACGAGGAACGCCCTTCGCGATCTCGAGATCCGCAGCGTAGTCGCCGTTCTCACACGTGACGAGCACGTTCTCACCAGAGCCTGCGGGTGCCAGGAAGTCGATCGACTCCTTGCCGCCCATCATCCCCGACTCGGCCTGGACAGCCGAGTATTCGAGGCCGCAACGCTCGAACATCCGGTGGTACGCACGCTCGTTCTTGCGAAAGCTGACGTCGAGACCCTCGTCGTCGCGATCGAACGAATACGCGTCCTTCATGATGAACTCGCGCAGCCGGATGAGCCCGCCGCGAGAGCGTGGCTCGTCCCGCTCCTTGATCGCGAAGTGATAGAGGAGTTGCGGCAGCTGGCGGTAGCTCGCGAGCTCGCGCGCGTGAAACGTCACCGTCTCCTCGTGCGTCATCGGCAGCACGTATTCGCGCCCGTTTCGATCCTGGAGACGAAAGATCTCCAGGATGTAGTCGCGGCCCGACTGCTGCCAGAGCTCGTACGGCGTGAGGACGGGCATGAGCATCTCCTGTCCGCCGATCGCGTCCATCTCCTCGCGGATGATCTGCACGACCTTCTGGTGCACTCGCCAGCCGAGCGGCAGGAACGTCCAGACTCCGGCGCTTACCTGGCGAATGTAGCCGCCGCGCACGAGCAGCTTGTGCGATACGGCTTCGGCGTCCGCAGGGGGCTCGCGCAGGGTCGGGATGAACAGTTGGGATTGGTGGGCGATCATGAAGAAGGAGGTTAGAGGGTTGGTTCGGTGGGGTGAGGCTTAAGCCTCACCCCGGTCTTGGGTTGAACGTCCCACACCGAGGTCAGGCTGAAGCCTGACCCCTAATCGAGCGGTATCAGCGACGCTTCGGCCATGGCGAGCGCGGCCGGCTTGGCCATCTTGAGCCGCTTTGGGCGCTTCATCCCGTCCGCGAGCCACACATCGATCTCGTGGAAGAGCTCGTCGATCAGCGTCTCCGAGGCGACCTTGCGCAGCACCCGCCCGTGCGCGTAGATGAACCCCACGTCGCGTCCCCCGGCGATCCCGAAGTCGGCGTCTCCCGCCTCCCCCGGTCCGTTCACCGCGCAGCCCATGACGGCGACCTCGAAGGCCTGCGGGTACTCGCGCAGCCGGGCCTCGACCACGTGCGCGAGATTCTCGACGCCGACGTTGTCGCGCCCGCACGAGGGGCACGCGATCATCACCGGGCCGCGTTCGCGCAGGCCGAGCGCTTTCAGGATCTCCCAGGCGACCTCGATCTCCTTGACCGGATCAGCGGTGAGCGAGACGCGAAGCGTGTCTCCGATCCCGTCCGCAAGGAGTGAGCCGATCCCGACCGCGCTCTTGATCCCGCCCGCGAACTCGGTGCCTGCCTCGGTCACCCCCAGATGCAGCGGGTAGGGCACCTTCGCCGCCAGCATCCGATACGCGCGGATCATCGTCGGGACGTGGGTCGCCTTGACGGAGATCTTGAAGTCGCGATACTCGAGCCGCTCCAGGAACTCGACCTCCTCGAGCGCTGCGGCAACGAGGGCCTCCGCCTGATCCTGCTGGGCGAGCCCGAGCAGGTGCTTCGGCAGCGAGCCGGAGTTCGCCCCGATGCGCATTGGCACGCCGGCCGCCTTCGCCGCGCGAACGACCTGCTCGACCTTGTTCGGCCCGCCGATGTTCCCCGGGTTGATGCGGACCGCCGCGACTCCTGCGTCGATCGCCTTCAACGCCAGCGAGGCGTTGAAGTGGATGTCGGCAATCACCGGAATCGGCGACAGGCGGACGATCATCGGTAACGCCGCGGCGTCCTCGTTCTTCGGGACGGCGACGCGCACGAGCTCGCAGCCGGCCGATGCCAGCGCCGCGATCTGCGCGGTCGTCGCGGCAACATCGTGCGTCTTCGTCAGCGTCATCGACTGCACGGCGACGGGCGCCCCGCCCCCGACGGGCACGTTTCCGACCGTGATCCGGACCTCGCTCGCCACTCACAGCCAGTGTAAAGAGCCATCCCAGAGCCGACCCTGGTTCCTGTTTGACACCACGGTCAGTGGTAACATACGGGCATCAGAGTTCCATCTCGAGAAAGGAACAGGCGATGAGAATCAGACTGCTGCTCGGGATCGCCGTAATGCTCATGCTGAGCGCGCTCGTCGCCCAGGCGACGGCCGCGACCACAGCGCCGAACGATCCGTACTTCAGTCTGCAGTGGGGCATCCAGCAGATCAACGCCGACGAGGCGTGGACGACATCGACAGGCCGCGGTCAGGTGATCGCCGTCGTCGACAGCGGGGTCGACCTCGACCATCCGGATCTCAAGCGCAAGCTCGTACGAGGCGCGACGTTCACCGGCTGCGCAGACGCTCCCAGGGGCTGCGGAAACGGCGATTGGGAGAGCGGGAACACCACCGAGGCTCCTTCGCCCCACGGAACCCACGTGGCGGGTATCGCTGCGGCTGCAACCGGGAACGGTGTTGGTATCGCAGGCGTCGCTCGCGACGCGAAGATCATGCCCGTCAAGGTGCTCACCGATGAGGGCGGCTCGTTCGAAGAGGTCGCCGCGGGCATCCGGTGGGCGGCAGACAATGGCGCCGAAGTGATCAACCTCTCGCTCGGGGCGCTGCCGGGCGTGCAGGCGCTGGTGCTCGTCGGCGAGGTCGATGACGCCAAGCAGGCGATCAACTACGCGGTCTCGAAGGGCGTCGTCGTGGTTGCCGCCGCCGGGAACGATTTCGCTTCTCCGCTCTGCGGCGAGCCGGGATTCAACGGGAACGCGCTCTGCGTCGTTGCCACCGACGGAAGCGAAGCGCGCGCTTCGTACTCGAACTTCGCCGTCAACCAGGATCTCAACGTCGTTGCGGCGCCGGGCGGGGCGGCGTTCCTCTCCTGTGAGGAGGACATCGTCTCGACCGTTCCTGCGGGGGCGGAGGGTTTCTGTGGCGAAGACACTCCCGGGTACGACTTCTATGCGGGCACGTCCATGGCGACTCCGCACGTCGCGGGTGTCGCTGCGCTGCTGACTGCGCAGGGCAGGGACGTCTTCGAGGTCTACTCGGTGCTCAAGCAGACGGCGCGGACTCCAGGCGTCGCGCTTCGCGGCACCTACACGCCGGTCTACGGCTTCGGGATCGTCGACTCGGTGGCAGCACTCGCAGCGCCGCCGGCATAGCTTCCGCAGACCAGGGGTCAGACCGCGTCGGTCTGACCCCTGGCTGGTTTACGACAGGCGGCCGATGTCGTTCGAAAGCCCCACGAAGAAGAGCAGCAACACCAGTCCCAGCCCAACGACCGAGACGCGCTCGTAGATCTCGCGCTTCAGGAACCGCCCGCGTGCGCCCTCGATCAGCGAGAAGAGGATGTGTCCTCCGTCCAGCGGCAGCAGCGGCAACAGGTTCAAGAGCGCCAGCGAGAGCGAGATTAGACCGAGTACCCAGAGATAGTTCTCCGTGCCGCGTTCCACTGCGTCAGACGAGGCCTGCGTGATGCCGATCGGACTGGACACGTTCTCCCGCCCCTCCCCGGTCACGAGGCGCCCGAGCGAGAAGACGATCTCCTTGGAGATGATGCCGGTGACCTCGAACGCTCGCCCAGTCGCCTCGACAGCGCCCAGGCCGACCCCTTCGAGTCCGAACCCGAGGCGATACACGTCCTCGATCGGCCGTGCGGACACCGGGCCGAGGAGGACCTCGTCGCCGTTCCGTACCACTCTGAGAACGAGCGGCGCACCCTCAGAGCCGGAGATGACCTTCGGGATGTCAGAGGCCGTGACGGTCTCGTCGTTGATCGCGATCACGCGGTCTCCGGGCTGGAGCCCCACCTCCGCGGCGGGTGAGCTCGGCACCACCTCGGCAACGGTCCGAGTTGCCTTGCCGCTCCCCGTCATGAAGAGGAAGGTGAAGAGGACGATTGCGAGCACGATGTTCGCCGCTGGGCCTGCGGCGATGGCAACGAGCCGCTTCCACGTCGCCGCTTTCCAGTACGCGTCGGGGCCGAGGCCGTCGCGAAGCTCTCTGAGCCCCTTCTCGGCCGACGCCGTCGAGGACGGGGAGAGCTTGCGCGCATTCAACTCCTGCTCGAGGTCGTCGAGGGTGTCGAGCGAAGCCTCGAGATCGTCGCCCACCAACGCCCGCGTGACGCGGTCGACGGGGCCGCCGAGCCCGGAATCCTCCTCGACCGCTCGCCCGAAGCGGCGCTCGGCGTCGTGCGGCACCGGGCGGTGCATTCCGGGGATGGACACGAAGCCGCCGAGCGGGATCGCCCCGATGCCGTACTCGATGCCTCGCCTCTTCACCTTCACGAGCGCAGGCGGAAAGCCCACGTAGAACTTCCGCGGACGCAACCCGACCGCGAGCGACGCGAAGAAGTGCCCGGCCTCATGGATGAGGATCAGCAGACCCAGACCGAGGATGGAGATCGCGATGCTCACGAGCCAAACCTTGGCTCGTGAGCGTGCGGAGGGGTGTGGGAAACGGGGAGGTTTTCCACGCTCTTGAGGAAGAAGGGGGCACGCGGGGGAAACATGGTTTCCCCCGCGACCGCGAGCCAAAGGCGAGCGGTGCTCACGCCGCGGCCAACATCCCCTCTGCCAAACGCCGTGCGGCGGCGTCGGCCTCAACGAGCTCGGGCAGATCGTTCACACCGCTCCCTCCGTCGACACGGTCCAGCGCATCCTCGACAAGCGGCGCGATCTCGAGAAAACCGATGCGTTCGTCCAGGAACGCTGCTACGGCGACCTCGTTGGCCGCGTTGAACGCGCACGGGTAGGTTCCGCCGCGCTCGCCGGCCTCGCGAGCCAGCGATAGGAGCGGAAAGCGCTCGGGGTCGGGAGGCTCGAACTCGAGCGACAGCGGTTTCGTCAGATCGAGCGAGGGCACCGGTGTCGCACGGCGCTCGGGATACGTCAACGCATAGGAGATCGGCACTCGCATGTCGGGATGGCCGACATGCGCGAGCGCAGCGCCATCTCGGAAGCGGACAAGACCATGGACGACGGAGGTCGGGTGCACGACGATGTCGATCATCCCGTAGGGGACCTCGAAAAGGTAGTGCGCCTCGATCAGCTCGAGGCCCTTGTTCGCGAGCGTGGCCGAGTCGATCGTGACCTTCGGCCCCATGGACCAGGTCGGATGCGCGAGAGCCTCCCTCACGCTCACTGATTCGAGATCGGTGAGCGATCGGTTTCTGAACGGGCCACCGGAGGCGGTGAGAACGAGGGAGTGGATCGTGTCCACTGCTCGGCCCTCGAGACACTGGAGGATCGCCGAATGCTCGCTGTCGACCGGGAGGAGAAGCCCTCCACCCCGCTTCCAGGCGGCGATGGCGAGGTCGCCCGCGGCGACGAGGCTCTCCTTGTTCGCGAGCGCGAGCGTGACGCCGCGCTCGAGCGCCCAGAGCGTTCCGCCGACGCCAGCGAAGCCGACGACCGCGTTCAACACGAGATTTGGCTCGGAGGCTTCGAGGATCTCGGTGAGGTCGCCACCGACCTGCACGTGTTCGATCCCGTATCGCACCGCGAGATCGCCCAGTGGCTGCGCGCCGGAGGCGAGGGCGACGAGCTGGAGATCCGGGTGCGCATCGACGATCTCGAGCGCTTGCCGCCCGATCGAGCCCGTGGCCCCGAGCAGCGCGATCCGCTTCAGGTGGTCGGCCACGTGCGAAGGCTAGTCATCCACGTGTTCAGAGGGCGCTACGCTCGCGCCATCGCACGCTCGCTGCACCGGTACGGGGATGACGCCAGCCAGCTCGGAGAGCTGTTTCTTCCCGACGGGCAAGGGCTGCATCCGGTCGTCATCGTCATCCACGGCGGCTACTGGAAGGCGCGTTACGACCGCTCGCTGATGAACGGGCTCTGCGAGAACCTGGCCGGCCGCGGCAGCGCAGCGTGGAATCTCGAGTACCGGCGAGTCGGAAACGGCGGCGGGTGGCCCGAGACCTTCGACGATGTCGCGGCGGGTGTCGATCTGCTCTCGGATCTCGAGGCGCCGCTCGATCTCGAAAGGATCGGCGCGATCGGACACAGCGCGGGAGGTCACCTTGCGCTCTGGGCGGCTTCGCGGACGACGCTTTCCGGCGACGCGCCAGGCGCTGCCCCGAGAGTTGTCCCGCGTGCCGTCGTGTCCCAAGCCGGCGTCGCCGACCTGCGCCTGGCAGCTGTTACGTCACCGTCGGGAGAGCCGACGCAGGCTCTTCTCGGTGGCTCGCCCGACGAGCTTCCCGAGCGCTATGCGCTCGCGTCGCCCCGCGAGCGTTTGCCGCTCGGAGTCGAGCAGCTGGTGCTCCACGGCGAGAACGACGAGACCGTCTCCGTCGAGATCTCCAAGTCCTACGCTGCGGCTGCGGAGGCGCTCGCCGACCCCTGCGAGCTGCGGATGCTCTTGGGTACCGGTCACTTCGAGCACATCGATGCCTCGACGGACGCGTGGCAGATCGGCCGCGACTGGCTGGAAGAGAAGCTCAGCTGATCGCGGCGCGGAGTGAGGCGACGAAACGCTCGAGTGCCCCTGGGCCGCCTTCTGCGGCTTCGAGCGCAGCGGAGCCGACGACGATCCCGTCCGTGAGCTCGGCTGCGGCGGCGGCGTGCGCCGGAGTCGAGATGCCGAAGCCGGCATAGAGCGGCACGTCGGTCAGTCGCCTCGTGCGTTCCACGAGTGGCGCGAGCTCGGACGAGAGCTCGCTGCGCGCGCCCGTGGTTCCCGTCAGCGTCACGAGATAGAGCCAGCCGTCCGTGTGCTCGGCCGCGAGTCCGATCCGCTCGTCGCTCGAGGTCGGGGCGACGAGCTGCACGCGGCGAAGCTCCGGCCGGAGATCGACCGGGAGATCGGCCACGATCAACGAGGTCGCGCCGGCAAGCGCCGCAGCCTCCGCGAACCTTTCCCAGCCGTATGCCTCGAGCAGCGCCGAATAGGTCATCGGGACGAGTGGGACGTCCACCCGCTCGCGCGTTCGTCTCAGGCAATCGAGGCAGGCCGAGGTGCGCATGCCCTGAGAGAGCGCCCGCTCCGCGGCCAGGCGGATCGTCGGTCCGTCCGCGAGCGGATCGGAGAACGGAAACCCCAGCTCGACGATGTCGGCTCCTCCCGCCACGGCGGCAGCGACGAGCTCGGGAGTCTCTAGGCCCGCCATCAGATAGATCACTAGCGTCTTCCTCAGCGGGAGAGCACCTCGGCGAGGTCCTTGTCGCCGCGGCCCGACAAGCCGACGAGAATCGTCTCGGCATCGAGGTCGAGGGCACGGGCGAGTGCGTGCGCAGGCTCGAGCGCTGGGAGGATTCCCTCGAGCGACGCGAGCTGATGGAAGGCAGCTATCGCCTCCGCGTCCGAGGCGGTCACGTACTCCGCGCGGCCAGAATCCCGCAGGTGCGCGTGCTCGGGTCCCACGCCCGGGTAGTCGAGCCCTGCGGAGATCGAGTGTGCGTCGAGCACCTGCCCGTCTTCGTCGGCCAGCACGGACGAACGGGAGCCGTGCAACACACTCGAACGCCCCGCGGACAGGCTCGCCGCGCCCTCGGCCTCGACGCCGACGAGCCGTACGTTCTCGTCCGCGATGAACCCGGCGAACAAGCCGATTGCGTTCGAGCCGCCTCCCACGCAGGCGACAACCGCATCCGGCAGTCGCCCCGTCTGCTCGAGAACCTGCGCGCGTGCCTCGCGCCCGATGACGGCCTGCAGCTCGCGCACGATCGCCGGATACGGATGAGGTCCCACGCACGAGCCGATCAGGTAGTACGTCGTGTCGACGTTCGTGATCCAGTCTCGAATCGCCTCGCTCGTGGCCTCCTTCAGCGTGCGCGTGCCGAACTCCACCGGCCGCACCTCGGCGCCGAGAAGGCCCATGCGCTCGACGTTCGGGTGCTGGCGCCGCATGTCCTCGGAGCCCATGTGGACCACGCACTCGAGCCCGAAGCGTGCGCACACGGTCGCGGTCGCCACGCCATGCTGCCCCGCCCCTGTCTCGGCGACGATCCGGCGCTTGCCGAGCCGAACGGCGAGGAGCGCCTGGCCGAGGGCGTTGTTGATCTTGTGCGCCCCTGTATGCAGGAGGTCCTCACGCTTGAGCAGGATCCGCTTCCCGGCCGGCGCGAAGCGCGCGGCGTCGTAGAGCGGAGTCGGCCGGCCGGCGAAGCGCTCGAGCAGTTCGGCGAGCTCAGCGCGGAAGGTGGCGTCTGACAAGGCTTCGTCCCAGCCACGCGAGAGCTCGTCGAGCGCCGGGATCAGCGTCTCCGGGACATATCGTCCGCCGTAGTCGCCATAGAGCCCAGGGCTTGCGGGAGCGCTCATCGTGCCGCCTCCACGTAGGCCCGCACGCGCTCGTGATCCTTTACGCCGGGTGCGGACTCGAGGGCCGAGCTCGCGTCCACGGCCCAGGGTCGCACCGCGTCGATGGCCGCGCGAACATTGTCGGGACCGAGTCCACCGGCCAGCATGATCCGTCCTTTGGCAGTGCGGGCTCGCTCGAGGTGGGCCGGGTCGTTCTCGCCCCATGGGAGGTCGAGCACCTTCGCCACCTCGCGACCGTCGAGAAGCAGAGCGGCGTCGCGGCCCCGCACCTTTCCCTCTTCGTGTGGGTACAGCTGAACGAGATCCGCTTCCTCCCCACTCGGCTCGCCGACTTCGACGGCGACAGCGAGCATCGTGTCTGGCACCCGCAGAACTCCGGACGCACGGCGTGGACTTCCTTCGGCGAGCACGAATCCAGCCATGTCCGCGCCGGCTTCGGCAGCGGCTGCGACGTCTTCGGCGCGAGTGAGCCCGCACACCTTGACGAGCGGACGCGAAAGAAGCTCCGAGAGCTTCTGCGCGGGATCGGACGCGCGCATCAGCGCCGAGCCGACCAAGATCGCGTCTGCGCCCGCAAGCTCGGCGACGGCACCTTGCGCCCGTGATTCGATGCCGCTTTCGGCGACGATGATCCGGTCGCGGGGCGATGAGGCGACGAGCCCGAGCTGCGCACGGCGGTCGATCGCAAACGTAGCGAGATCGCGGGCGTTGATCCCGATCACGGGCGCATCCAGACGCGCAGCTCGTGCGAGCTCCTCGGCGTCGTGCGCCTCGACGAGCGTGTCGAGCCCGAGATCGGCCGCAACGGCAAGTAGTCCTCGCGCAGTCTCGTCATCGAGATCGCGAAGGATGAGCAGAGCGGCGTCGGCGCCGGCCTCGCGAGCGACGCGCAAATCCACATCGGTTGAGAAGAACCCCTTGGCGAGCAAGGGCAGGCTCGCGGCCGAGCGCGCCGCGCGGAGGTCGTCCCACGAGCCGCCGAACCGCGCGTCGACGAGGATCGAGACCGCGGCAGCCCCCGCTCGCTCGTACTCCGCGGCAAGAGTTGCCGGGTCGGCATCCGCGCGAAGCTCCCCTGCGGACGGCGACCTGCGCTTGACCTCGGCGATTCCTTGCAGGCCCGGGGCCGAGAGAGCGTCCCGGAATCGTCCCATCAGGCATCCTCCTGGGAGAACGCCACCAGCTGCTCGAGCCGTTCGGCCGCGACGCCCGAGTCAACCGCTTCTCGCGCGAGCTCGAGACCATCCCGCAAATCATCGGCGACACCGGCTGCAGCTACGGCGGCTGCTGCGTTCAAGAGGATCGCGTCCCGCCGGGCCCCGCTCTCTCCAGCGAGCACACGCCTGATCGCGTCGGCATTCTCGGCTGGATCGCCTCCGTGGAGCTCGGCGGACTGGCAGCGCTCGATTCCGAGATCGTCTGGATCGACGATCCGCTCGCGCACGTCGTCACCGCGCACCTCGTACACGAGGTTCGGTCCCGCAGGCGAGAGCTCGTCCACTCCGCCGGCGCCGTGCACCACGAATGCCCTGGTCGTGCCGAGCAGCGCGAGCACCTCGGCCACGGTGCGAGCGACCTCGGCTGAGTACACGCCCATGACCTGAGCGCGCGCGCCGGCAGGATTCGTCAGCGGGCCGATGAGGTTGAAGACGGTTCGCGTTCCGAGCTCGCGCCGAACGGGTGCCGCGTGTCGCATGGCCGGATGATGCACGGGCGCGAACATGAACCCGAATCCGTACAGGTCGATCGAGCGGGCGATGCGCTCGGGCGGGAGCTCCAGCCGGAAGCCGAGCGCCTCGATCACGTCCGCCGAGCCAGAGGCCGAAGAGACCGCCCGGTTACCGTGCTTCGCAACCGCCGCGCCCGCTGCCGCCGCCACGATTGCGGCAGCGGTCGAGATATTGAGTGTCTGTGCGCCGTCTCCTCCGGTTCCGGCGGTGTCGACCAGGTCGGTCCGCGTTGCGGACACCGGGAGCACGTGATCGCGCATCGCCTCCGCGCAACCCGCGATCTCGGCCACCGTCTCGCCCTTCGCGCGGAGCGCCACGAGGAAGCCCCCGATTTGCGCCGGCGTCGCCTCGCCGCGCATTATCTCGTCCATCACGGAGCGAGCCTCGGCGCGCCCGAGGTCTCGCCGGTCGAGCAGTTGCGCGATCGCCTGTTGGATCATCCGGCGAAGTGTGGCGGATCGACCGAGATCAGCTGACGGCGAGAATCACGAAGTAGGCGGCTGGACTCGCCCAGAGCAGCGCGTCGAGCCGGTCGAGCATGCCGCCATGGCCGCCCAGTAGGCGCCCCGAGTCCTTCATCTGCAGGTCGCGTTTGACCGCGGACTCGAAGAGATCTCCGAAAACCGCGGCGAGCGCAACCGCGCCGCCGAGTAGGAGCATCTCCGGGATCGCCAGGAACTCGTCGCGGTCTTTGTAGAGGATCAGGAACGCCGTCGCCATCGCGGCCAGCACTCCCGCGACCAACCCCTCCCAGGTCTTCGCCGGCGAGATCGCGGGCGCCATCCTGTGCCTCCCGAGCGTGCGACCGACGAAGAACGCCACCGTGTCCGCCGCGAAGACAGTGAACATGACCGCGATCACCGCCCAGAAGCCGTGGTCGGGAATGTCGCGCACAAGGAGCAGGAGCCCGAGTCCTGCCCCCACCCACACGACTCCCAAGAGCGTGATGCCGAACGACGTCGTCGCCGAGACACGGATGTCGGACAGCCCGTAGAAGACGAAGGAGAGGAACAGCGTCAAGAGGACTCCTCCCAGCATCCAGGCGAGGCCTCCGAGCTGGACGGCGAAGAGCGTCAGGATGAAGCCGATGTACCCGGCGATGACGAGCGGACGACGCTCCCGCGCCATTCTGAAAAGCTCGTGTAGGGCGACGAGACCGGCCACGAGCGCCAGCCCGAAGAGCCACCAGCTCCCCAGGTAGACCACTCCAATGGCGAGCGGTAGGAGAACCGCCGCGACGACGAGACGCGAGAGAAGCGGGTTCATCGCGCGCCGAACCTGCGCCCGCGGCGGGTGTATTCGTCGAGCGCCGCTCGCAGCCCATCCGCGCCGAAATCCGGCCAGTAGGTCTCCGTGAACACGAGCTCGGCGTACGCCGACTGCCAGAGCAGGAAGTTGGAAAGCCGCTGCTCGCCGGAGGTGCGAATGACGAGGTCCGGGTCGGGCAGATCGGGCGCGGAGAGGCGGGCAGTCAGGGCTTCTTCCGACACCTCCTGGGGTCGGATCCCGTCCTCGACCAGCGACCGTGCCGCCTCGACGAGCTCGGCCCGGCCCCCGTAGTCGAAGGCGATCCAGAGGTGGAGCCGATCGTTAGGAGCTGTCTCCGCCTCCAGCGCCGCCATCTTCTCGCGCAGTACCTCTGGAACCCGATCGCGTCGCCCGAAGAATCGCGTGCGCACACCCTGACGCGCAAGGTCGGGGAGCTCGCGCTCGATCGTCTCCTCCAGCAGCTCGAGAATCGACTCGACCTCGTCGGGCGGGCGAGCCCAGTTCTCGGTCGAGAACGCGTACACAGCCAACGAGCGCACATCAAGGTCGATCGCGGCTTCCACCGTTCGCCGAAGCGCACGAGCCCCTTCACGATGTCCTTCGGCAACGGACAGGCCGCGGGACGCCGCCCAGCGCCCGTTCCCATCCATGATGATGGCGACGCTACGTGCTGCCGCGGAGTCGTCGCTCGAGACGCCGTCGGTCAGCCGTCAGACCTCCATGATCTCCGTCTCCTTGGCCTTCAGGAGATCGTCGATCGCCTTCGTGTGCTCGTCGGTGACCTTCTGCACCTGCTGCTCGGCGCGCCGCTCCTCGTCGTCGCCCACGTCTCCCTTGACGACGAGCTCGCGGAGGTGCTGCATGACGTCCCGGCGGACGTTCCGGATCGCGACCTTTCCGTCCTCACCGACCCGGCGCACGACCTTGACCAGCTCCTTTCGCCGTTCCTCGGTGAGCGTCGGAATCGGCAGGCGGATGATCTTGCCGTCGTTCGAGGGTGTCAGGCCGAGATCGGACTCCTGGATGGCGCGTTCGATCGACCTCATCGATCCCGGGTCGAACGGCTGCACCGTCAGGAGTCGCGCCTCCGGCGCCCCGATCGACGCGAGGCTCTTCAGCGGTGTGGGCGTGCCGTAGTAGTCGATCGTTACGCGGTCGAGAAGAGCAGGCGAGGCGCGCCCCGTTCGGATCGAGTTGAACTCATGATGCGTCGCCTCGATCGACTTGTCCATGCGCCGTTTCGCGTCTGCGAGGAAGTCCTCGATCGCAGCCATGTGCCCTCCTTCTCAAGAGCCGGGTGTCGAGATGATGGTTCCGATGCGCTCTCCGGCCGCCACCCGGCGGATGTTGCCGGCGGCGAGCTCGAAGACGTAGATAGGCAGCCGGTTGTCCATGCACAGGGAGAGCGCGGTCGTGTCCATGACCTTGAGCCCGCGCTCGATCGCCTCGAGGTGAGTGAGCTCAGGGAGAAACTGCGCGTCCGGGTTCTCGTGCGGGTCGCCGTCGTATACGCCTTCGACGTTGTTCTTCGCCATCAGGATCCCCTCCGCGCCGATCTCGAGCGCGCGGAGGGCGGCGGCGGTATCGGTCGTGAAGAACGGGTTGCCCGTGCCGGCGGCGAAGATGACGATTCGGCCCTTCTCGAGATGTCGCATCGCGCGACGGCGGATATAGGGCTCTGCGACCTCCGAGACCGCGATCGCCGACTGCACGCGCGTTTGCACACCCAGCCGCTCGAGCGCGTCTTGAAGCGTCAGCGCGTTCAGCAGCGTAGCCAGCATTCCCGCGTAGTCCGCCGTGGCGCGGTCCATGCCCTCGGCCGCAGCCGCCATTCCACGGTAGATGTTCCCCGCGCCGACGACGATCGCGAGCTCGGTGCCGGCCTCGTGCACTGCAAGCACCTCTTCGCCGATCGCCACGACCGTCTTGGGATCGATCCCGTACTGCCGATCGCCGAGGAGCGCCTCGCCGGAGACCTTCAGGAGCGCTCGGTGGAACGGCGTCGGCGTCTCGGTGAAGACCTGCTCGGTCGCCTCTTCGACCCGCACGCCCACCACTACGACCCGGCGACCGACACCCGCGCGAAGCGGACGACGGAGGCGCTTGCCTCTTCCAACGCCTGCGCGACGCTCTTGGAGGCGTCGTGGATCCAGGCCTGGTCGGCGAGGACGCCCCCCGGCGTCGCAGCGAAGAATCGCTTTCCCAGCATGCCCTCCACGATCTTCTCACGTGCGGCCTCGGGCTTCGACTGCACCTCGTCGGAGTTGAGGAAGATCGCGCGCTCGGCGTCGACCGTCTCGCTCGGCACGTCGTCTCGCGTCCCCCACTCCGGCGCCGCGAAGGAGATGTGCATCGCGACCTGCCGGGCGAGCTCGGGCGATCCGCCCTGGAGCTCGACCAACACGCCGATCTTGTTCGCGGGTGGATGAGCATAGGCCGCGATCGTGTTGCCGGCCGGCGCGTCGAAGCGCTCTGCGCCGACGACCACGATGTTCTCGCCGAGCTTTCCGACCAGCTCCAGGCGCTCCTCTTCGAAGCGCTTGACGGCGCCGGGGCCCTCGGCGTGCACCGCGCGCAACACACGCTCGGCGAAGGCCTGGAACTCGCCGTTCTTCGACACCGGATCCGTCTCGCAACCGACTCCTGCGATCGATCCGATGAGCCCCTCTACGATGAAGCCGACGAGACCCTCGGTCGTCGAGCGTCCGGCGCGCTTCCCCGCCGACGCCATTCCTCGCTCACGGAGAAGCGTCCGAGCAGCCTCGAGATCGCCGCCGGTCTCCTGGAGGGCGCGCTTGCAGTCCATCATCCCCGCGCCGGTCATGTCGCGAAGCTTCTTGACCAGGTCCGCAGGAATCTCGCTCAACGGGGCTCTCCCTCGGCGGCGGCTGCGGGCTCCAGGGTCTCGTCAGAAGTCTCGCTCGAATCGGACGTCTCGTCCTCGGTCAGGGCTTCTTCGACCTCCTGAGCGGGCGCGGCGAACTCGGCGGGCGTCACCTGCGTCTTCCCGGCAGCGATGCCGTCCGCGACGACCTTCGCGATCAGGTTGGACGCCCGGATCGCATCGTCGTTTCCGGGGATGACGAAATCGGCCTCGTCCGGATCCGCGTTCGTGTCGACCAGGCCGATGATCGGAACGCCCAGCCGGCGCGCTTCGCGCACCGCCAGCTGCTCTTTCTTCAGGTCGATGACGAAGACCGCGTCGGGCTGGCGCTTCATGTCAGCGACGCCGCCGAGATTCGACTCGAGCTTCTCGAGCTCGGCCGTGAGCGCGATCCGCTCCTTCGAGGGCAAGAGGTCGAGCTGTCCTTCCGTCTGCAGGCGACGCAGGTCGTGGAGGTACGAGATCCGCTCCGAGATGGTGCGCCAGTTGGTGAGAAGCCCGCCAAGCCAGCGGTTGGACACGTACGGCATGCCCACGCGCGTGGCGTGCTCCTGTACCGCCTCTTGGGCCTGCTTCTTGGTGCCGACGAAGAGAACGGTGCCCCGGCGCTCCGCCACATTGCGTGCGAAGTCATGCGCCTCCTCGAGCAGCTCGAGGGTCTTCTGAAGGTCGATGATGTAGATGCCCCCGCGCTCGGAGAAGATGAAGCGACGCATCTTCGGGTTCCAGCGACGGGTCTGGTGGCCGAAGTGGACGCCGGCCTCCAAGAGCTCTCGCATGGTGACGACTGACACAGGATCAGCCCCTTTCCTGGTTGGTTTGAAGCTACTGCACCGACGGGCCGGGCGGAACCGCGCTCACGACACGGCACCCCCGCCTCGGCTGAATCGCCGGATGGAAGGTCTAGGACGCGGAAGAGTGTACCCGTAGGGGCAGGGCATGCCCCGTTCTACAACCGCCGCGCACGCTCCAACGCCGTCTCCAGATCGTGCGGTAGCGGCGACTTGACGTCGATCTCGACTTGCGTGAAAGGATGCGGGAAGCAAAGACGATGCGCGTGCAGGAACTGCCGTTCGAGGCCGAGATCTCCCCGGACGCCATATTGCGAGTCTCCCGAGACCGGGAGGTCGATCGCGGCCAGATGCACGCGGATCTGATGTGTGCGCCCGGTCTCCAGGCGAACGTCGAGCAGCGCGTGGTCGGTCAAGAGCTCCAGGATCTCGAAGTGGGTCACGGCGTCACGAGGCTCGTCGGTGTCGAGGGAACGCTTCGTGGGATCGCGCCGATCACGCCCGAGCGGCGCGTCGATCCGGCCGCTTCGTGAACGCGGGAGGCCGGATACCAACGCGAGATAGCGTCGCTCGACCTCACGACTTCTGATCGCCTCCTGCAGGCGTGCATGTGCCTCCTCGGAGCGCGCGACTACCAGCAGCCCGGAGGTGTCACGGTCGAGGCGATGCACGATGCCGGGCCGCTCCGGCTCGTGGCCGCCTCTCGCCCCGAGGGAGAGAAGCTGGCCCGCGAGTGTTCCCGCTCTGGTCCCCGCTCCTGGATGGACCACGAGTCCCGCCGGTTTGTCGAGGACGAGAAGATGCTCGTCTTCGTAGAGCACCGGTACGGAAACCGGCTCTGCTTGCAGACCGGGAGCCGATTCAGGCAACTCTGCTTCGACCACGGAACCCGACTCGAGCCGAAAGCTCTTCTCGCGCTGGTTACCGTCGACGCGAACCACTCCTTCGCGGAGCAGTCGTTCCGCCAGCGAGCGCGAGCCGATCTCGTCGCGGGCCGCGAGCGCCTTGTCGAGGCGTGTGCCCGCGTCCTCGTCAGCGACGCTGAAGCGCAGTGTCCCCATCGCGCGCCCCGTGCATGCGATCCGACCGATCGGCGAGGACGAGCGTGCCGAAGAGCACCGCCACCCCGACGACGATGAACATGTCGGCCAAGTTGAACGCCGGCCACGCGTCGAGGTCGAGAAAGTCCGTGACACGACCGAGGCGGACGCGGTCGACGAGGTTCGCGATGCTTCCCCCGAGAACGAGCCCCAGGCCCACGGGCAGAATTGGATGCCGCCGACCCGAGCGCGCGAAGAACCAGACCATCAGGCAGACCGCGAAGGCGGTGATCGCGATGACCGAGCTCGTCCGAGTTGCGAAGAGGCCGAACGCGATGCCCGAGTTCTCGACGTGATAGATCGAGAAGGGACCGAAGAGCTCAACGCGCTCACCGACCTCGAGCGTGCGGGCTATGACCTGCTTTGTCAGCTGATCGGCGAAGATCGCGGCGGCTGCGACAGCGAGCAGCGCAAGCCACTGTGCTGGTCCGGCAGCAAGCGAGCGTTCCGCCGACGAGATCGGCCGCAAAGCATTCGCGGTCGACCCGATTCGAACATCGACCTGCGGGACTTCTCTTGCCGGCTCACTCACGCGGAGACTTCGCCCACTCGAGTCCGCACCGCGAGCGCTGCCGAAGGTGCGCGCGCCTCACCCTCGCTCCTGCGCGCGCTTGTCGTCGATGCAGAGCGTCGCCCAAGGAACCGCCTCGAGCCGCTCCACGCCGATCGACTTGCCGCAGACGACGCAGGTGCCATACGTTCCGTCTTCGATGCGTTTCAACGCCGCCCCGACCTCGGCGATGAGATGGTCGGCGTTCTCCTCGAGCCCCCCGTCGAGCTCGCGTATGTACGTCTCGGTCGCGGAGTCCGCGAGCTCGCCTGCTCCTGTCGAGAGATCGCCGGTCTCATCGCTCATCGAAGCTTCGTGGTTCACGCCCTGGCGCGCAGTGCGCAGCCGCTCGAGCTCGCTTTCGAGCTCCTTGCGGAAGTGGATCTGATCGAGCTTCATCGCGTGCTCGCGGGCGACATGAGCATCGTCCCTACGGCGTCAGAGGCGAGTCCCTCCACGACGACGGTTTTGTCTCGCGACGCTCTCCCACCCACGATCGTGATCCGCGAACGGGGAATCTCGAATGTCGCCGCGAGGAGGTCGACGACGGCTCGGTTGGCCCTGCCGCTCTCCGGCACCGCATCTACGCGGATCTTCCATGCCTCGCCGTAGCGGCGGACGATCTCGGAGCGAGAGGCTCCGGGGCTCACGCGCAGCCGCAGACGAGTGTTCGAGCCTTCCACGGCCCGAAGGATATCGGTGCGACCCGAGTGCTACCCGGCGACCCGACGGATGCCTGGGTCCGTTATCTCCTCGACGGGCGTCGACTTGGGCGATTGGCCGTCGACCTCTCGATCTCTTTGCTCGACTCCGTCCAACGACTCGAGCGCCGTCCGTAGCAACCCGCGAAACTTGCGTACGTCATCCTGCAGCCGCTGCTTCTCGGCGGCTGCCTCGCGGGTCACTCTGCGGCCTTCGGCGTGGGCTTCCTGCACGATCAGGTCCGATTCGCGCCTGGCCTGCTCCTTCATGTCCTGAGCAGCTCGTTCCGCGGAGACGAGAGTCGAGCGCAGAAGGGCTTCGAGCTCGCGGTGCTTCGAAGCCTCGGTTTCGAGCTCGTGGAGGTGGTCGGAGAGGTCGGCCCGCTCGCGCCACACCTCCTCGAAGCTGTCCGCGATCTCGGTGAGAAGCCCGTCGACCGCCTTTCGGCGATAGCCGCGGAGAAACGTACGGCGGAGCTGGAGATGTCTGATCTCGACTGGTGTAAGCGGCATATTGACCTCCCTACTCCCTAGAGGAGTGCACCGATCAGGTTGGAGACGATCTCGGCCGCAACGAGCAGGACGATAACGCCGACGATCGGGGCCAGGTCGAAAGGTCCGAGCATCGGCAGTCGGCGAAACAAGCGAAGGTAGGGGACGACGACTTCGTCCAGGAACCTTTGCACAGCTGCGGTCGTAGTGGAATACGGAAGCCGGATCCAGGACTGAATGACCCAGGCGAGGATGAGCAGGACATAGATCCAGACGAAGACGCGCACGAAGCTCTGCAGCGACGTCGCGGTGTCGAAAAGCACGCCTATCGAGGCGGGGTCGCCCATCAGACGTGAGTTCGCCGTCCAAGGCGGGTTCTCCTACACACCGCGGCTCCGCTCGAGCCGCTTGGTTTTCAGCTTTACGCTTGGTTGTAGAAGCCGCCGCGCTCGAGCGCACGCGCGCGCTCCTCGGCGGAGAGCTCGACATCCCGCGGCGTGAGCAGGAAGACCTTGTCGGCAACGCGCTGCATGCTGCCGTCGAGCGCGTATGTGAGACCGCTCGCGAAGTCGATCAGGCGCTTGGAGAGCTCGGCGTCGGCGCCTTGCAGGTTCAAGATCACCGGGATCTGTGCCTTGAAGCGGTCTGCGATCTGCTTGGCGTCGTCGAACCTCACCGGGACGACGAGATGCACCTTCGCCGGTGGGCCGGGATCCACGCTGCGCAGCCTCGGCGCGGTCTCCTGGCGGCGGCGAGAACGTGTGGGCGCGGCCTCGTCGGACGCCCAGTCGTCCCGCTCCGTCGGGTTCGGCAGTCTCCGCACGTTCTGGCGGTCACGGCGACGGTGGCTCTCGTCGACCTGCTCGTTGGTGACGTACCCGTCGTCGTCCCACTCCTCTTCCTCGGCGATGCCGAAGTAGACGAGCGTCCGGTTCCAGAGGTCGGAGAAGCCCATCGCCGGGCGATTCTAGTGGGCTTTGAAGAGCGCCTCGCCGATCCTCACCAGCGTCGCGCCCTCCTGGGCGGCGACTAGGTAGTCCTGCGAGGTTCCCATGCTCAGCTCGGGGAGACGGTGCTCACCCGCAAGCGTTGCCAGACGGCGAAAATACGGACGAGACGCCTCCGGGTCGGAGGCGAAAGGGGGCATCGTCATCAGCCCGCGAATCGACGGGTGCCGCTGTACGAAGCCCGCGATCTCCTCGGGCGCAACCCCGGACTTGCTGACTTCGCCGGCGAGGTTGACCTCGAGCAGCGCCGGAACCGTCAGCCGCGTGGCTGCCGACTCGGACGAAAGGGAGTGCACGAGCTCGCAGAGCCGGTTCGCGACCTTGACCTTGTTCGACTGCAGGTGGCCGATGAAGTGCCAGCGAAAGACATCACCGCAGACCGCGTGCTTTCGCTCGAGATCCTGAGCCCGGTTCTCCCCGACCACCTCTACGCCGGCCTCGGCGAGAACGGGCATCTGCTCCACAGAGACGTACTTCGACGCTACGACAACCGTCACACGATCGCCGACCTCCTCGCGGACGCGGCGATAGCGCTCGGCGATCTCGCGGCTTGACGCGATGCTCATGCGTCGAGGGTCTCGGCGATCAAGTCGCGCGCAGCCGCGAGCTCCGAGTCACGTCCGTCGAGCTCTCCGTTCAGCTTCCTCCGGCGAAGCTCCGCGAGCACCTCCCCCACCCGCGGCGACTCGGCGAGGCCGAGCGCGGCGAGGTCCGTGCCGCCGATCTCGATCCGGACGTCTCGCAGTCGTGCGAAATAATCGCGCAGGTCACCAAGGTCTTCCGTGGCCAGCGCCAGGAGCGGAGCATCCGGCGCGAACGGGTCGGCAAGCGCGACGACTTCGGCCGGGTCGAGCCGCTCGCTGCGAAGGCGCTCGACGATGCGGGGTGCAACCGTGATCGCGCCGGCGATCCGGTCGGCATCTCGTCGTCTCACCGCGAGTCGTTCCAGCCAGCTGTACGCCTCCTCCGAGGTCAGACTGCGCCCGAGCACCGCAAGGCCGATGCGCCAGGATGGAACGTCCGCGTGCAGCTCGTCGCGCAGTCGGAGTGCGCGCTCGAAGAGCTCTGCGGCCTCCGTGTCTGCGCGCAGGTGCGGGTGAATCGCACGGTCGGCCGTTAGCGCACCAAGACGAACGACACCGCCGACGGCGCGGGGATCCTCCAGAAGCGCCTGCAGCCCATCTCGTAGGCGAGCTGAGGACAGATCTCCGACGAGGCCCATCTCGATGCATGCGCGGGCGAGCCGCGCCGAGTGCTCATCGAGCTCGAGCCCGTACCGCGCCTCGTAGCGGATCGCGCGGAAGATCCGCGTCGGATCGTCGATGAACGAGAGGTCGTGCAGAACCCGGAGCAGGCGCGCGTCCAGGTCTGCGCGACCTCCGAAAGGGTCGACGAGCTGCCCGAAATCGGCAGGTTGGAGCGACACCGCCATCGCGTTGATCGTGAAGTCGCGCCGGAAGAGGTCGTCGCGAAGTCCTGCGCGCTTGACCGTGGGTAGCGCTCCCGGCGCGTCGTAGAGCTCGGTTCGGGTGGAGACGACGTCGACGCGCTCGTCCGCGCCGTAGCGCACGACTGCCGTCCCGAACTTCTGGTGAGAAGTCATGCGTCCCCCGAGCGTCGAGGCAAGTGCCCGCGCGAACTCGATCGCATTCCCCTCGACCGCGAGATCGACGTCGAAGCTCTCCTCCCCCAGGAGAATGTCGCGGACCGTTCCGCCGACCAGGTAGACGGCCCCGGCGCGATCGCCGAGCGACGCGACAGCGTCCAAGAGCGCGCGGAGCTTTTCGAGCGCAGTCAACTCCTTTGCGAGTCGCAAGGTCGTCATGGCGCGCCCGGACACATGCGAGGCGCAGCACGCGTCGCTGCAAACGCGTCGACGTCGTTGCTCCCCTGGGTGGCGGTGACCTCCTCGGCTCGCATGCGCTCATTCTGCCGCGCGAGGTGTGCGGACTCGGTGGCGAACGTGACGACCCCGAGTTTAGGGCTGGCTCGGCGTAATGGTCGAGCTGACCGTCACCGGCGTAGACGGCGGATCATCACTCTCAACCGGAAAAAACACGAGCGAAACGACCGTAGCTACCGCGTAGACGACAACGAGGATGATCAGCAGGCCGACGACCCTGCGGATCCAGTGTGCTCGGGGAGACACACCCTCAGACGTGCGCGATCGCCTCGATCTCGACGCGCGCGCCGCTCGGGAGCTGCGAGATGCCGATCGTCGAGCGCGCGGGTGGGCGGTCGCCGACGTGCCGTGCGTACACCTCGTTCATACCGGCGAAGTCTCCGAGATCGAGCAGAAACACCGTCGTCTTGACGAGCTTGTCCAGTCCGCTGCCCGCCGCCTCGAGGATGGCGGACATGTTCTGCATGACCTGCTCGGTCTGCTCGGCGACGGTTTCGCCCGCAAGCTCGCCCGACTCGAGCACGATCCCGAGCTGACCCGCGACGAAGATAAGGTCGCCGATCCGAACCGCCTGGTTGTAGGGCGCGCCCTGGAACGGCCCAGGGGCGCGATCGGTACGGATGACTGTCTTGTCCGCCATTTGACCTACTCCTCTCGTCGTGCGTCGCTGAGCGCCGCGCCGAGCGCCTTGAAGATCGCCTCCAGGACGTGCTGTGAGTCCTCGCCTTCGAAGAGCCGCACGTGAATCGTCAGTCCAGCCTCCTCGGCGAGCCCGTGCAGGAAGGCCGCGGCAAGATCGGTCCGGAGACCTCCCGCTTTGGTCGAGGTCAGATCCGCGTTCGACGCGACCAGCGGCTTCCCCGATACCTCGATGACCACCATCGCCAGCGCCTCAGCGGCCGCGGCGATCCCGACGCCGCGCTGACCGAGAAGCGGGCGCACGGCCGCCCCGAGAGTGCCGCCGGCAGCGTCCACCTCCGCCTCGGGCTCGCCGGGAGCGATCTCCAGTCGCAGGCCGAAGCGCCCGGCCTCGGCGAGCGCGAGCAGCAGGTGATCGAGAACGGCCACTCCTGTCGCGATGCTGTTCTCGCCTGCGCGACCAAGCGTGATCTGTGCGGCCCGCGCTTCGGTCACAGGTCGGCCCGTTCGATCGTCGCTCCGAGCCCGCGAAGTCGTTCGTCGATCCGCTCGTAGCCACGGTCGATCTGGCCGATGTTCCCGATCGTCGACGTGCCCTCGGCACAGAGCGCGGCGATGACCATCGCCATTCCCGCGCGGATGTCCGGACTCTCCAGACGCTGGCCATAGAGCGGCGCCGGCCCGGTGACCACCGCGCGATGAGGGTCGCACAGGATGATCCGAGCCCCCATCGACACGAGCTTGTCCACGAAGAACAGGCGGCTCTCGAACATCTTCTCGAAGATCAGGACGGTCCCGTGAGCCTGCGTTGCGCAGGTGAGCGCAATCGACGTCAGGTCAGCGGGAAACGCGGGCCAGACCCCGCTCTCGATCTTGGGGATCTGGCCGCCGAGATCGTCGACCACGCGAAGATCCTGGCCGGGGGCTACATGCACCGCGCGCTCCTCCACGTCCATGCGGATACCGAGCTTGCGGAAGGCCGGGATGATCGCGATCAGGTCGTCGGGCTCGACATCCTCGATGGTGACGTCGCCACCGGTGAGGGCAGCCAGCGCCGCAAAGCTTGCGACCTCGACGTGCTCCGGCCCGATCCGGTGGCCGCCGCCGCCGAGCGTGTCGACGCCCTCGATGTGCAAGACGTTCGAGCCGATTCCTTCGATCCTCGCGCCGAGTGAGACGAGAAAGCGGCAGAGATCCTGGATATGGGGCTCACACGCGGCATGGCCGACGACGGTCTCGCCCTCGGCGAGGACCGCGGCCATGACGGCGTTCTCGGTTCCCATGACCGAGGCCTCGTCCAGGTACATGCGCTTGCCGCGGAGGCCCTTCGTGCTCATCTCGTAGGCGCCGTTCAGCTCGACGTCAACCCCCAGCTCCTGGAACGCATGAATGTGGGTGTCGAGACGGCGACGGCCGATCACGTCCCCGCCGGGTGGCGGTACCCGCACGCGACCGAACCGTGCGAGAAGCGGCCCGGCGAGCAGGAACGACGCACGAATCTCTCGGCAGAGCTCGGGATCGAGGTTGGTCTTGTCGACTCCCCTGGGATCGACCCGGATCTCATTCGATCCAGTCCACTCGATGTCTGCCCCGAGATCTGCGAGGAGAGCGACCATCGTCTCGACGTCGCGGATCCGCGGGACGTTCGAGAGCCGCACCTCGTCCGAGGCGAGCAGGGTCGCCGCGAGGATCGGAAGAGCGGCGTTTTTGTTGCCTGCCGCGCGGACGGTGCCGCTGAGCGCGCGTCCGCCTTCGATCACGAAGGTCTGCATGGCGCGGGAATCGTACTCGGCGGTCCTCGCGCCGCCTCGGAGGTCAGGTAGGGAGATGTTCGATCCCAAGTCGTTCCAACGGGTCGCCCGGCTCGAAGCCGAGTATCTGCGCATAGAAGGAGAGCTCTGCCTCCAGCGAGGTCACGATGTTCTCCGCCTTGCGGAACCCGTGTCCCTCGCCCTCGAAGAGCAGGTAGGCGTGTGGGATTCCCCGCTCACGAAGCGCCGCGACGATGAGCTCCGCTTGTGAAGGCGGTACGACCTTGTCGTCCGCGCCCTGCAGGACGAGCATCGGCGTCGAGATCTGCTCGACGAAGTGGATCGGGCTCCGAGCACGGTAGAGCTCCACCGCCTGCGGATAGGGACCGACGAGCGTGTGCTCGTACTCGAGCTCGAACTTGTGGGTGTCGCCGCCGCCGAACTGCTCGAGATCCGCGATGCCGAAGTACGAGGCTCCGGCCGCGAAGTCGTCCGTGAACGTCAGCGCGCAGATCGTGGTGTAGCCGCCGGCGCTGCCACCCGTGATCAAGAGACGCTCGCCGTCCGCTTCGCCTTCGGCGACGAGGTAGCGGGCGGCGTTCACACAGTCCTGCAGGTCGACGACACCCCACTGACCGTTGAGCCGCTCGCGATACGCCCGCCCGTAGCCGGTCGAACCCCCGTAGTTCACATCCACGACAGCGAAGCCCCGGCTCGTCCAGAACTGCAAGTCGAGGCTGAAAAGAGGAGACGTGCTCGAGGTCGGCCCGCCGTGGCTCATCACGATCAGTGGAGGTCGTTCCTCTTCGGAGCCGGCGAACTCGGGGCTCGAAGGCGGATAGAACAGGGCGTGCGCGCTCAGACCTCCCTCGGTAGGGAACTCGATTGCACGTGGCACCGAGAAGTGCGAGGAATCCACCGAGACGCTCGAGCTCTTCCGCAGTGTCCTCGTTTCCTCGGTCGAGACATCGAGGCGGACGATCTGGCTGGGGATCGTCGCGGATCCGGCGACGAAGACCACGGTCGTCCCCTCGGCCGCGACGAAAGGACTCGACAACGCGTCGTAGGGCAGGTCGACGTCTGAGAGCGTCGCGCTTTCGGGGTCGAGCAGCGCGAAGGTGGTGCGGCCGCCCTGATCGTACGAGGCGAAGATCCGACCGTCGTCCAGGAACGCGAACGATCGCAGTCCGAACACCCAGGCCGGGTAGCCGAACTCGGCTTCTGCCGCGTGCAGCACGCGCCGCGCGCCGCCATGTATCCGTTCGAGGTTCCACCAGCCGCTGCGATCGCTCGCGAACACGAGGTCGCCGTCGGGGCTCCATTCGGGCTGCCAGATCGATTCCTCACCGTTGCGTCCCGCGACCTGCGTGACGTTCTCGAGCGTCCCATCGGACGAGAGCTCGGCTACGAAGAGCTCGCAGCCGTCCCAGGGCATCCAGGGAAGGTTCCACGCCAGGAAGCTGATTCGCGCTCCGTTCGGCGAGATGCGGGGGCTCGAGTAGAAGTCGCGTCCGCCCGCGATGATCCTCGGCTCCGTGGACCCGTCCGTAGGGATGGCCACGAGCTCGTTGACGACGTCGCGGGAGCGCTCGCCCTCGTCGTGACGCTCGCGAACGCCGATCCACAGGCGGCCGTCCTGCGTCACGCGTCCGTCGGCATAGCGGTGCTTCGTTCCTTCGACCGCCTTGGTGATCGCCACGGGCTCGGCTCCCGGGTCGACGCGGTAGAGGCGCTGATCCTCGAAGTTCGAGCAGTAGGCGGTTGCTCCGTGGACGGAGTACGCGCCGCCTCCGTACTCGTGCACCATCGTCCGCACGTTGAACCCGGACGGAACAGCGTCGACGGCATCGCCACCCGGCTCCTCCTTCATCAAGACCACGCGCCCGTTCTGGGCGGGACGACCTTCGAGCCACCAGGTCGTGCCCTGTTCGAGCCACACGGCGCTCAATCGCGTCCCCGCGCGCGCCACCATCTCGGCGGTGATGGGTGACGACCAGGTGCCGTACGGCGCGGCGGTCTGCTGGAGGTTCGAGAGAGCCAACGGGCAGCGGCTATCGTAGTCCGCGGTGCGGCCGACCCGCGATCAGGCCTGGGACACACTTACGCGCTATACCAAGAGTGAGGCGTTGCTGCGACACGCGCTCGCCGTGGAGGCGTCGGTATGCCACTACGCGCGCCTGGGCGGCGAGGACGAGGAGCTCTGGGGCTGCGTAGCACTGCTCCACGACTTCGACTACGAGATCCACCCCACGCTCGACAAGCATCCCCAGGACGGCGCACCGATCCTGCGCGAGGAGAACTACCCGGAGGAGCTGATCGAGGGCGTGCTCTCGCACGCGGAGCACCTCGCGATGCCGCGCGACACACCCTTGAAGAAGACGCTGTTCGCCTGCGACGAGCTCTCCGGCTTCGTCCATGCCTGCGGGCTCGTGCGACCGACGGGGCTCGACGGCCTCGAGCCGAAGTCGGTGAAGAAAAAGCTGAAGCAGCCGTCCTTCGCGGCGGGGGTGCACCGCGACGAGGTCTACGAGGGCGCCGAGCTCCTCGGACTCGAGCTCGACGAGCACATCGCGAACGTCGTCTCGGCGATGCAGCCCCTCGCGAAGGAGCTCGGTCTCAGGACCGCGGCCCACGCGCCTCAGGAATAGCGACCGACGAAGGTCAGAGTGCGTGCCCAGGCATCCTCGGATGCCGCTGCGAACTCCTCGTGCTTGCGGTCGAAGAAGCTGTGCGGCGCCCCGGGGTAGACGACGAGCTCGTGCTCCACGCCGGCTGCGTCGAGCGCCTCGTCGAAGGCTGTGACGTCCTCTTGCGGAATGCCCGTGTCGTCTCCGCCCATCAGCCCGAGGATCGGAGCCGCTAGCTCTGCCGCGCGCTCGATCGGTCCCGGTGACGCATCGCGGCCGGATCCAGGTCGTCCGTAGAACCCGATCGCTCCCGCGAGGCCGTGTCCGCTCGCCGTAGCCAGCCACGAGTTCCGTCCGCCGAAGCAGAAGCCGAGGGTGAAGATCGCATTGCAGGCTCCTCCCTCGGGCGAGCGCAGGTAGTCGACAGCGGCTCGGATGTCGCTCTGAATCCCAACTTGCGTCGTCTGATCGACGTGGGGCATGTACTCGAAGTCGTCGTCTCGCTTTTCCGGTCCTGCTGAGCGACCGAAGTAGTCGATCGCGATCGCCGAGTGACCGTGCTCGGCAAGCCGAAGCGCCAGCTCCTCATAGAAGCGGTAAAGGCCGCGCACGTCCGGTAGGACGACGATGCCCACACCGCTCGCCTCGTCCGGAGAGGCGGCGAACGCTGCGAGTCGGGTTTCGTCCGAAGCCTCCAGGACGAGGTCCCTGTGGGAGACTGCCGCACCGGAGACAGCCGGAATCGGCGGAGAAGAGTCAGCGTCGAAGCACATACTGCATCTAGCCTTTCAACCCGGATACGAGCCGCTCGAGATCGTCGTCGCTCGTCCACCAGCCGACGGACGCACGGACAAGCCCCGTCTTCGGAATGTCGCGAACGACGACTCCGGCCGACGCCAACCGGGCAACAACGTCAGCGGATGCCTCTCGTTCGGGACGCCAAGAGACGATGGTCGCGCGCTCGCTCGGTGAGACCACATCCTCGCCGGAATCTACGAGCAGCTTCCGGCAACGCTCTGCCATCTCGATGCCGCGCTCGAATCGCCACTCCGGACGAAGGCGCACCGCGGCGAGCAATCCGGACATGAGCGCGGTGGGCACCCAGTTCGGGTCGAAGCGGCGAGCTCCCGGCCACGGCTCGAATGCACCGTCTGGTTCATACGCCTGCTGCGAGAAGTAGCTCGGCCGCGCGACTCGCAACCTTTCGGGATCGGCGACGACCAGCGCGCCCGTCGACTCGGGACCGCAGAGCCACTTCTGCCCGGAGATCGTGAGAAAGTCGAGTCCGGAGGCTTCCACCTCGATCGCGCCCACGGACTGCGCTCCGTCGACGAGGATCGGGATCCCTGTTCGTTCACGAAGCTCCCGAACGGGAAGCACTTGTCCGGTTGTCCAGAGAACGTGCGAGACGGCGAGAAGACGCGTCCTCGGAGTCACCGCAGCCACGATTGCACCCGGATCCGGCGAAACCACCACCACGTGCGCGCCTGAAGCATGCAGCGGGCCGATGAGCCCGAAGTGCTCGTCCGTGGTCGTGATCACCTCGTCGCCGGGTTTGAGGTCGAGCCCTGCCAGGACGAGATTGCACCCGTCCGTGGTCGATGCGGTCAGGGCAACCTGCTCAGCATCGGCGTCGACAAGGCCGGCCAGGTCAGCCCGCAGCTCGGCGCGGAGCGCGAGCACCCGCTCGATGTACTCGAGCCCGACCCTACCCTCGTGCAGGTTTCGTTCCTCCTCGACAGCCATGGCCTCGGTCGTCTGCCGCGCCAGCGGTCCGGCGCTGCCGGCCTGCAGATATGCGACGCGCTCGAGCACCGGGAACTGCGCACGTGCCTGCTCGAACGTCACGCGGGGGATTCTGCCGACGATGGCTCTACTGTTTCGACCCATGCGCGTTCTGCTCGCGGATCCTCCCGCGTATACGCCCCCGTACGACCGGTCGCTGGCGGCCGCGCTCGCCCATGCCGGCGTCGAAGTGGAGCTCGCGACCTCGCGCTTTCGTTTCGGCGCCGTGGCTCGTCCGCAGCGATACGTCGCGCGCGAGTGGTTCTATCCGATCTCGTCGAGAATGGGCTCGTCCAGGGCGCGACTGGTCGTGAAAGCGTTGGAGCACCCGTTGGGGATGGCCCAGCTCGCAACGCACAAGCCCGATGTGCTGCACATGCAGTGGTTCGGCGCGCCCGAGCTCGACCGCTGGCTGTTCCGTCCGCGCTCGCGCGTCGTCTTCACCGCGCATGACATCATCCCGCGGCGCACCGCCGCCCGGACCGAGCTCTGGCGTGCGCTCTTCGACCGCTGCGAACGCATCGTCGTGCACTCGCAACGGGGACACGACTCGCTGGCCGCGTTCGGCATCGCCGAGGAGCGCCTTCGAGTCATCCCCCACCCGGCCTTCCGCTCGGACGTGGACCGGCGGGATGACGGCCGCACCGCGCTGGCGCTCGGCCTGATCCGCCCGTACAAGGGCACGGAGGACTCGGTGGAGGCGGTTCTCCGGGTCGACGGAGCGCGCCTGCTCGTGGCGGGCGACCCGCGTGTGCCGCTGGATGGTTTGCAGGCTACGGCCGGCGACCGGGCAGAGTGGCGGCTCGGCTTCCTCCCCGACTTCGAGATCAGGCGTGCGCTCTCCGAGGCGACCGTCGCTCTGTTTCCGTACCGGTCCGAGATCGACGTCTCCGGAGCGCTTCTCCAAGTGCTCGGGGCGGGAGTGCCCGCGATCGTCTACGACATCGGCGGGCTCGGCGAGGTCGTCACCCGATTCGGCGCAGGAGCAGTCGTGGAGCCGGGCGATGTCGGGGGTATGGCGCTCGCTCTGGAGCTGCTTCTCGCGGATCCGGACGCCCTGCACGCCGCACGCCGGGGCGCCGAGGCAGCACGTGCCGAGCTCACCTGGGAGGCAGCGGCCGCTGCTCACGTCGACCTGTACAGGGAGCTTCTCTGATGCTGGGACGAGGACGTTTCCGCGAGGTGGTCGAGCGCCAGCTCGACATCTTCAGCGCCGACGAAGCCGCTCTCCTAGCCGAGGGAAAAGCAGCGGACACGGCTTGGACGAACGCGGAGCGTGAGAAATCCGAGGAGCTCTTCGGCGACTATCAGCTGGTGGTGGACGCGGTCGGCGAGCGGCTCTACGACATCCGAGAGTCATACGCGGGCGCACTCGACGAGGCGACCGCCCATGACTATCGCGAAGCGTTCAACCGCTCGGCGCTGAAGCGCTTCAAACGCTACGCGTCGTTTCTCGAGGAAGGCGAATAGTGGCCCTGATCGAGGACTACGGGCTGATCGGAGACCTGCAGACCGCGGCGCTCGTAAGCCGCCACGGTTGCATCGACTGGCTCTGCCTGCCCCGCTTCGATTCGGGCGCGATCTTCGCGGCCCTGCTCGGCGACTCGGACAACGGGCATTGGACGATCCAGCCCGAGGGTGAGTTCCACTCGCCTGGTCGGAGCTACCGCGGAGACACGCTCGTGCTGGAGACCGAGCTCGAGACCTCGACAGGCGCTGTTCGGCTCATCGACTTCATGCCTCCGCGCGGAGAGGCGCCCGACGTAGTCCGCATAGTCGAAGGCGTCCGTGGGCGCGTCGACATGCTCATGGAGCTCGTCCTGCGTTTCGACTACGGCTCCATCGTCCCGTGGGTTCGAACGATCGACGAGACGCTGGTCGGTATCGCGGGTCCCGACGCCATCTCCCTGCGAACACCGGTCGCCCTGGAAGGGCGAAATCTCCGCACGTATGCCGAGTTCACGGTCGAGGAAGGCGACCGCGTGCCGTTCGTACTGACATGGACCCCGTCGAACGAGCCGCTTCCCGAAGCCATCGACGCGGAGCAGGCGCTGGCCGACACGATCGACTACTGGGAGGAATGGATCGGCCGCTGCACTGCCGCCGGACGCTGGGAGAAGGCGGTGAGACGTTCGCTCCTCACGCTCAAGGCGCTCACCTACGCTCCGACGGGCGGGATCGTCGCTGCTCCGACGACGTCTCTGCCGGAGGCGATCGGCGGTGTGCGGAACTGGGACTACCGCTTCTGCTGGCTCCGTGACGCGACGCTCACGCTGCTGGCGTTCCTCCGCGCGGGATACATCGACGAGGCCCGCGCGTGGCGTGACTGGCTCCTCCGCGCGATCGCCGGATCCCCCGAGGACATTCAGGTGATGTACGGGGTCGCCGGGGAGCGACGGCTCATCGAGCTGGAGCTGCCGTGGCTCGCGGGCTACGAGGACTCGAAGCCGGTGCGGATCGGAAACGACGCGGCAGACCAGCTGCAGCTCGACGTCTACGGCGAGATCGTGGACGCGCTCCACATGGCACGCAAGCGGGGTCTCGAGGCGTCCGACCCGGCGTGGGCCCTGACCAGCAAGGTGTTCGATTGGCTCGAGTCGGGGTGGCGGGAGCCGGATCAGGGGATCTGGGAAGTGCGAGGGCCGCGCCGGCATTTCACGCACTCCAAAGTCATGGCTTGGGTGGCGTTCGACCGCGCGGTCAAGTCCATCGAGAGCCTCGGTCGAGACGGACCGCTCGACCGATGGCGCGCGACGAGGGACGCGATCCGGGATGACATTCTCGAGCACGGATACAACGACGAGCGGGGCTCATTCGTGCAGTACTACGGCTCGGACCGGCTCGATGCAAGCCTCCTGCTTATCCCGCTCGTCGGTTTCTTGCCGGCGAGCGACGGAAGGGTGGTCCGTACCGTGGAGGCGGTTCAGCGAGAGCTCATGCGCGATGGCTTCGTCGAGCGCTACCGCGCCGACACCGAGAACGTCGACGTAGATGGACTTCCCCCGGGCGAAGGCGTTTTCCTACCATGCTCTTTCTGGCTGGTCGCGGTGCTCGCCCAGCAGGGCCGGACGGACGAGGCGGTGGAGCTCTACGAGCGATTGCTCTCGCTCGGAAACGACCTAGGGCTGCTCGCAGAGGAGTACGACACCGAGCGAAAGCGGCTCGTTGGCAACTTCCCGCAGGCCTTCACGCACCTTTCCCTCGTCGAAACCGCCTTCACGCTCGAACGAAAGCTCGCCGCCCAGGGCAAGTCGAGCCTCGCCCCTACTTGACCGAGCCGGCCAGAAGCCCCTCGACGAAGTAGCGCTGGAACGCGAAAAAGACGACGAGCGGGATCGCAAGCGAGACGAACGCAGCCGGGGCGATGATCTCGATGTTGCCGCTGAACTGGCGCAACTGCGAGAAGATGGCGACGGTGATCGGCTGCGTGTCACGAGCGAAGGTGAGCGCCACGAGCAGGTCGTTCCACACCCAGAGGAACTGGAAGATCGCGAGGGAGGCGATCGCCGGCAACCCGAGCGGGAGGATGAGCCGTACGAAAATCCGTAGCTCCGACGCGCCGTCGATACGCGCTGCCTCGAGCAGGTCGCGCGGGATTCCGATGAAGAAGTTCCTGAGCAGGAAGATCGCGAACGGCAACCCGAAGGCGGTGTGAAAGAGGATCAGACCGAGAATAGTGTCGAACAGGCCAAGATCGTTGTAGAGGGAGAAGATCGGGATCAACGCCATCTGGATCGGAACGACCAGCAACGCCACCACGATGAGGAAGAGCCAGTCACGCCCGGGAAACTCGAGCCAGGCGAACGCGTAGGCGGCGAGCGCCGCCAGGCCGATGGGCAGGATCGTCGAACCGATCGAGACCCAGATCGTCGTCACGAGCGCGGAGGTGATCGCCTCGTTGTCGAAGATCTCGCGATAGTTCTCGAGCGTTCCGAGGCTCGGTGTCGAGAGGATCTCCCACCAGCCGGTCGTCCCGATGACAGCGGGCCCGAGCAGCGAGGTGAAGAAGAGAGCGATCGTGGGTACGAGCCAGAGGAGCCCGAGGAACGTCAGCAGGAGGTACACTGGCGTCCGTCCCAGGAAGCGAATGATCTTCGCGGCCGTCGGCTCTCGGACGTCGACCTCGCCAGCGTCGATCTCCGCGGTCGTCACGGCTAGACCTCCCTCCGGAAGCGGCGGACGTTGACCGCCAGGATGGGGATGACGAGCAGGAACAGGAACACGGCGATCGCCGATCCCAACCCGAAGTCGTTCACGCCCCCGAACGACGTGCGCCACATGGCGAGGGCGATCACGTTCGCGTCGTCCTGCACCGAGCCGGGCGCGACCGCGATCACGATGTCGAACACCTTCAGCACGTAGATCAGCATCGTGATGAAGACGACCGTCAGGACCGGCGCCAGCAGCGGGATCGTGACGCGACGAAACACCTGCAGCTCGGTCGCGCCGTCCGTTCGAGCCGCCTCGAGCAGGTCGCGCGGGATCGCCGCCAGTCCCGCCGCGATCACGACCATCGCGAAGCCGGCCCAGACCCAGATGTACGACAGCATGATCGCCGGGGTGATCAGGCTCGCTCCGAGCCACGAGACTCCCGCGTAGGGCTCGGAGAACGTGTCCGGCCCGATTGCAGTGCGATAGGACCCGGCCTCGACCTCCTCGAACGTGAACGTGCCGTCTGCCTCGGTCTGCGTCTCGAGGACGCTTCGGCTGTTCTCGTCGCGAAGCTCGACGGTCACTCCTGGCAGCCCGAGCTCTTCGGCCTCGACTTCGCCGGCGATGCCGCCGCCCGGCTTGAAGTCTCTCCACACGACGCCCGTGATCCCGCCGACGAGCGCTTCCGGCACGGCCGCCTGCTCGGCGTCCGCCGGGACGTCCGACGATCGAATCCCGGTGAGGCCGAGTTGCGCAACCGCTCCCTTCTCCAGCGGTCTCTCGAGCACGAGGCCGCCCTTTGGGCCTCCTTGCAGCGCATCCGTCGAGGGCTGCGCCGCGGAGAGCACGCCGGACGGGGTGACCGCGTCTTTCACGACCGCGACTGCGGCATTGACCGTGCCCTGATCGGGGTCCTTTTCGTACATCAGGCGCCAGATGACGCCGGCGGCGAAGAGCGAGATCGCCATCGGCATGAACACCGCCACCTTGAACGCAACGGAGAAGCGGACGCGCTCGAGGAGGACGGCGAAGACGAGCCCGATCGCCGTGACGAGGGCGGGGACGATCAAGAGCCAGAGGACGTTGTTCTTGATCGCCGTGAGCAGCGTGTCGTCCGAGAAGAGCGTCTGGTAGTTGTCCAGCCCGACGAACTCGTCGCCGCTGCGGTCGAAGAAGCTCCGAAGGATCGTGCGGATCGTCGGGTACACGACCCAGACGCCGAGCAGGATGAGCGCGGGCCCGAGGAACACGGCCACGACCCCGTACCGCTGCCAGATTCCCGGCTCGCCGTCTGCAGGCGGAAGCCCCCGCAGTGGGGCTTCCGCCGTTGACACCGACTCGCTCATGCTCGAGTAAGCCGTCCTGCCTTAGCCGAATGCCTTCGCTGCGTCGGCCTCCATCTTCTCCGTGATCCCGTCGATGTCGTCCGGGTTGGCCACGAAGTCCGTGAAGTGCTTGAAGAGCCCCGCTCCGGGGGTGCCTCCGAACGCCGACGGCTGCAGGTCGGACATGTCGAAGCGGAAGGACTCCGCCTCGGCGAGGGCGCCGGCAGTCACCCGCGTGATCTCATCGGGGTAGACGCCTAGGTCAATGTTCTTGTTCGGCGACGAGAACCCACCGCGGGCCGCCCAAATCTCGGCCGCCTCAGGGGTCGTCAGGTATTCGAGGAACGCGTCCGCTGCCGGACTGTCCTTGAACTGCACGAACAGGTCGCCGCTGCCGATGACCGACGGGCCAGAACCTTCGATCGACGGGAACGTGAAGACGTTGTATCCCGTCTCGGGCTCGAGCGTGAACTCACCTTGCGCCGGTGCGAAATCGCCGATGATCACCATCGCCGCCTTCGGCGAGTCGGTGAACACGTTGGCGACGGAGGCCGGCATCTCGGTTTGGAGTGCGCTCTCGGTCCCGCCCGCAAGGTTCTCCGAGTCACCGACAACCTCGGCCATGATCGCTAGCGCGTCCTTGACGGACTGGTCGGTCCACGGGATCTCGTGCCGCGCGAGCTGGTCGTACATCTCCTCTCCGGCGGAGCGGATGTAGATGTTCTCGAAGAGGTCGGTCATCGGCCAGCCGACGTCGACCCCGACCGAGTACGGCGTGATGCCGGCAGCCTTGAGCGTGGCCGCCGCCTCGTTGAGTCCCTCCCAGTCCTCGGGTGGCTCGACGCCGGCCTCCTCGAAGGACGCGACGTTGTACCAGATGGTCGATTTGTTCGAACCCTTGAACAGAAGTCCGTACTGGGTCCCGTCGACGGCGCCGACGTCCGCCGCCGATTCGCCGAAGTTGTCGACGATTGCGTCGCGAAGATCGTCGAGCGGCTGAATCGCGCTCTTCCCGGCGAAGTCCGCCATCAACCCCGGCTGGGCGATGGCCGCGAGATCGGGCGGGTTGCCACCCTCCACGGCGGTTGCGAGCAGCGGCGCGAGGTTGTCACCGCCGGATGTGTACTTGACCTCGACGTTGGGATACAGCTCATTGAAGCCCTCTACCACGGCTTCGAACGACGCCTGCTCCTCGGCGGCCCAGATCGCCATGATCGCGATCTCGCCCGAGACATCCTCGCTGCCCCCAGCACCGCCTTCATCGTCACCCCCGCCGCACCCTGCGGCCACGAACGCGAGCACGCCCACCAGCAGCGCGAACACGAGCCATCGCTTTCTCATCCCTGTGCTCCTTCCCCGTTGTTTGACTGTGTGTCGAGCTTCGCCTGCCCGTCCTGCGAGTAAACCCCGAGGCCGGTTTCCATGTCGAAGAAGTGGAGCGCGCCGGTCTCGACCGCGACATCTACGACATCGCCGTTCTTGATCCGCGAGCGAGGACCGAAGCGACCGACCATGACCGTCTCGTTGGCGCCCTCAGCAGCTGCCGCCTGCACAGCACTCTCCTGACCCACGTCGCGGGCGAGCTCGCGCACGTCCTCGGTCAGGGCAGGTGGCGCGGCAACCGTGAAGTGCGCGACGATCTCCGAGCCGAGCGGCTCGCGCAGCACGACGACGCCTCGCAACCGCTGATCCTCAGGTGTGTCTGGCTCGAGCGCGGCGTCCTCGAGATTCTCCGGACGCACACCAACGACGATCTTGCGACCGACGTAACGCTCGAGCGCGGGTCTTGTCGCGAGCACGTCGTCGCCGAGGGCGAGAGCGTGCTCACCCATCTGCACCGCGAGGCGACCGTTGTCTCGCTCGATCCTGGCCTCGACGAGATTCATCGCCGGTGACCCGATGAAGCCGCCCACGAAGAGGTTGACCGGCCGCTCGTAGAGCTCCTGCGGAGGTGCGACCTGCTGGATCTCCCCTTTTCGCATGACCGCGACGCGATCGCCCATCGTCATGGCCTCGACCTGGTCGTGGGTGACGTAGACCGTGGTCACGCCGAGCTCCGTCTGCAGGCTCGCGATCTCGGCTCGCATGTGGACCCGGAGCTTCGCGTCCAGGTTCGAAAGGGGCTCGTCCATCAGGTACGCCTGTGGCTCGCGCACGATCGCCCGACCCATGGCCACTCGCTGGCGCTGACCGCCAGAGAGCGCACGCGGTTTCTTGTCCAGGAATGCCTCGAGCCCGAGGACGTGAGCGGCTTCGCGGACGCGCTTGTCGATCTCTTCCTTCGGCGTCTTCCGGAGGCGCAGGCCGAAGGCGATGTTGTCGTACACCGTGAGGTGCGGATAGAGCGCGTAGCTCTGGAAGACCATCGCGATATCCCGATCACGTGCAGGCACGCGATTCACGACCCGGTCGCCGATCTTCAGTACGCCCTCACTGATCTCCTCGAGCCCGGCGACCATGCGGAGCGCCGTCGTCTTTCCGCAGCCCGAAGGGCCTACGAGCACCATGAACTCCCCGTCGGAGATCTCCAGGTCCATGCCGAGCACAGCCCGGGTTCCGTCGGGATAGACCTTGCCTACTCCCTCGAAGGTCACTCCAGCCACGGCGAATCGACCACGACACTAATGGAAACGTCACCAGATGGACACCTCGACCGGCGCGTGATCTGACAGAACGATGTCGTCGCTCGTGCGGCGTCCGGTCGGCCAGACGAGCGGAGCCGAGGCGGAGGCTCCCAGCACAAGGACGTGGTCGATGCCTTCTGTCGGGGCCGAGTAGCCGTCGAGCTGGAAGTCGCGCAGGTTGAAATCGCCGGCGAGAACGACGGTCTCTCCCGAGCGTGTAGCCGCCTCCGCAAACGCGCGAGCTCGTTCCAGCTCCAACTCCGCCACCTCCCGGCCACGGTTCGCGTGCAGGTTTGTGATCAGATACTTCTCAGCAACACCGACTGCCTGAACGACGCGACGCTCGCGTCCAGGATCGCTGATCTGCATGTGGCCGCGATCTTCCGCTGCCAGGGAGCGAGCGACGAGGACGGCGTTCGCCTGACCCACGAAGGCGGAGCGGAAAAGGCCTTGATTCCATCGGGTGACCCGCACGCCGGGCCTGCCCGGAACACGTGGAGGACGCGCGACGACCGCCAGAGCCTGCATCGAGCTCCATTCCTCGAGGCGGGCGAGCCCCCAGACGGGAACCTCCTGCAGGCAGACGACGTCAGGGGCGTCCTGACAGACGAGCTCGATCATCTCCCGTAAGAACCCGCGCCGGCGCGGCGGCAGCGCGTTCCCGTGGAAGACGTTCCAGGTACGGACGACGAGAGCCATGGTGTTGCGGCCCTCACACGCGCTCGAGGACGGCGGCGATGTGCGTGCCGCCATCAAGGGCTCCGGGCTCTCGACATGCTTCGATCTCGAGTTCGAGAAAGCGGTCCTCCCACTGCGCGTTGTCGATTGAGAGAAAGTTCGCGGCCGAGGCCGCGACCACACGGCAAGCGTGTCTCGAGAACAACTCCTCGAGATCGCTCCAGCGGTACAGCCGCAGCACGTGGCCGTGGTTGAGATCAGCCGAAAGGTCACCGGTCGCGAACACATCTTCGACGGCGCGCTGCCAGCCGAACTCCTCGATTAGCTCCGGGAAGGCCGGGAAGAATGCACGTGCCGCACCGAGCAGAGACATGACGCTGACCAGGACGTGACCGCTCGGCTTCGTGACCCTGAGAAGCTCGATGAGCGCGGCGTCTGCCTCGTCCAGCACGTAGCTGAGAGGTCCGCCGAAGCAGACAACCGCGTCGAACGAGGCATCGGGGTAGCGGCTGAGATCGACGATGTCGAGGAGCTCGCGCGACTCGATCGAAGCCTCCACGGCGATCGTTCTCTCCGCATGCAGCTCGAGTTGCCGTGGCGAGATGTCACCCACGACGACCGTTGCGCCAAGCGTCGCGAGCTCGAGCGTGAACCGTCCCGGTCCTGCTCCCGCCTCGAGGACGCGGTCTCCGGACCGGATGCGCTCGCGAAGCAGGCGGAGATGAACCTCGAGGTTCACACGATCCATGGCAGATCCCTCGAAACGGTCCCATTCGCGTTCGCCGTAGTTGTCGAAGAAACGTGCGATGTGCTGGGGGTCGTAGCGCGTGTCCTTCACGAGCGCGAGCATAGAACCCTCAGCGATGCCCGAAGTGGTGGGCACGCGGGAGCGACTCCCAGACAGCATCGCTTTCGGCGACGGTGCGCGCGAGCGGCCCCAGCGACTCGATGCGAGAGACGAGCACATTCCGGTTTTCCTTCACCTTCTCGAAGCGGCCATAGGCGAGGACGAGGGGCTCGCCGCGCACCGTCGCCCGATGGCGCTCGTACACGTGTGGCTGGACGATCAGGTTGACCTGCCCGTGCTCGTCCTCGAGCAGCATGAAGACGATGCCGTTCGCGGTCGAGGGCCGTTGGCGCGCGATGGCCATCCCCGCGACGGCCACGCTTCGGCCGTGCGGTTGCTCGAGCAGGTCGGCACTCGAGAGCGTTCCCGCGGGGAGATGCGGGCGGAGGAGCGAGAGCGGATGCGTCCCGACCGACAGCCCTGTGTGCCGGTAGTCGGCGAGCATGAGCTCCCAGCGCGTCAGGTCGCGGAGCGCGGGCGTCTCGGCTGTCGGATCGAGCGAGAGCGGGAGCTGCTTCGCCTCTCCTCTCGTTCCCGGAACCGACTGCGGCCTGAGGACGAGACCGAGCTCCCAGAGGAGTTCCCGACGCGGGCGGCCGAAGCCGCCGCACGCGCCGCTCTTGACGAGCGCTTCGACGCCATCGCGGGAGAGCGACGCTCGGCGGGCGAGGTCGCCGATGTCGCGAAACGGCCCGTTCGCCTCGCGCTCGGCGACGAGGGCCTTCGCGTCGTCGAACCCCACCGCGGTGACGTACGAGATCCCGATTCGCACTGCCTCCTTAAAACCTCGTGACACATTGTCACAAGGATGAATTGCGCAACGTGCAGCAAAATCGCCTTGTAACAACTTGTAACTTGGGGGGCTTCGCGGTTCGTCGTCGAGCTCGATCGAGCAGCGCGCATCACTCAGATTGACGTCAGCTGGACGGATTTCCACCCCTCGCCGCTGGGCGTCTCGAACCAGGGTCGCAGGTGGATAGAAACCCATCGGCTGGGCGTTCAGGAGCGCGCACAGGAACTCCGGGGCGAAGTGCCGCCGTAGCCACTGCGACTGGTAGGCGAGCAGGCCGAATGCAGCCGCGTGCGCCTTCGGGAAGCCGAAGCCCGAGAAGCCGACGAGCTTGTCGAAGACTTGGTCAGCGGTCCCGGCGTCGACTCCCATTGCCGCCGCGCCCGCGACGAATCGCCCGCGGTAGGCCTCGAGCGCGTCGTGACTGCGCTTGCGGCTCATCGCTCGCCGCAGCCCCTCGGCCTCCCCCACCGTGAACCCTGCAAGCGCAATCGCGACCCCGAGCACCTGGTCTTGGAAGACGACGACGCCGAACGTCGAGTTCAGCGGCTCACGCAAGAGCTCGTGGTCGACGGGCCAGACGTACGAGGGATCCCCCCGCAGCCGCTCACGCGCGTCGATGTACGGGTGCACCGCCTTTCCCTGAATCGGCCCCGGTCGGACGAGCGCAACCTGGACGGTGAGGTCGTCGAGGTTCTCCGGCTTCGTGCGCAGGAGGCTCTGCATCTGGGCTCGGCTCTCGATCTGGAACGCACCCACCGTGTCCGCGCGCTGGATGTCTGCAAAGACCTCCTTGTCGTCGAAGGGGATCCGCGAGAGGTCGATCACCTCCCCATGCGCACGCGCGATCTGCTCGACGCAGTCCTCGACCGCCGAGAGCATCCCCAGTCCGAGCAGGTCGATCTTGAGGAAGCCGGCGTCGGCGCAGGAGTCCTTGTCCCACTGGCAGAGCTGGCGGCCGGCCATAGCCGCGGGCTGCACGGGGACGAGCTCGATCAGTGGACGTGTCGAGACGATCATCCCGCCCGGGTGCTGGGAGACGTGCCGCGGGAGCCCCGCGATCTCGCCAGCCAGCCACGCGAAGGCCCGCCAGCGCTTGGAATCATGCTTGCCGGGGAGCTTCTCGAGCTCCTCTCCCACCTTGCGCGCATCCCAGCCGTCGGAGAGCCGCGCCAGCCGCTCGAGCTCGGCGTGCGGGAGACCGAGCGCCTTGCCGACGTCCCGGATGGCGCCGCGCGAACGATAGGTCGCAAAGCTCGCGACGAGCGCTGCGTGCTCGCGGCCGTAGCGCTCGGTGACCGCGATGATCAGCTTCTCGCGGATGTCGCGCGGGAAGTCGAGATCGATGTCCGGCACCGAGGCGAGCTCGCGGTTCAGGAAGCGCCCGAGCGAGAGGTCGTTCGCGACCGGGTCGACGTGGGAGAGGCCCGTGAGGTAGCAGACGATCGAGCCGACGGAGCTGCCACGTCCTCGGCCCGGCGGAAGAAAGTGGCGCGGCGAGTCCCGGCCTCGTACCTGGAGCGCGGCTTCGCGGGCGAGCTCGAGCACCTCGTGGTGGAGCAGGAAGAACCCGGCAAGCCCGAGCTCCTCGATCAGCTTCAGCTCGTCCTCGAGGCGAGCGTGAGCCTGACCTAGCAACAGTCTGTTACTTGCTGGGTAGCGCTCGTCGACAGCGTGATTGCAGATCTCGGCGAGCTGGCGGATTGCCGGGGCCTGGCCATCCGAGAAGTCCGGGTAGCGATAGCCGAGCTCCTCGGTGAGGTCGAACTCGAGCCTGTGTGCGAGCTCGCCACTCCGCTCAGCGGCGGCGCGATCGAAGGAGAAGCGCTCGACCATCTCTTCCGGCGAACGCAAGAAGCCTTCTCTATTTCCCCGCCGCTCCGGCTCGCAGCCCTCGAGCGAGGTCCGACAGCGGATCGCTACGAGAGCATCCTGTAAAAGCGTGCGTCTCGGATGGTGCGAGTGGACGTCTCCGGTCGCCACTGTCTCGACTCCAAGGTGCTCTGCGAGGTCCCGGAGCGCTGCGTTTCGGTGCATGTCTCCGCGCTCGAACGGCCGCTGGAGCTCGATGAAGAAGCGTTCGCGGCCGAACACTCGAGCGAGCCGCGCCGCGCCGTTCGGGTCGCGAACACCGAGCCCGACCCGCGCGCAGCCGGAGAGGCAGACAAGCCCTTCGGAGAGCTGCGCGACCATGTCCAATGACACCGATGGTTGTAGGGGCCGGGCATACCCGGCCTCTACGGGGAAGGCTCCTCGTGTGCCTGCGTGAGCCGCCGTCAACAGGCGGCAAAGGTTCGCGTAGCCGTGGCGCGACTCGACAAGCAGCGTGATGTGGGCGCCACCGCTTCCCGCTCCGGCGCCGGCAAAGCCGGCACCTCCACTCTCGGGCGGCTCCGGCGAGCCTACGCCGTTTCCCGCTCCGGCGCCGGCAAAGCCGGCACCTCCACTCTCGGGCGGCTCCGGCGAGCCTACGCCGTTTCCCGCTCCGGCGCCGGCAAAGCCGGCACCTCCACTCTCGGGCGGCTCCGGCGAGCCTACGCCGTTTCCCGCTCCGGCGCCGGCAAAGCCGGCACCTCCACTCTCGGGCGGCTCCGGCGAGCCTAC